>NZ_JBEYRK010000028.1:0-111256 GCF_040704065.1 Streptomyces sp. NPDC047869
CAGATCGAGCTGTTCACCGCCCTGCTGCTGTCCCTGCCCGGCTCGCCCATCCTGTACTACGGCGACGAGATCGGCATGGGCGACAACATCTGGCTGGGCGACCGCGACGCCGTCCGCACCCCCATGCAGTGGACCCCCGACCGCAACGCGGGCTTCTCGTCGTCGGATCCGGGGCGTCTGTTCCTGCCCACCATCATGGACCCGGTCTACGGCTACCAGGTCACCAACGTCGAGGCGTCCATGTCGTCGCCCTCGTCGCTGCTGCACTTCACCCGCCGCATGATCGAGATCCGCAAGCAGAACCCCGCCTTCGGGCTCGGGTCCTACACCGAGCTGCAGTCCTCGAACCCGGCGGTGATCGCCTTCCTGCGCGAATACGAGGACGACCTGGTGCTGTGCGTGCACAACTTCTCGCGGTTCGCGCAGCCCACGGAGCTGGACCTCAGGCCGTTCACCGGGCGCCACCCGGTCGAGCTGTTCGGCGGGGTGCGGTTCCCGGCCATCGGTGAACTGCCGTACTTGCTGACCCTCGCGGGCCACGGCTTCTACTGGTTCCGGCTGCGCCGGGACGCGGCGTAGTCCCCATCGGGTGGGGCGGCCGGCGGTTTCCGCCGCCCCACCCTGGGCACGCAACAACCACACCCCCGACGATCCGGGGAAAGGAACGTGACGCCCATGGCGGAAACGGTCACCCCCTTCGGCACCGACCGCACGACCGGCCACCTCCTCACATCGCTCGATCCACTGCTGCGCGAGTGGCTGCCCCGGCAGCGCTGGTTCGCGGGCAAGGGACGCCCGGTCACCGGGTTCACCCAGGTGGCCGTCACCGAACTGCTGCCCCCCGAAGGCCGGCTGGGTCTCTACCACCTGCTGCTGCGGGTGCACCAGCCGCCCGTACTGGGCGCGCCACCGCACCCCGGTGACTGCTACCAGCTGCTGATAGGCGTGCGCGAGGCGCTGCCGCCCCGGCTGGCGCCCGCGCTGATCGGGCATGTGGAGCAGGGTCCGCTCGCCGGACGCACGGTGTACGAGGCCCTGTACGACCCCCGGCCCGCCGAGGTGCTCCTGGAGGCCCTGCGCTCCCGGGCGCGCATCGGCGGGCTGCGGTTCGAACGGGACCCGGACCAGGAGATCAGGAGCGGCCTCGTACCCCGGCTGATGACCGCGGAGCAGTCCAACTCGTCCGTCGTGTACGGCGATACGTTCATCCTGAAGCTGCTGCGCCGGGTGGTCCCGGGGATCAACCCCGACCTGGAGATACCGCTCGCCCTGGCCCGCGAGGGCTGCGACCGGGTGCCGGCGCCTACGGCGTGGCTGCTCGCCGGGGCGGACCCGGAGCCGTACGTCCTGGCCGTGCTCCAGCCGTTCCTGAACGGCGCGGACGACGGCTGGGAGCTGGCGCTGCGCGAACTGGCCAAGGGCGAGGACTTCGTCGCCGAGGCCCGGGCACTCGGCCGGGCGACCGCCGAGGTGCACACCGCGCTGGCTCGCGCCCTGCCGACGGTCACCCTGGGCCAGGCCCAGCTCCGGCTGCTGGTGGACGGCATGACCGAGCGGCTGGAGGCGGCGGTACGGGCGGTGCCGGCGCTGCTGCCGTACGAGCGCGGGCTGCGTTCCGCCTTCGAGGCGCTGGCGGACCTGGCCGCCGAGGGGCACACCTGGACCGCCCAGCGCGTCCACGGCGATCTGCACCTCGGCCAGTGCCTGCGCTCGCCGTCCGGCACCTGGTCGCTGATCGACTTCGAGGGCGAGCCGGCCCGGCCGCTGGCCGAGCGGCGCATGCCGCAGCCGCCGGTACGGGACATCGCCGGGATGCTGCGCTCCTTCGACTACGCCGCCCACTCGGTGAACCCGCCCGCGCCGGACTGGGCGCGACACTGCCGGTCCGCCTACTGCTCCGGGTACGCGGAGGTCGCGGGCCGCGATCCGCGCACCGACCCGGTGCTGCTGCGCGCCTACGAGACCGACAAGGCCGTCTACGAAGTCGTCTACGAGGCCCGTCACCGCCCCGAGTGGCTGCCCGTGCCGCTCGCCGCGGTCCGCCGCCTCGCCACGTCCGACCCGACCCTCGCCCGGGAGAACCGTCCGTGACGTCCAAGAAGCCAGTCACCTCGAAGAACAAGTCAGGCAAGAGCAAGACGGACAAGAGCAAGGCGGACAGGCGCACGGTGGCCAGGCCCACCGGTGACCGGGCCGCGATCCCGGCCGCCCGCAGGCCCGAACCGCCGGACCGGCCGGGCCCGGCGGAGGTGGCGGTCTCCCCCGCGATCGACGCCGGTGACCGCGAGCGGCTGCTGCACGGCACGCACCACGCCCCGCACTCCGTGCTCGGCGCCCACCCGGTCCCCGGCGGTGTCGCCTTCCGGGCCTTCCGCCCCTACGCCCAGGCGGTCACCGTGGTCTCCGGGGACCTGCGGGCGGAGCTGCACGACGACGGCGACGGCTTCTTCTCCGGGCTGCTCCCGCTCACCGACGTCCCCGCCTACCGGCTGCTCGTCACGTACGACGGCACCGTCCACGAGACGGAGGACGCCTACCGGTTCCTGCCCACGCTGGGCGAGCTGGACCTGCACCTGATCGGCGAGGGCCGGCACGAGCAGCTCTGGCGGGCGCTCGGCGCGCACATCACGACGCACCAGGGGGTGACGGGCACCCGGTTCTCGGTGTGGGCGCCGAACGCGCGGGGTGTCCGGGTGGCCGGAACCTTCAACTTCTGGGACGCCGCGGCCTTCCCGATGCGCTCGCTCGGCTCCTCGGGCGTCTGGGAGCTGTTCGTGCCGGGTGTCGGCGAGGGCGAGCTGTACAAGTTCGAGATCACCCGCCCGGACGGCTCGCGCACCCTCAGGGCCGACCCGTTGGCCCGCCGCACCGAGGTCCCGCCCGCGACCTCCTCCATCGTGCACGCTTCGCACCACGAGTGGGGCGACGCCCAGTGGCTGGCCCGGCGGGCCGACACCCCGGTCCACGAGGCGCCGTTCTCCGTGTACGAGGTCCACCTGCCCTCCTGGCGTCCGGGCCTGACCTACCGGCAGCTCGCCGAGCAGCTCCCCGCCTACGTGACGGAGATGGGCTTCACCCATGTGGAGCTGATGCCGGTCGCCGAGCACCCGTTCGGCGGCTCCTGGGGCTACCAGGTCACCGGCTTCTACGCGCCCACGGCGCGCCTCGGCACCCCGGACGACTTCAAGTACCTGGTGGACCGGCTGCACCAGGCGGGCATCGGCGTCCTGATGGACTGGGTGCCGGCGCACTTCCCGCGCGACGCGTGGGCGCTGGCGGAGTTCGACGGACGCCCCCTGTACGAGCACCACGACCCGCTGCGCGCCGCCCACCCCGACTGGGGCACCCTGGAGTTCGACTTCGGCCGCCGCGAGGTGCGCAACTTCCTGGTGGCGAACGCGGTGTACTGGTGCGAGGAGTTCCACATCGACGGGCTGCGGGTGGACGCCGTGGCCTCGATGCTCTACCTGGACTACTCGCGCGAGGCCGGCCAGTGGACGCCGAACGAGCACGGCGGCCGGGAGAACCTGGACGCGGTCGCCTTCCTCCAGGAGATGAACGCCACGGTCTACCGGCGCTGCCCGGGAGTGGTGACCATCGCGGAGGAGTCGACGGCCTGGGACGGCGTCACCCGCCCCACCCACCAGCAGGGCCCGAGCGGCTTCGGCGGCCTCGGCTTCGGGCTGAAGTGGAACATGGGCTGGATGCACGACTCGCTGGAGTACATGAGCCATGAGCCGGTGCACCGCAGCTACCACCACCACGAGATGACCTTCTCGATGGTGTACGCGTACAGCGAGAACTACGTGCTGCCCATCTCCCACGACGAGGTCGTGCACGGCAAGCGGTCGCTGGTGTCGAAGATGCCGGGCGACTGGTGGCAGCAGCGCGCGAACCTGCGGGCCTACCTCGGCTTCATGTGGGCGCACCCGGGCAAGCAACTTCTCTTCATGGGGCAGGAGTTCGCCCAGGGCGCCGAGTGGTCCGAGGCGCACGGCCCCGACTGGTGGCTGCTAGACCCGGCCTACGGCGCCGAGGGCGACCACCGGGGCGTGCGGGACCTGGTGCGGGACCTGAACGCAAGCTACCGGACCACTCCGGCGCTGTGGCAGCGGGACACCGATCCGGCCGGCTTCCAGTGGGTCACCGGTGACGCGGTGGACGACAACGTCTTCGCGTTCCTGCGTCTCGACGCCGAGGGGAATCCGCTGCTCGCGGTGTCCCATCTGGCGCCGGTGGTGCGGCACGACTACCGGATCGGTGTACCGGAGGACGTCCCGGCGTGGGTGGAGGTGCTGAACAGTGACGCGGGGCGGTACGGCGGGAGTGACGTCGTCAATCCGGACGCGGTCAAGCCGGAGCCGCAGGGCGCGCACGGGCGTCCCGCGAGCATCCGGCTGACGCTGCCTCCGCTGGCCACGGTGTGGCTGCGGCCTGCGTAGGGTCTCCGCCCCCGCCGCTCGTCAGACGCCGGAGGGGCTGGTTCGGTTCAGCCCCGCCGGCAGGTCACCGGTGTGGAGCACGCCGAGGTGCTGGGTGGCGCGGGTGAGGGCCACGTAGAGGTCGCTGGTGCCGTAGCGGGCCGGTTCCACGACCAGGACCGAGTCGAACTCCAGGCCCTTCGACTGGCGGGGGTCGAGGAGGACGACGGTGTGGGTGAGGTCGGGTTCCGCGCCCGCCGTCACGCCGTCGAGCCGGGCGGCCAGCGCCCGGTGCAGCTCGCGCGGGGCGATGACCGCGAGCCGGCCCTCGGCCGGGGTGAGTTCGGCGACCGCCTTGGCGACCGCGCCGGGCAGGTCGCCGCCCGCGTCCCGCACCCAGGGCCGTACCCCCGTCGAGCGCACCGAGCTGGGCGGCTCGAAGTCCGGGTGCTCGGCACGGACCACGGCTGCGGCGAGGTCCATGATCTCGGCCGGCGTGCGGTAGTTGACGCCGAGCCGGGTGTGTTCCCAGCGGTCCTCGACATAGGGGGCGAGGATGTCCGCCCAGGAGCCGACACCGGCCGCCTCGGCGGTCTGGACGGGGTCGCCGACCAGGGTCATCGAGCGGGTCGGGCTGCGCCGCATCAGCAGCCGCCAGGCCATCGGCGACAGCTCCTGCGCCTCGTCCACGATGATGTGGCCGAACGCCCAGGTCCGGTCGGCGGCGGCCCGCTCGGCGGCGCTGCGGTGGTCGGCCTCCTCGTGCCGCTCGGCGAACCGCTCGGCGTCGATGATGTCGTGGGCCGACAGGACCTCGCTGGCGTCCGGGTCACTGTCTTCCTTGTCCTCGAACTCGTAGGTGCGGGAGGCGTAGGAGACGTCGAGCACGCCCTGCGCGTAGGCGACCTGCGTCTCCCGCTCGCGTTCGGCGCGGGCCCTGGCGATCCGGTCGTCCTCCCCGAGGAGTTCGGCCGCCTCGTCGAGGAGGGGCACGTCGGCGACGGTCCAGGACCGGGTAACCGGGCGGCGGATCGCGTCGGCGTCGGCGCGGGGCAGGTAGCCGTCCGGCTCGGCGAGGAAGTCGGCGACCAGACGCCGCGGGGTGATCCGGGGCCACAGCAGGTCGATGGCGGACCAGACCTCGGGGTTCTCGGCCAGTTCGTCGCGGATCTGGGTGACGTCGGCGGGGTCCAGCAGGCTGCCGCCGTCGTACGGGTCGGTGCCCACGCGCTCGGCGTACAGCTCGGTGAGCGTGTTGAGGATGTGCCCCTCGAAGTACTCGCGGGCCGCGTTGTGCGGCAGCCCGGCGGCGCGGGTGCGCTCACGGGCGACGCTCACGAGTCCGTCGTCCAGCATCAGCACCTCGCGGTCGTGCTCGACGGTGACGACCGGATCGGGCAGGGCCTGCCGGTCGCGTACGACGGCGGCGAGCACGTCGGCCATGTCGGCGCGGCCCTTCACGGCGGCCGCCTCGGGCGTGTCGGTGGCGGTGGCCCGTACCCCGGGGAACAGCTCGCCGACGGTGGCCAGCAGTACGCCGGTCTCGCCGAGGGAGGGCAGCACCTCGCCGATGTAGCCGAGGAAGGCGGGGTTGGGGCCGACGATGAGCACGGCGCGGCGGGCCAGCAGCTCCCGGTGCTCGTAGAGCAGGTAGGCCGCCCGGTGCAGCGCCACGGCGGTCTTGCCGGTGCCGGGGCCGCCCTCGACCACCAGCACCCCGCGGTGCGGGGCCCGGATGATCTCGTCCTGCTCGGCCTGGATGGTCTGCACGATGTCGCTCATCCGGCCGGTGCGCGCCGAGCCCAGCGCGGCCAGCAGGACCGCGTCGCCGCTGGGGTCCTCGTGGCCGGTGCGGGTGGCGTCGCCGAGGTCGAGGATCTCATCGTGCAGCGAGGTCACGGTCCGGCCGTCGGTGGTGAGGTGCCGGCGGCGGCGCAGTCCCATGGGGGTGTGGCCGGTGGCCACGTAGAAGGGACGGGCGACGTCGGCCCGCCAGTCGATGAGGACCGGGGTGCGCTCGGCGTCGTCCTCGCGCAGCCCGATCCGGCCGATGTGGTGGCTGACACCGGAGGTCAGGTCGATCCGGCCGAAGCAGAGCGAACCGTCCACCGCGTTCAGCGCGGCGAGCAGCCCGGAGCGCTCGGCGACCAGGATGTCCCGCTCCAGCCGGGCCTGCATGGGCTTGTCGCCCTGCGCGAGGGCGTCCGCGACCGAGGACTCGGCCTCGCCGCGCAGCTCGTCGACGCGCGCGTACAGTCCGTCGATGAATTCCTGCTCACGCCGCAATTCACCGTCCGGATATTCGGTGTTTGACAATTCCGCTCCCGCCCGGATATACTCTGCTCAGTGAACTTCACCGCGCCTTCGTCCAAATGAAGTCGCGAATCACTGAATATACGCAGAGAAATCCCCCGAGCACAATTGCTCAGGGGATTTTTTGGTGTGCGGGGGCCGCTTTCAGAGCACGTCGGCCAGCTCCTCCAGCAGCCGCCGCTTGGGCCGCGCCCCCACCATCGCCTTCACCGGCTCGCCGTCCCGGAACACCATGAACGTCGGCATCGACAGCACCTTGTACGCGTTCGTGGTCTCGGGGTTGGTGTCCACGTCGAGCTGCACCACCTTCAGCCGGCCGTCCTGCTCGGACGCCAGGTCGCTGAGCACCGGCCCCATCTGGCGGCACGGCGGGCACCAGTCGGCGGTGAACTCCACCAGCACCGGCAGATCCGCCCGGAGCACCTCCGTCCCGAAGTCGGCGTCCCGCACCTCGGCCACACCCGCAGCCTTGATCATTTCTCCCGCCCTCCCAGTTCGCACAGGGGTTCCGGACCGCCCGGAACCAGCGACTCGGCGGCCAGCGCCTCCCGGGCCCTCCCCCACTCTCGGCTTCGCTCGAGCGGGGGGACCCCCACGGTCCGCCCGAGCCGCCCGGCGACCGTCTCCCGCACCGCCGTGAGCTGCCCGATGAGCGCGTCCAGCTCGTCCAGCTTGCGCCGGTAGACCACCAGGGACGCCGGACAGGAGTCGCCCTCCGGGTGCCCGGCCCGCAGGCACTCCACGAACGGCCGCGTCTCCTCCAGGTCGAACCCGCAGTCCTGGAGGGTCCGGATCTGGCGCACCAGCCTGAGGTCGCCCTCGTCATAGGTGCGGTGTCCCTTGCCGTCGCGCCGGGCGGGCAGCAGCCCCCGCGTCTCGTAGTAGCGCAGGGCGCGGGTGGTGGTCCCGGCCCGTGCGGCCAGCTCGCCGATTCGCATGGGTACGACGGTAGGTGTTGACGTCGGCGTCAAGGCAAGGGCCGGTCGTGGGCGGCCATTCCGGCCGACTCCTCCACCTCCAGCAGCGAGGCGCTGTGCCGCTCCTCCTCGAACTTCCGGCGTCCGCCGCGCAGGCCGAACAGGCGCTTGGTCAGCGCGATGTAGAGGACCGCGAGGATGTTGAGGACGAGGGTGGCGATCTTCAGCCAGCTGATGTGCTCGGTCAGTTCGTAGATCTCCAGCGGCAGGAAGGCGGCCGTGGCGACCACCGTCAGGTACTCCGCCCAGCGCTTGGCGTACCAGAGGCCCACCGCCTCGACCAGTTCGATCAGCGCGTAGGCCAGCAGCAGTGCCGCCACCAGCAGCAGCGTGGACTGCCGGTAGCCGAAGACCTTCTGCAGGGAGCCGACCACCGGGGAGTGGTCGAGGTCGTAGTGGAAGTGCCGGAACACCGGGCGGAAGACGTTCAGGTACTCGTCGAAGAGCCGGCGCACCGCGTTCCGGCTGTTGCTGAACTTCCACACGGCGACCGCGACCAGCACGATGAACACCCCGCGCACGGCCCGCTCGACCGCCAGGAAGCGCAGGACGAACAGATCCCGCAGCACCTTCCCGCGCGGCACCAGCGGTGCGTCCTCGGCCGGCCCCGAGGCGTGCGGCTCGCCGAGCACGAAGTCGCCGCAGCGCAGGCAGCGCCAGACGTCCCCGAGTTCCGTCCGGGCGTGCAGCCGCACCCGCAGCCGGGGGTCGTCCGGCGCGTAGGTGACATGGCCGTTGCGCGCGCAGGTCCGCCGGTCCCAGTCGATCTTCATCCCCCGTGCCCTGCCTTTCGTACCGCGTTCGGGAACGAGCACCGACGTGCCGCTCCGGTCGACCGGAACGGCACGTTAGTGGATGGGAGCCGGGCGGCCGGGTCACGGGGGGAGACCCGGCCGCCCGGGGTCGGCCGGACGCCCGGCCCGGTTCAGGCGGGGCCGGGCGTCCGGAGTCTCGGATCAGGCCTTGGCCAGCTCCTTCTCGTCGCCCTCGCGGGGCTCGGGCAGCCCGGTGGCGGCGGACCGCTGCTCGTCCAGCAGCGTCGTCTCGTCGAAGGGGAGGTCACCGGCCAGCACCTGCCGCACCCGGCCGTTGTCGATCTCCTTGGTCCAGGTGCCGATCAGCACGGTGGCCACGGCGTTGCCGGCGAAGTTGGTCAGGGCGCGGGCCTCGCTCATGAACCGGTCGATGCCGACGATCAGGCCGACGCCGTCGACCAGCGCGGGCTTGTGCGACTGCAGGCCGCCGGCCAGCGTGGCCAGGCCGGCGCCGCTGACGCCCGCGGCGCCCTTGGAGGCCAGCAGCAGGAAGAGCAGCAGCGGGATCTGCTCGCCGACCGACATCGGGGTGCCCAGGGCGTCCGCGATGTACAGCGAGGCCATGGTCATGTAGATCATCGTGCCGTCGAGGTTGAACGAGTAGCCGGTCGGCACGGTGATGCCGACGACCGGCTTGCTGATGCCCAGGTGCTCCATCTTCGCGATGAGCCGCGGCAGCGCGGACTCCGAGGAGGAGGTGGACAGGATCAGCAGGAACTCCCGGGCGAGGTACTTGAACAGGGAGAAGACGTTCACACCGGCGACGATCCGCAGCAAGGCGCCGAGCACGATGAAGACGAACAGGAAGCAGGTCACGTAGAAGCCGAGCATCAGCACGGCGAGGCTCTTCAGCGCGTCCAGGCCGGCCGAGCCGACGACGGCCGCGATGGCGCCGAAGGCGCCGATGGGGGCGGCCCACATGACCATGGACAGGATGCGGAAGACCAGCCGCTGGATGTGCTCGACACCGCGCAGCACCGGCTGCCCCGCCGAGCCCATGGCCTGCAGCGCGAACCCGGTGAGCAGGGCGATCAGCAGGGTCTGCAGGACCTGGCCCTCGGTGAAGGCGGACACGAACGTGACCGGGATGATCGACAGCACGAAGTCGACCGGCGGCAGCGCGTCGGCGGAGACCTGGGCGTGACCGGTCTGCTTGAGCGCGTCGGTCAGGTGCAGCCCGTCCCCGGGGTGCAGCACGTTGCCGACGACGAGCCCGATGGCGAGCGCGACCAGCGACATCACCAGGAAGTAGCCGAGCGCGATACCGCCGACGGCGCCGACCTTCGCGGCCTTGCGCACCGATCCGATGCCCAGCACGATCGTGCAGAAGATGATCGGCGAGATCATCATCTTGATCAGGTTGACGAAGCCGGTGCCCAGCGGCTTCAGCTCGACCGCGGCGTCGGGCCAGATCAGTCCCACGGCGATGCCGAGCGCGACCGCCACGATGACGGCGATGTACAGGTAATGGGTCCGGTCCCGCTTGGCGCGGGGTGCGGCAGGTGCCGTATCGGGGGTGCTGGCGGCCACGGCTGCCCTCCTTGACGTCTTCGTCGGCATCACCGGCGTGCGGCTCACGTCCGGGGTGGGGGATGCCGTGACTATCTCCCGCCCCTGTGAGGGCGGTCACCCTTCCGTTCATTTAGTTCACGCCTGAATGGAGAGGCACACTGCTGGCATGCGCTTCCCGTCCCTCCCCCGGCCCCGCAGCCTGGCGACCCAGCTGTTCGCCGTGCAGGCGGTACTGATCGCGGTGGTGGTGGCCGGGTACGCGCTGTTCACCTACCTCAGCGACGGCCGGCAGGCGGAGGACGCGGCGGCCCGGCACGCGACCGCCGTGGCCCGCTCGATAGCGGACTCCCCGTCGGTCCGCGCGGCGATCCACACCCCCGATCCGACCGAGGAGCTGCAACCGTACGCGGTGCGGGTGATGCGGGACACGAACGTCGACTTCGTGACGATCATGAACCCGTCCGGCATCCGCTGGACCCACCCGGACGAGAAGCAGATCGGCCGGCACTTCCTGGGCCGTATCGCGCCGGCGCGGCAGGGCCGTACCTTCACCGAGACCTACACCGGCACCCTCGGCGCGTCCGTCCGCGCGGTGACCCCGGTGGAGGAGGACGGCCGGGTCATCGGGCTGGTGAGCGCCGGCATCAAGGTGGAGGCGATCAGCGCCCGGGTCCAGGAACAGGTCACCGCCCTGCTGGGGGTGGCCGGCGGGACCCTGCTGCTGGGCGCGGTCGGCACCTACGTGATCAACGCCCGGCTGCGCCGCCACACCCACGGCATGAACGCGACCGAGCTGAGCCGGATGCACGACTACCACCAGGCGGCGCTGCACGCGGTGCGCGAGGGGCTGCTGATGCTGGACGGGCAGTACCGGGTGGCGCTCATCAACGACGGCGGCCGGGAGCTGCTGGGCGTGGGCGAGGCAGGTGACGCGGACCTGATCGGGCGCTCGGTGGCGGACCTGGGCCTGCCGGCCCCGCTGACCGGGGCGTTGCTGTCGTCCGAGCCGCGGGTGGACGAGGTGCACCTGACGGCGTCCAGGGTGCTGGTGGTGAACACCTCGCCGGTGTCGGGCGGAGAGCGCCGGGGCACGGTGGTGACGCTGCGCGACGTGACCGAGCTGCAGTCCCTGATGGGTGAGCTGGACTCGGAGCGGGGCTTCACCCAGGCCCTGCGCTCGCAGGCGCACGAGGCGGCGAACCGCCTGCACACGGTCGTCTCGCTGATCGAGCTGGGCCGGGCCGAGGAGGCGGTGGAGTTCGCGACGGCGGAACTGGAGCTGGCGCAGGCCCTGACCGACCAGGTGGTAGCCGCGGTGAGCGAGCCGGTGCTGGCCGCGCTGCTGCTGGGCAAGACGGCGCAGGCGAACGAGCGGGGCGTGGAGCTGGTGGTGTCGGCGGACAGCCGGCTGGACGACGGGCTGCTCGAGGGCCTGCCCCCGCGCGACCTGGTGACGATCCTCGGCAACCTCATCGACAACGCGGTGGACGCGGCGCAGGGCACCGGCGGGGCACGGGTGACGGTGACGGCGTACGCGCGGGGCACCGAGCTGGTGCTGCGGGTCTCGGACACGGGGACCGGTGTCGACCCGGCCCACGCGGACCTGGTATTCCAGCGGGGGTACTCGACGAAACCTGCGGGGCCCGGCGGACGGGGCCTGGGCCTGGCCCTCGTACGGCAGGCGGTCACGCGTCACGAGGGCGCGCTGACGGTGACGGAGGCCGAGGAGGGCGGCGCGGTGTTCGAGGTGCGGTTGCCGTTGCGCACGGCGGTGGGTGGCGGCGGATGACCGGGGAGCGGCCGACGATCCGGGTCCTCGTGGTGGAGGACGATCCCGTCGCCGCCGACGCGCATGTGATGTACGTCGGGCGGGTGCCGGGGTTCGTCGCGGTCGGCAAGGCGCACACGGGCGCGGAGGCACGCCGGTTCCTGGACCGTACGGCGGTCGACCTGCTGCTGCTCGACCTGCATCTGCCGGACGTGCACGGGCTCCAGCTCGCCCGGTCGCTGCGGGCGGCGGGGCATCACACGGACGTCATAGCGGTGACGTCGGCGCGGGATCTGGCCGTGGTCCGGGAGGGCGTCTCGCTGGGCGTCGTGCAGTACGTCCTGAAGCCGTTCACCTTCGCCACGCTGCGCGACCGGCTGGTGCGGTACGCCGAGTTCCACGCGGCGGTGGGCGAGGCCAGCGGGCAGGACGAGGTGGACCGCGCGCTGGCCGTGCTGCGCGCGCCGTCTCCGGCCGCGCTCCCGAAGGGCCTCAGCGGCCCGACGCTGGAGCGGGTGACCGGCGCCCTCCGGGACGCCCGGGAGGGCCTTGCGGCGACCGGCGTCGCGGAGGCCGTGGGCATCTCCCGGATCACCGCCCGCCGCTACCTGGAGCACCTGGTCGACGCCGGAAGGGCCGAGCGGCGTCCGGTGTACGGCCAGGTGGGCCGGCCGGAACTGGTGTACCGCTGGGTTCCGGAGGCAGCGGCACCGGGCCGGTGACCGCCGCGGCCCGTACGGCCGCGTCACCTCCCGCACCGTCACCTCCCTGACCGCCGCCTTCCGCTCGGGCCGGGACACCGCCCGGCCCATCCGCCGAACGTCCAAAACCGCGCCCGTCCACCACCCGTGATCCTGTTCGAACCGACCGTAGTCACCCCGCCCGTCGCGGCCCTAGCTTGTGCCGGGTGCGCCCATCTCCGCCTCGCCCCGGTCCCGCCGGTCCGCCCGGTCCCCCGTTCGACGCCTCGGCCGCCCGCAGGCTCCGGGCCGCCCTCGGGATGGGGCCCGAGCACGTCGCCCACGGGATGCGGGTCTCGTACGGGCTGCCGTATGTGACGGCCGGCCTCGTCGTCGCCTGGGAGCGCGGCGCCGCCGCCCCGGGCGGCGCTGAACTCACCGCACTCGCCGGGGTGTTGTGGTGTTCTCCGGGAGAGATCGTCAGCCGTCCCCGGACCCTGCGGGAGCACCGCGTCGCCCGTGGGATCGCGCCCGAGGACGTCGCCCGGGCGGTCGGTGTGGAGCTGCGCGGGTATCTGCGGATGGAGGAGAGCGGGCAGTGGCGCGGCGATGAGCGCCGGTCGGCCGCCCTCGCGGAGGTGCTGGAGCTGGCCCCGGCCGACTTCGTGGCCGTCACGGGCCGCGAGGCGGGGCTCGCCGGCCTGCTGCGCGGCGCGGTGACGACGCGCTGGCAGGCCCAGGTGCGGCCGGTGACGCGGCTGGTGCCCCTGGACCGGCGTGTGGTGGAGGAGGTGCTGCGGGAGCTGCACCAGGACTATCAGGGGCGCATGGCCGCCACCCTCGGCTGGGGTGGCGGCGGAAGCGGTGCCGGCGAGTCCGGCCGGGAGTTCCTCGACCGGATCGTGGCCAACTTCTGGACGGCGGTGGAGTCCAGGAGTCCGTAGCGGAGTCCGGCGGTCCCTAGAAGACCGACTCCGCCTCGTCCATGCGGTCCTTCGGGACCGTCTTCAGCTCGGTGACGGCCTCCGCGAGCGGCACCATCACGATGTCGGTGCCGCGCAGCGCGGTCATCCGGCCGAACTCGCCGCGGTGCGCGGCCTCCACGGCGTGCCAGCCGAAGCGGGTGGCGAGGACTCGGTCGTAGGCGGTGGGTACGCCACCGCGCTGGACGTGGCCGAGGATGACCGGCTTGGCCTCCTTGCCGAGGCGCCGCTCCAGCTCGTAGGCCAGCGCGGTGCCGATGCCCTGGAAGCGCTCGTGGCCGTACTGGTCGATCTCGCCCTTGCCGTAGTCCATGCTGCCCTCGGCGGGGTGGGCGCCCTCGGCGACGCAGATGACAGCGAACTTCTTGCCGCGGGCGAAGCGCTCCTCGACCATCTTGACCAGGTCGGCCGGGTTGAAGGGGCGTTCCGGCAGGCAGATGCCGTGGGCGCCGGCGGCCATGCCGGACTCCAGGGCGATCCAGCCGGCGTGCCGGCCCATGACCTCGACGACCATCACGCGCTGGTGGGACTCGGCCGTGGTCTTCAGGCGGTCCATGGCCTCCGTGGCCACGCCGACGGCGGTGTCGAAGCCGAAGGTGCGGTCGGTGGAGGAGATGTCGTTGTCGATGGTCTTCGGGACGCCGACGACCGGCAGACCGGCGTCGGAGAGCATGCGGGCCGCCGTCAGGGTGCCCTCGCCGCCGATCGGGATCAGCGCGTCGATGCCGAACTCCTCGACCATGTCGGCGGCCCCCTCGCAGGCCTCGCGGAGCCGGTCGCGCTGCAGCCGGGAGGAGCCGAGGATGGTGCCGCCGCGGGCCAGGATGCCGCTGACCGCGTCGAGGTCGAGGACGCGGTAGTGGCGGTCGAGCAGACCCCGGTAGCCGTCCTCGAAGCCGATGACCTCGTCGCCGTACTGCGCCACCGCCCGGTGCACGACCGACCGGATCACGGCGTTCAGGCCGGGGCAGTCGCCGCCTGCGGTGAGAACTCCGATGCGCATCGTGCTGTGTCTCCTGCTCGCTGTCGGTACCTGTGAGCCACTGTCGATTGTTTCACGTCCGCCGACCGGGTGATGTCTTGACGGGCGCCTTAACCCTCACCGGGGGTATTGTCAAGAGGGTTCCGCTCACCTGGGCGGGCGATTTTTGTGCCACGGACTTTGTGCCACGGAAGAGACCGGCGAGACAGAGGAACGGAGTGCACACGTGACGCGCAGCGTGTACGTGACCGGCATCGACCGCGGCGACGGCCGCCAGGTGGTCGAGCTGGGGGTCATGGAGCTGCTGACCCGGCAGGTCGACCGGGTGGGAGTGTTCCGGCCACTCGTCCATGACGGGCCCGACCGGATGTTCGAGTTGCTGCGCACGCGGTACCGGCTCTCCCAGGACCCGGCCACCGTCTACGGCATGGACTACGTCGAGGCGTCCGCGCTCCAGGCCGAGCAGGGTACCGACGAACTGGTCTCCACCCTGGTCGACCGCTTCCACCTGGTGGCCCGGGACTACGACGTCGTCCTGGTCCTCGGCACCGACTTCGCCGGCACCCAGCTCCCCGACGAACTGTCCCTGAACGCCCGGCTGGCCAACGAGTTCGGCGCGTCGGTGATCCCGGTGGTGGGCGGCCGCGCACAGCCCGCCGACTCCGTGCGCGCGGAGATCCGCAACGCGTTCCGGGCGTACGACGGGCTCGGCTGCGACGTGCTCGCCATGGTCGCCAACCGGGTGGACCGCGAGGACCGCGACGAGATCGCCCGGCGGCTGGCGGACCGGCTGCCGGTACCCGTGTACGTGCTGCCCGACGAGCCCGCGCTGTCCGCGCCCACGGTCGCGCAGATCGCCCAGACCCTCGGCGCCCGGGTGCTGCTCGGCGACGACTCCGGACTCGCCCGGGACGCGCTGGACTTCGTGTTCGGCGGCGCGATGCTGCCCAACTTCCTGACCGCGCTGACCCCCGGCTGCCTGGTGGTGACCCCGGGCGACCGGGCCGACCTGGTCGTCGGATCGCTGGCCGCGCACAGCGCCGGGACCCCGCCGATAGCCGGCGTGCTGCTCACCCTGGACGAGGTGCCGAGCCAGGAGATCCTCACCCTGGCCGCCCGCCTCGCCCCGGGCACCCCGGTGATCTCCGTCGCCGGCAACAGCTTCCCCACCGCCGGGCGGCTCTTCTCCATGGAGGGGAAGATGACCGCGGCCACCCCGCGCAAGGCGGAGACCGCGCTCGGCCTGTTCGAGCGGTACGCCGACTCCGCGGACCTCGCGGACCGGGTATCGGCCCCGAGCAGCGACCGAGTGACCCCGATGATGTTCGAGCACAAGCTGCTGGAGCAGGCCCGCTCGGACCGGCGCCGGGTCGTCCTGCCGGAGGGTTCCGAGGAGCGGGTGCTGCACGCCGCCGAGGTGCTGCTGCGCCGGGGCGTGTGCGACCTGACCCTGCTCGGCCCGGCCGACCAGATCCGCAAGAAGGCGGCCGACCTGGGCATCGACCTCGGCGACAGCCAGGTGATCGACCCCGCCACCTCCGAGCTGCGCGACGCCTTCGCCGAGCGGTACGCCCAGTTGCGCGCCCACCGCGGCGTGACCGTGGAGCTGGCCTACGACGTCGTGTCGGACGTGAACTACTTCGGCACCCTGATGGTGCAGGAGGGCCTGGCCGACGGCATGGTGTCCGGCTCGGTGCACTCCACGGCAGCCACCATCCGGCCGGCGTTCGAGATCATAAGAGCGAAGGGAGCCGCGCGAAGCGCGTCGGACAGGGCGGTGGCGGGAGACGGGAGGGCCGGGCCGGACTCCTCGATCGTCTCCTCCGTCTTCTTCATGTGCCTGGCCGACAAGGTGCTGGTCTACGGCGACTGCGCGGTCAACCCGGACCCGAACGCCGAGCAACTGGCGGACATCGCCATCCAGTCGGCGGTCACGGCCGCGCGGTTCGGGGTGGAGCCGCGGATCGCGATGCTGTCGTACTCCACGGGTACGTCCGGCTCGGGCGCCGACGTGGACAAGGTGCGCCAGGCCACCGAGCTGGCGCGCTCGCGGCGGCCGGACCTGAAGATCGAGGGGCCGATCCAGTACGACGCGGCCGTGGAGCCGTCCGTGGCAGCCACCAAGCTGCCCGGCTCGGAGGTCGCGGGGCAGGCCACGGTGCTGATCTTCCCCGACCTCAACACCGGCAACAACACCTACAAGGCCGTGCAGCGCTCGGCCGGTGCCATCGCCGTCGGCCCGGTGCTGCAGGGCCTGCGCAAGCCGGTCAACGACCTGTCCCGGGGCGCGCTCGTCCAGGACATCGTCAACACCGTCGCCATCACGGCGATCCAGGCCCAGACCCCCAGCGAGAAGGCGGCCGAGCTGTGACCTCCCCCACCCGAGTCCTCGTCCTCAACTCCGGCTCCTCGTCGGTGAAGTACCAACTGCTGGACATGCGGGACAGCAGCCGGCTGGCGGTGGGGCTGGTCGAGCGGATCGGCGAGCAGACCTCGCGGCTCGAGCACACCTGTGTGAGGAGCGGAGAGACCCGGGAGCAGAGCGGGCCGATCGCCGACCACGACGCGGCGCTGAAGGCCGTCGCCGAGGAGCTGTCCCGGGACGGCGTGGGCCTGGACTCGCCGGAGCTGGCCGCGATCGGGCACCGGGTGGTGCACGGCGGCATGTTCTTCACCGAGCCGACCGTGATCGACGAGGCGGTGCTCACCGAGATCGAGCGGCTGATCCCGGTCGCGCCGCTGCACAACCCGGCCAACCTGACCGGTATCCGCACCGCGACGGCGCTGCGCCCGGACCTGCCCCAGGTGGCCGTCTTCGACACGGCCTTCCACACGACGATGCCGGAGTCCGCGGCGCGCTACGCGATCGACCCGAGGATCGCGGACCGGCACCGCATCCGCCGCTACGGGTTCCACGGCACCTCGCACGCCTACGTCTCCCGCCGGACCGCGCGGCTGCTGGGCAAGGACCCCTCGGAGGTGAACGTCATCGTGCTGCACCTGGGCAACGGCGCCTCGGCGTCCGCGGTCGAGAAGGGACGGTGCGTGGACACCTCGATGGGCCTGACGCCTTTGGAGGGGCTGGTGATGGGTACGCGATCCGGTGATCTGGACCCGGCCGTCATCTTCCATTTGGCTCGTGTCGGCGGAATGTCCATGGACGAGATCGACAGTCTTCTCAACAAGAGGAGCGGTCTGTTCGGTCTGTGCGGGGACAATGACATGCGGGAGATCCGCCGCCGGATCGACGAGGGCGACGAAGAGGCCGCCCTCGCCTTCGACATTTACATTCACCGGCTCAAGAAGTACATCGGCGCCTATTTCGCGGTGCTCGGCCGGGTGGACGCGGTCGCGTTCACGGCCGGGGTCGGCGAGAACGCGGCGCCGGTGCGCGAGGCGGCGATCGCCGGCCTGGAGCCGCTGGGCCTGGCGGTCGACGGCGGGCTGAACGCGGTGCGCGGCGGTGAGCCGCGGCTGATCTCGCCCGCGTCCGCCCGGGTGGCGGTCGCGGTGGTGCCGACCGACGAGGAACTGGAGATCGCGACACGGACCTACGAACTGGTCGGAAAGAAGAGCTGAGCAATACACCGGAGTAACACGCCTGAGCGCATGTCCGCCCATTTGTATCTTCCGCCAGACGGAATATTCCGCAGCGAAACAAACCGATAGGATCGCCCCATGCGCCGTTCGAAAATCGTCTGTACTCTCGGCCCCGCGGTCGACTCCCACGAGATGCTCGTCGCCATGATCGAGGCGGGTATGAATGTGGCCCGTTTCAACTTCAGCCACGGCTCCCACGCCGAGCACCAGACGCGGTACGACCGCGTCCGGGCCGCGTCCAAGGAGACCGGCCGGGCCATCGGTGTCCTCGCCGACCTCCAGGGCCCGAAGATCCGCCTGGAGACCTTCGCCGAGGGCCCGGTCGAACTCGAGCGGGGTGACGAGTTCATCATCACCATCGAGGACGTCCCGGGCGACAAGCACATCTGCGGGACCACCTACAAGGGCCTGCCGGGCGACGTCTCGCGCGGCGACCAGATCCTGATCAACGACGGCAACGTCGAGCTGAAGGTCCTGGACGTCGAGGGTCCCCGGGTGCGGACGATCGTCATCGAGGGCGGTGTGGTCTCCGACCACAAGGGCATCAACCTGCCCGGCACCGCCGTGAACGTGCCCGCGCTGTCCGAGAAGGACGTGGAGGACCTGCGCTTCGCCCTCCGCATGGGCTGCGACATGGTCGCGCTCTCCTTCGTCCGGGACGCCAAGGACGTCAACGACGTGCACCGGGTGATGGACGAGGAAGGCCGCCGGGTCCCGGTGATCGCCAAGGTGGAGAAGCCGCAGGCGGTCGAGAACATGACGGACGTCGTGATGGCGTTCGACGGTGTGATGGTGGCCCGCGGTGACCTGGCCGTCGAGTACCCGCTCGAGAAGGTCCCGATGGTGCAGAAGCGCCTGATCGAGCTGTGCCGGCGCAACGCCAAGCCGGTGATCGTGGCGACCCAGATGATGGAGTCGATGATCACCAACTCCCGCCCGACCCGCGCCGAGGCCTCCGACGTGGCCAACGCGATCCTGGACGGCGCGGACGCGGTCATGCTGTCGGCGGAGTCCTCGGTGGGCGCCTACCCGGTCGAGACCGTCAAGACGATGTCGAAGATCGTCAGGGCGGCCGAGGAGGAGCTGCTCGCCAAGGGCCTGCAGCCCCTCGTCCCCGGCAAGAAGCCGCGCACGCAGGGCGGTTCGGTGGCCCGTGCCGCCGCCGAGATCGCCGACTTCCTCGGCGGCAAGGGCCTGATCGCCTTCACCAAGTCCGGTGACACCGCCCGCCGCCTGTCCCGCTACCGCGCGGCCCAGCCGATCCTGGCCTTCACCACCGACGAGGGCACCCGCAACGAGCTCACGCTGAGCTGGGGCGTGGAGTCC
Organism: Streptomyces sp. NPDC047869; assembly: GCF_040704065.1. Taxonomy (NCBI): domain Bacteria; kingdom Bacillati; phylum Actinomycetota; class Actinomycetes; order Kitasatosporales; family Streptomycetaceae; genus Streptomyces; species Streptomyces sp. NPDC047869. The sequence continues at coordinate 19,378 of NZ_JBEYRK010000028.1, forward strand.
CACATCGTGCCCTTCGTCAACAGCACCGACGAGATGGTCGACATGGTGGACCAGGAGCTGGCCAAGCTGGGCCGCTTCAGCCCCGGTGACACGGTGATCATCACCGCCGGCTCGCCTCCCGGCGTCCCCGGCACCACCAACATGGTCCGGGTGCACCACCTGGGCGGCCAGGGCAACTGACCCGCCCGCCGAGGGTCTCGGCACGCACTGAGGGCGCCCCCTGTGACAGGGGGCGCCCTCAGCTCTGTGCGCGGCTCCCGAACGGGCTTGTCCGGAGGCTCAGTCGGTGCTGTACACGTGCATGCCGGGCACGTGCAGGTTGCCGCCGAACTGGGCCGCCTGGACCACGTGGACCTTGGTGAAGTAGATCAGCGGGATGTTCAGCGGCGGCGGGCTGTCCGGGCTGAACGTGACCGGGATCAGCCCCAGCAGGTTGCCGGAGATGCTCTCGGTGTACATCACCGTGTCACCACCGGTGATCGTGGACGTCGAGCCCTTGGCCGCCTGCACGTGGTACGTCTTGCCGGCCTGCTTGTCCTTCACCGTCTGGTGCAGGTCATCGATCTCCGTGCCCTTGGAGATGACGTACTTCAGCACCTTCTTGGTGGTGCCGTTGGCAGTCCTGACCTCGACTATGCCCTTGTAGTCGGCGCCCTTCAGCGTCAGCGAGCTGGCGTCCAGGTACCAGGGGTCGTCCGCCACCGGCACCTTGTTGTCGACGCCGCCCTCGGCGTCCGTGGCGGCCGGGCAGTCGTCGGGGGACGTCGTGGAGCTCGCGGACGGGCTGGGGACGGCCGACTCGGCCGCGTCCTTGACCGCCTGCGTGGTGTCCTCGGCCGTCCCGGAGGCCTTGTCGGTGGTGTCCTTGACGGTGTCGGTCGTGTCCTTGACGGTGTCCGTGACGGTCTTGGTGGTCTTCTCGACCGTGTCCTTCACCGTGCCGGTGGTGCTGTCCTCGCCGGTGGAACCGGACGACGGGGACGCGGACGGCTCCGGGCTCGCGGACGTGCCGGAGTCCGTCTTGCCGCCGGTGAGGATGTCACCGAGCGTGTCACCGAGGGTGCCCAGCACACCACCGCTGCTCTGGCTCGCGGACGGCGACGGCGTCGCCGTGTCGCCACCGGATCCGGAGCCGGAGCCCGAATCCGAGCCGGAGGAGCCGGAGGTCGCCGTGGGCTCGGGCGTGGACTTCTCGTCGTCGGAACCTGAATCCGACGAGGAGGTCTTGCCCGAGTCCTGCTTGTCCGTGGCCCCGGCGGACGCCGTGGGGGTCGGCGTCGCCGTGTCCGTGGACTCGCTCGCGGACGGCGAGGGCGAGTCCGAGGCCTTACCGGAGTCCTTGAGCGCGTCTACGCAGTCCTTGTACTCCGCGGCCTTCTGGCTGTTCGACGTCGTCCCGCCGTTGTTGTCGGCGAGGGCGAGCGTCGATGTGAAGCCCATGCCCACGATGACGGCGGTGGGCATCGCCACGGAGGCGATCGCCTTGCCGGCGGGCATGTGGAACCTGGTGAACAGCGGCCGCCTGGGTGCCGCGTGGCGGGGACCGGTTCTCGCACGGGACCCGTCCACATCGGCCCCGTGGGTCACCTCGTCAGCCGGCACTGTGCCTCCCGTTCGCCCCGTTGGCGGGGCTCGTTCCCGACAGGTCGTTCGACTCGCTCACGGTTCCCGCGTCCGATCCCTTGCCCAGCCAGGGCCCGGAAGCGGCCGCCTGTCCCGTGCCGGTCTCCTCCGCGCCCTCCGGCGCGCCCGGTGCCCACGACACGGCCATCGCACCGCCGACGAGGGCGAGCAGGAAGCCGACGATGAAGCCGCCGAAGTTGGACACGGGCAGGGACACCAGCCCGAGCAGGATCGCGGCGACGCCCGCGAAGGTCCGTACGTGCTTCTGGAACCAGAGGCTGACGCCGAGCACGACGAGCAGCACACCGATGATCAGCGACCCGGCTCCCGCGGTCGTCGACATGGCCAGGGTCAGATGACCGACCTGGAGATGGGCGTACGGGAAGTACATGATCGGAAAGCCGCTGAGCAGGACGAGGAGGCCGGCCCAGAACGGCCGGGTGCCCCGCCAGGCGCGGAACTGCAGCCTCCGGTGGGTGAACTGACCGGGGTCTGCGGCAGGAGTCTCGGCGCTCATGGAAAACAGCTCCCTGGTGCGGCGTTGCTGTGGTGGTGATGTGTGCCGCGTGTGAACACGCGGCCGGAGTGTGGACGGGCGGGGGCGCCACCGGCTCCCCCGCCCGTCAGTGAGTGCCTAGTAGCACTCGATTCCTGCGCCCTTGCCCTTGTGCAGCGACATGTGCAGACCGCTGAGCTTGAAGGTTCCGGCGGTGGTCGCCCACGCCGTCTGCTTCACGTCGGTCAGGTCCGCCGAGTCCGCCTGCTGGGCGAAGCCGAACGGGTTGGCCTGCTCGCCGTTCCCCTTCATGCCCGGACCCTTGCTGGCGTCCTTGGCGGCAACACCGATGTCGATGTTGTGGAAGACGGCGTCGGCCTGCAGGTCCTCGACGTCGATGTACAGACGGTCGGCCTCGACCTGCTTGTTCTTGTCGGAGCTGTCACCCGCCTCCAGGCGGAGCGTCACGTCACCGATGACCGGGAGGTCCGGGGTGACGACCGACTGGCACATCTTCTGGATCGTGGCCGACTTGAAGGCCGAGACCGCGACGGGGTGAAGCGCCTTCTGACCGGTCAGGGTGTAGCCCTGGTCGAGCGCTCCGTACTGTGCGAAGCCCTCACCGTGGAGCGACTTCGCCGTCACCTTGAACGACTGCCCCGAAACGCTGAACGAAGCAGCGAGAGCACCCTGCGCCAGGGCGACACCTATCGCTGCCGTGGCGGCGACGCTGGGCACCATGACCACAGCGAACCGCTTCCATCTGGTCCCGCCACGCACCTGGGACTCCATATTTCCTCCTTCTCGGACGTACATCTCCTGGCCCGACTCGCCCCAATCGGCGGCTCAGCCAGGCAGGGATGGGAGAAGTGCTACGTCCTCGGAAAGGAGAGCGCCCGTACTCATCAGGCACGAACCGCGCCCGAACCACCGGCGATCACCCCCGAGCGACAACCACTGGTCGCGCCTGACACGCATCACGCACAACCTTCTGGACAGGCTTCGCCGTGCGGCGAAGACCCCCCTGTCCTAGAGCCGGCTCCACTGCCGCCGGCTCTGCTCGGTGGGGACCCAGAGTCTCCCTCGACCCGACCGGCTGCCGGGGGTGCGGGAATGGACCGAGCGTCGCCGATCGTGGTGCATTCTCGGCCTCGGCACAAGGGGGTTCGTTACTCGCTAGTAACGGCCGGATAACCGAACAACGACCCAGCGGTCTCGAAGGGCGACGCTGGGTGTCAGTCAGGGGCAGAGCAAAGCCGTTGATCCTTGGACGAAACCAGACAGATCAACGGCATCGGTTTACTCCGAGTAACAGCGGCCGCAATTGCCAAGTTTTGGCAAAGTGCGGCCGCCCTGACGCCTCGTAGGCAAATTTTTCACTCCGGCATCACATGCCGTGGTGTTTAGCGACTGGTCAGAACAGAGCCCGGGCGAGGGCCCGTCGGGCCGCGACCACCCTGGGGTCCTCCGGCCCCACGACCTCGAACAGCTCCAGCAGCCGGCGCCGTACCGCGTCCCGGTCGTCACCCGCCGTGCGCCGCACGGTGTCGATGAGCCGCCCGAATGCGTCGTCGACATGACCGCCCACCAGATCCAGGTCGGCGGCCGCGATCTGCGCGTCCACGTCGCCCGGCTTGCCGGCGGCCTCCTCGCGCACCCGCTGCGGGTCCATGCCCTGCACCCGCTGCAGCAACTCGGCCTGTCCGAGGCCGAGTCTGGCCTCCGTGTTGCCCGGGTCGTCGCTCAGCACGTTCTTGTACGCCTGGACGGCACCGGCGAGGTCCCCCGCGTCCAGCGCCTGTACGGCGGCCTCGAGGAGGGCGTCGTACGGCCCCGCCGGCATCTCCTGCGGCGCGGCGCCGCCCGGCTCGGCGTCCGGGTCGACGGTCAGGCCGGTCAGCCCGAAGCGCTGCTCGGCGACCTGCACGAGCTGGTCCAGGGTCTCCCGGATCTGCTGTTCGCCGGCCGCGCCCTGGAAGAGGGGCAGCGCCTGCCCCGCGACGACGGCGAAGACGGCCGGGATCCCCTGGACCCCGAACTGCTGCATCAGCATCTGGTTGGCGTCGACGTCGATCTTGGCGAGCACGACGCGCCCGTTGTACTCGACGGCCAGTCGCTCCAGGACCGGGCTCAGCTGCTTGCAGGGCTGACACCACTCGGCCCAGAAGTCGATGACGACCGGTACTTCGGCGGACCGTTGCAGGACATCCCGCTCGAATCCCGCTTCATCGACGTCGATGACGAGGTCGGCCGGGGATACGGCCCCCGCGCCGCCCTGCCGGGCGGCTTCGGCGCGCGTCTGCTCGGCCTTGGCCTTGGCCTCCTGGGCCGCCTTCACCGCGGCGAGGTCGACGACGCCGCTCATGGACATGTTCCGTGGCTGCATGCGTCTATCCTCCCCCGTCTCGGCGCATGAAGAAAAAAAGCGCTGTGTTCGGCGCCGGGTCCCCACCCACGCCTGTGGTCGTCGCCCGTGTACGTCCCGCACGAGCTTTCGCTACGACCCGTAGCGTAATGCCATGCGGAGGCACCGCGACACCACTCCCCGGTGATCTCCCTCACGACCGCACAGATTCCGCCGGTTATGGTCGACGCATGCACAGCCGCCACCCCGCCAGCCGTACCGGACGCCCGCGCAGCGCCGCCGCGGACGCCGCGATCCTGGCCGCCACACGCGAGGCTCTGGTGGAACTCGGCTGGTCAGGGCTGACCCTGAGCGACGTAGCCACGCGGGCGGGGGTCGCGAAGACGACGCTCTACCGCCGCTGGGCGGGCAAGCACGAACTGGTGGTGGACGCGGTCGCGGAGCTGTTCGACGAGCTCGAACTGCCCGACCGCGGCAGTCTGGCCGCCGACATCGAGGGCGTGGTGCTCCAGTTCGCGGCGATCCTGGCCCGCCCGGAGGCCAGAAGTGGCCTGATGGCGGTGGTCGCGGAGGCGACCCGCGACGACGCCCTGCGCGAGCGGATCCGTGCCTCGATCGTGGACCGGCAGATACGTCTGGTCCTGGAGGGCCGTGCCCGGGCCCAGCGCCGCGGCGAACTCCCGCCGGAACCGGACCCGGCGGAGTCGTCCCGCACGGTGGACCTGATCTTCGACATGGTGGCGGGTGCGGTGGTCCACCGCACCCTGGTGAGCGGCAAGCCGGCGGACGAGGCCTGGGTGCACAGCTTCACCCGGGTGCTGCTCCTCGGCCTGACCGCCCAGCCGGGCGGCGGGGCGGCCCAGGACGGGGCTCCAGGGGGCTGAGCCGCCCCCCGGAGGCGCCCGCGGCGGGCGACGGCGGCTAGAACCCCGCCGGTTCCGTGTACACCCCCCACTCGTCCCGCAGCACCCCGCAGATCTCGCCCAGGGTCGCCTCGGCCCGTACGGCGTCGAGCATCGGCTCGATCATGTTCGCCCCGGACCGGGCGGCGTTCAGCATGTCGGCGAGGGCGGCGCGCACCGCGGCCTCGTCCCGCGCCGTCTTCCGCTCGCCCAGGACGCGGACCTGCTCCCGCTCCACCTCGTGGCTGACCCGAAGGATCTCGAGGTCCCCGGTGACCGATCCGGTGGCGACGTTGACGCCCACGACCCGCTTCTCGCCCTTCTCCAGGGCCCGCTGGTAGCGGAAGGCGGACTCGGCGATCTCGCCGGTGAACCAGCCGTCCTCGATCCCGCGCAGGATCCCGGAGGTGATCGGCCCGATGGGGTGCTGCCCGTCCGGGTGCGCCCTGAGCCCCCGCTCCTTGATCTGTTCGAAGATCTTCTCCGCGTCCGCCTCGATCCGGTCCGTGAGCTGCTCGATGTACCAGGAACCGCCCAGCGGGTCCGCCACGTTGGCGACGCCGGTCTCCTCCATCAGCACCTGCTGGGTGCGCAGCGCGATCTCGGCGGCCTGCTCGCTGGGCAGCGCCAGCGTCTCGTCCAGCGCGTTGGTGTGCAGCGAGTTGGTGCCGCCGAGCACGGCGGCCAGCGCCTCCACGGCCGTGCGCACCACGTTGTTGTACGGCTGCTGGGCGGTCAGCGAGACACCCGCCGTCTGCGTGTGGAAGCGCAGCCACTGCGCCTTCTCGCTCTTCGCGCCGTACACGTCGCGCATCCACCGGGCCCAGATCCGCCGGGCCGCCCGGAACTTGGCGATCTCCTCGAAGAAATCGACGTGCGCGTCGAAGAAAAAGGACAGGCCCGGCGCGAAGACGTCCACGTCGAGCCCGCGGCTCAGGCCCAGTTCGACGTAGCCGAAGCCGTCGGCGAGCGTGTACGCCAGCTCCTGCGCGGCCGTGGCCCCCGCCTCGCGGATGTGGTAGCCGGAGACGGACAGCGGCTTGTACGCGGGGATGCCGGCCGCGCAGTACTCCATCAGGTCGCCGATCAGCCGCAGATGGGGCTCCGGCTGGAAGAGCCACTCCTTCTGGGCGATGTACTCCTTGAAGATGTCGGTCTGCAGCGTGCCGTTGAGGACCGACGGGGCCACGCCCTGCCGCTCGGCGGCGACCAGGTACATGCAGAAGACGGGCACCGCGGGCCCGCTGATCGTCATGGAGGTGGTCACGTCGCCGAGCGGGATGTCCTTGAACAGGACCTCCATGTCGGCGGCCGAGTCGACGGCCACGCCGCAGTGCCCGACCTCACCGAGCGAGCGCGGGTCGTCGGAGTCGCGCCCCATGAGCGTCGGCATGTCGAAGGCCACGGACAGACCGCCGCCGCCCGCGGCGAGGATCATCTTGTACCGCTCGTTGGTCTGCTCGGCGTTGCCGAACCCGGCGAACTGCCGGATCGTCCAGGTGCGGCCGCGGTAGCCGGTCGGATGGAGCCCGCGCGTGAAGGGGTACTCCCCGGGCCACCCGATCCGCTCGAATCCCTCGTACGCGTCCCCCTGCCGGGGTCCGTACACCGGCTCCACGGGGTCGCCGGAGAGCGTGGTGAAGTCTGCGTCGCGCTTGCGCGCGGCGTCGTAGCGGGCCTGCCAGCGCCGGCGGCCTTCCTCGATGGCGTGAGCGTCCATACCATCGAATTTACTTGGACGTCCTAGTAAATGTCGATGCCAACTGGGTCACGACCACGAGAACACCGCCGTACGGGTGGCGTACGGCGGCGCTACGAGGCTTGCGCTCAGGCCTTGGCGACGGCCGGGGCCCGGTCCGTGACCTTGCCCTCCAGCTCGCGGCTGATCCTGCGCTCCACGAAGAAGGCGGCCGTCGGGATCGTGCCCGCGAGCAGCACCCAGAGCTGCTTGCCGACCGGCCACTTCGCCTTGGAACCCAGGTCGAAGGCGAAGATCAGATAGACGACGTACAGCCACCCGTGCGCGATGGCGACGACCCGGGTGACGTCGGCGGCGCCGTCCATGCCCAGTCCGTACTTCGCGATCATGCTCAGGCACAGCAGGACCAGCAGCACACCGGTGACGTAGGCCAGGACCCGGTAGCGGGTCAGCACGCTCTTCTTCATGCCGTCGAGCGTAACCGCCCGTTCCGGGAGATCTTGCCCCGGGTCACCCCTCGGTGAAGTCGTGCGCCGCGATCCGCAGCGGGCGCAGCATGGCGAAGATCTCCGCGCACTCCTCGGCGTCGTAGGCCCCGAGGCCGAAGTCCATCGCCATCAGGTCACGGGTGGCCGCGTCGACCACCTCACGACCCCTGTCGGTGATGACGGCGAGCGTGCCGCGGCCGTCGTTGGGGTTGGGGCGCTTGGCCACCAGACCGGACCTGACCAGCCGGTCCACGGTGTTCGTCACCGACGTGGGATGCACCATGAGCCGCTCACCGATCTTGGACATCGGCAGCTCGCCGGCCTTGGAGAAGGTGAGCAGCACCAGCGCCTCGTAGCGCGCGAAGGTCAGTCCGTACGGCTTGACCACCGCATCGACCTCGGCCAGCAGGATCTGCTGCGCCCGCATGATCGAGGTGATCGCGGCCATCGCGGGCACGTTTCCCCAGCGCTGCTTCCAGAGCTCGTCGGCGCGTGCGATGGGGTCGAAGGGGAGGCTGAGAGGCTTGGGCACGTCAGCAGACCTTACCGGCCGGTCATATGCCGGTCAGCCCCGTCTCGGCTTTCGGTCACCCGGTGGCCACGGACGCGGGACGGGTCAGTCCGCGAGGTGCCGTTCCACGGTCTCGACCTTGGAGGTCAGGCCGTCGGTCACGCCGGGCCGGATGTCCGCCTTGAGGACGAGCGAGACGCGCGGCGCCCGCGCCTCCACCGCGGCGACGGCCCTCCGGACGACGTCCATGACCTCGTCCCACTCCCCCTCGACGGAGGTGAACATGGCGTCGGTGCGGTTGGGCAGCCCCGACTCGCGGACCACGCGGACGGCGTCGGCGACGTACTCCCCGACGTCCTCGCCGACGCCGAGGGGCGTCACGGAGAAGGCGACGATCATGCCTTCACGACCCCTTCCTTGCGGGCCCGGGCGGCGATGACGGCGCTCTCGGCCTCGCGGCGCAGCCTGCGCTCCGCGAAGAAGCCGCCGGTGGGCAGGACGGAGAGGACGAAGTAGAGGGCGGCGGTGCCGAAGCTCCACTTGGCACGGTTCCAGGCGTCCGCCCAGAAGAGGACGTACAGCACGAACAGCACGCCGTGGACCGCCCCCATCACGGGCACCGCGTTGAAGTCCGTGGTCCGCTTCAGCACCGAGCAGAGGAGCAGGACCAGGAAGGACACGGCCTCCGGGGCGGAGACCAGGCGGAGGCGGCGGAGGGCGGAGGCGGTCTTGATGTCCACGGATCACCTTCGGTGGAAGTTGCGACGACGGGCCGGCTGCTTTGTGAACACACGCACAAGCTGACCCCATTCTGGCAAACCACACCCCTGGGGGTGCGCTCAGGGTCGTTCTCCACCCACGGGCCCTGTTCCCTCCACCCGGCTCGCCGCTACTTTCCCTCCGTGGCGATGTTCCGACTTCAAGGAAGCAAGGTGCTCGCCGTCGACATGACCGGGGACGCCGTCAAGGCGAAGAACGGCTCGATGGTCGCGTACGACGGGCAGATGACCTTCAAGAAGCTGAGCGGCGGCGGCGAGGGGCTGCGCGGGATGGTGACCCGGCGGCTCACCGGCGAGCAGATGACGGTGATGGAGGTGAGGGGGCAGGGGACCTGCTGGTTCGCGGACCGGGCCTCGGAGATCAACCTGGTCGGCCTGCAGGGGGACAAGCTCTACGTCGAATCGAGCAACCTGCTCGCGACCGACGCGGGGCTGCGCACGGGCACGACATTCACCGGGCTGCGCGGCGCCTCGCAGGGCAACGGGCTGTTCACGACGACCGTCGAGGGCCACGGGCAGGCGGCCATCATGTCGGACGGCCCGGCGGTGGTGCTCCGGGTCAGCCCGCAGTACCCGCTGATCGTCGACCCGGGCGCGTACATCGCCCACCAGGGCGATGTACGGCAGACCTTCCAGTCCGGTGTGACGTTCCGCACCCTCTTCGGGGAGGGCGGCGGCGAGGCCTTCCAGATCCGCTTCGAGGGCGACGGGCTGGTGTACGTCCAGCCGAGCGAACGCAACACGATCGCGGGGGACCTGTGAGATGACCTTCCGGGAGATCAACACCAAGATGATCGAGGCGACCGTGCTGCCCGGGCAGCGGCTGTTCAGCCAGCGCGGGGCGATGCTCGCCTACCGGGGGGAGGTGTCCTTCACCCCCAACGTCCAGGGCGGCCAGGGCGGGCTGATGTCCATGATCGGGCGCCGGGTGGCCGGCGAGGCGACCCCGCTGATGTCCGTCGAGGGCAGCGGCACGGTCTTCTTCGGGCACGGCGGCCACCACGTCCACGTCATCGGTCTCACCGGGGACACCCTCTACGTCGAGGCCGACCGGCTGCTCGCCTTCGAGGGCACGCTCCGGCAGGGCACGATGTTCATGGGTTCCCAGGGCGGGGTGATGGGCCTGGTGCGCGGCCAGGTCACCGGGCAGGGCCTGTTCACCACCACCCTCCAGGGCCAGGGCTCGGTGGCCGTGATGGCGCACGGCGGCGTCTTCGAGATCCCGATCACCCCGCAGCGCCCGGTGCACGTGGATCCGCAGGCCTACGTCGCCCACCACGGCGATGTGCGCAACAAGCTGTCCACCGCGCTCGGCTGGCGGGACATGGTGGGCCGCGGCTCCGGGGAGGCGTTCCAGCTGGAGCTGAGCGGCAGCGGCACGGTGTACGTCCAGGCCTCGGAGGAGAAGCTGTGAGCGCGTACGGAACCCCCGGCGGCCCCGTGGTGCACGACCCGCTGACCCTGCCCGCCGACGACAACGTGAACAAGTACACGTTCTGCGTCGAGCTCAAGGGCGGGGAGTGGTTCCTGCAGAAGGGGAAGATGATCGCCTACTACGGGGCGATCGAGTTCAACGGCATCGGGCACGGCCGACTCGACCGACTTGTCCGTACGTCGTTCCATTCGCCACTGCACGCGAGCGACTGGGTCGTGGCGGCCGGCTCCGGGAAGATGCTGCTGGCCGACCGGGCTTTCGACGTCAACTCCTATGACCTGGACGACGGGAACTTGACCATTCGCGCGGGCAATCTGCTCGCTTTTCAGCCAAGTCTCGCGCTCAAGCAGTCGATCGTGCCAGGTTTTCTGACACTCATCGGAACCGGAAAGTTCGTGGCCGCATCTAACGGTCCGGTGGTGTTCCTGGAACCCCCGATCCGGGTGGACCCCCAGGCGCTGGTCGGGTGGGCCGACTGCCCGTCACCGTGTCATCACTACGACCACGGGTATCTGACGGGTGTCATGGGCGGTCTACGTGCGATGACGGGCCTGGGCGGGGCTTCCGGCGAGGAGCACCAGTTCGAGTTCGTGGGCGCCGGGACGGTCCTGCTGCAGTCGACTGAGACGCTTATGGCGGAGCAGGCGACAGGGGTGGTTCCGCCCGAACCGGGGGTTCCCGGCGGTGGCGGAGCGGCACCGGGTGGACACGGTCCGCAATCGTCGGGCGCACCGCGCCTTCCCGGACAGCTCGGGGACCTCCAACGTCGCTTCGGGCTGTGAGCGGTAGTCTGCGGAGTGTGACGGCTCGAACGCGTGCGCACCGTCACACCATCCGAAGTAGTTCGCCATTCAACTTCTTAGGTAGACTTCATTCATGGAGACCGAGACGGCCACGCGCTGGCTGACCGATGCGGAGCAGTGCGCCTGGCGCACCCACCTGGAGGTCAACAGGCTGTTGACGTACCAGCTCGAAAAAGATCTGCAGCCGTTCGGCCTGACGATGAACGACTACGAGATTCTTGTGAATCTGTCCGAGTCGGACGACGTGCGGATGCGCATGAGCGACCTGGCGTCCGCCACGCTGCAGTCGAAGAGCCGGCTCTCGCACCAGATCACGCGGATGGAGAACGCGAACCTGGTCCGGCGCGAGAACTGCGAGTCCGACCGGCGGGGGCTGTACGCCGTACTGACGGAGCACGGCATGGAGACGATGCGGAAGGTCGCGCCGCATCACGTGTCGTCGGTGCGCAGGCACTTCATAGACCTGCTGTCGCCCGAAGCGCTGACCGAGCTGGACAAGGCGCTCAAGCCGATCGCCGAGCACCTGAGGGACCAGCGGGGGCGCCCCTGACCGCGGTGGTCCCCGGGGCGCGGCCCGTGGCCGCGCCCCGGGGACCACAGCCCGGACGCCCGGCGGTCAGCCCTCCGTCAGGCCCGCCACCAGTTCGTCAGCCGCACGGTAGGGGTCCAGGCCGCCCGCCACGATGCGCTCGGCGAGGGCGCTGAGCCGGCGGTCGCCGTGGAGGTCCCCGATCCGCTCGCGCAGGGCCGTGACCGCGATGGTCTCCACCTCGCGGGCCGCGCGGGCCCTGCGGCGCTCGGCCAGGACGCCGTGCTCCTCCATCCAGGCCCGGTGCTTCTCCAGGGCCTCCACCACCTCGTCCACGCCCTCGGCGCGGGCCGCGACCGTCTTGACGATGGGCGGGCGCCAGTCACCGGGACCGCGGGCCTCGCCGAGGCCCAGCATGTGGTTCAGTTCGCGGGCCGTGGCGTCGGCGCCGTCACGGTCGGCCTTGTTGACGACGTAGACGTCGCCGATCTCGAGGATTCCGGCCTTCGCCGCCTGGATGCCGTCACCCATGCCCGGGGCCAGCAGCACCACCGACGTGTCCGCCTGGGAGGCGATCTCCACCTCGGACTGGCCGACGCCGACCGTCTCCACCAGGATCACGTCGCAGCCCGCCGCGTCCAGCACGCGGATCGCCTGAGGCGCCGCCCAGGCCAGACCGCCCAGGTGCCCCCGGGTGGCCATCGAGCGGATGTAGACACCGGGGTCGGAGGCGTGGTCCGACATGCGGACACGGTCACCCAGAAGGGCGCCCCCGGAGAACGGGGACGACGGGTCGACGGCCAGGACGCCGACCCGCCTGCCCTGCTTGCGGTACGCCGTGACGAGGGCGGAGGTGGAGGTCGACTTGCCGACGCCGGGCGAGCCGGTCAGGCCCACCACGTAGGCGTTGCCGGTCAGCGGCGCGAGTGCCGCCATGACCTCCCTGAGTTGCGGGGACGCCCCCTCCACCAAGGAGATCAGCCGGGCCACGGCCCGCGGCCGGCCTTCCCTGGCCTGGGCCACCAGAGAGGAGACGTCCTGCATCAAACAGCTCCGTTCACTTCACCGACTCGACTTCGAACTCAGGCCTTCGGTACCCGCACGATCAGGGCGTCACCCTGACCGCCGCCACCGCACAGCGCGGCCGCGCCGACCCCGCCGCCCCGGCGCTTGAGCTCCAGCGCCAAGTGCAGCACGAGCCGGGCGCCGGACATGCCGATCGGGTGACCGAGCGCGATGGCGCCGCCGTTGACGTTCACCTTTTCCGTGGAAACGCCCAGGTCCTTCATTGACTGGACCGCGACCGCCGCGAAGGCCTCGTTGATCTCGACGAGGTCGAGGTCGGAGACCTCCAGGCCCTCCTTCTTGAGGGCGTGCTGGATGGCGTTGGACGGCTGGGACTGCAGGGAGTTGTCCGGGCCGGCCACATTGCCGTGCGCGCCGATCTCGGCGAGCCACTCCAGGCCCAGCTCCTGCGCCTTGGCCTTGCTCATCACGACCACGGCCGCGGCGCCGTCCGAGATCTGCGAGGAGGTCCCGGCGGTGATCGTGCCGTCCTTGGCGAAGGCGGGCCGAAGCTTGCCCAGCGACTCCGCGGTGGTGTCGCCGCGGATGCCCTCGTCCTTGCTGAAGAGGACCGGCTCGCCCTTGCGCTGCGGGATCTCGACCGGGGTGATCTCGGCCTCGAAGATGCCGTTCTTCTGCGCGGCGGCGGCCCGCTGGTGCGACAGGGCGGCGATCTCGTCCTGCTCGGGGCGCTTGATGCCGAGGCGCGTGTTGTGCTTCTCCGTCGACTCGCCCATGGCGATGTTCTCGAAGGAGTCGGTCAGGCCGTCGTGGGCCATGGCGTCGAGCACCTCGACGGCACCGTACTTGTAGCCCTCACGGGACTTCGGCAGCAGGTGCGGGGCGTTGGTCATGGACTCCTGGCCGCCGGCCACCACGATGTCGAACTCACCCGCACGGATCAGCTGGTCGGCCAGCGCGATCGCGTCCAGGCCCGAGAGGCACACCTTGTTGATGGTGAGCGCCGGGACGTTCATGGGAATGCCGGCCTTGACCGCGGCCTGGCGGGCCGGGATCTGCCCCGCGCCGGCCTGCAGCACCTGACCCATGATCACGTACTGCACCTGGTCGCCGCCGATCCCCGCACGGTCGAGGGCGGCCTTGATCGCGAAGCCGCCGAGGTCGGCTCCCGAGAAGGACTTCAGCGAGCCCAGCAGCCGCCCCATGGGCGTGCGCGCGCCCGCGACGATCACCGAGCTGGTCGTACCGGGTGTTCCAGAAGACATGAGCTGCGATCCCCTTACCGGCCTGCACAGCCGAGGAGTGAACGAGGGTTTACTTCGAATGTACTGAGCGGCACTCCGTGCCGTCATCGGCCCGTCGGTGTGATCGCGCGCACGTTGCGTAACCACGCCGGTGGCGCTGCACTGAATCCATGCTGACGCGAATCGACCACATCGGGATCGCCTGCCACGACCTCGACGCCACTGTCGAGTTCTACCGGGCCACGTACGGCTTCGAGGTGTTCCACACCGAGGTCAACGAGGAACAGGGCGTGCGCGAGGCCATGCTCAAGATCAACGAGACGTCCGACGGCGGCGCCTCCTACCTCCAGCTGCTCGAACCCACCCGCGAGGACTCCGCGGTCGGCAAGTGGCTGGCGAAGAACGGCCAGGGCGTCCACCACATCGCCTTCGGCACGGCGGACGTCGACGCGGACGCCGACTCCATCAGGGGCAAGGGCGTACGCGTTCTGTACGACGAGCCACGACGCGGCTCCATGGGGTCGCGGATCACCTTCCTGCACCCGAAGGATTGCCACGGTGTCCTGACAGAACTGGTCACTTCGGCCCCGGTTGAGTCACCTGAGCACTGACCCTCGTACATATGGGCCGGTAGGGTTGGGGGCGGTCGTCCTCACAACCGGGGCGACCGCATGCCGGGGTCCGGGTTTCGGGGGACGAGCGTCGGGGCAGCAGCCCGTGCTCCGCCGTTGATCTGACACCATTCCCCGGGGGCCCCGTCCGGCGGATGGACGGTGCTCGTTGGAGAAGCTCACCAGGGGACGGATGGGACCGCGCAGTGCGGGGCTACGAGAGCCAGGAGCGAGAGCCGGCGGCTGACGTCGACCACCTCTCTCGGTTCGAGGCCGAGATGAAGCGGCTGAGGACCGAGCGGGAAAAGGCGATCCAGCACGCCGAGGACCTCGGCTACCAGGTCGAGGTGCTGCGCGCCAAGCTGCACGAGGCGCGCCGCACCCTGATGACCCGGCCCGCCTATGACGGCGGTGACATCGGCTATCAGGCCGAGCAGTTGCTCCGCAATGCCCAGATGCAGGCCGACCAGCTGCGCCAGGACGCCGAGCGGGAGCTGAGCCAGGCCCGCGCGCAGACCCAGCGCATCCTGCAGGAGCACGCCGAGCAGGCCGCCCGGCTCCAGACCGAGCTGCACCAGGAGGCGGTCACCCGCCGGCAGCAGCTCGACCAGGAGCTGGCCGAACGGCGGCAGACCGTCGAGTCGCACGTCAACGAGAACGTGGCGTGGGCGGAGCAGCTGCGCGCCCGCACCGAGTCGCAGGCCCGCCGGCTGCTGGACGAGTCCCGCGCCGAGGCCGAGCAGGCCATGGCCGCCGCCCGCGCGGAGGCCGAGCGGCTGACCCGGGAGGCCCGCGAGCGGCTGCAGAGCGACGCGGAGGCCGCGCGCGCCGAGGCCGACCAGATCCTGCGCCGTGCCCGCACCGACGCCGAACGGCTGCTGAACGCCGCCTCCACGCAGGCGCAGGAGGCCACCGACCACGCCGAGCAGCTGCGCACCTCCACCGCCAGCGAGTCGGACGCCGCCCGTCGGCAGTCCACCGAGCTGAGCCGGGCCGCCGAGCAGCGCATGGCGGAGGCCGAGGAGGCGCTGCGCAAGGCGCAGTCCGAGGCGGAGAAGCTGGTCACCGAGGCCAAGGAGGCGGCCGCCAAGGCGCTGGCCGGCGCCGAGGCCGCCAACGAGACCCGTACCCGTACCGCCAAGGAGCAGGTCGCCCGGCTGGTCGAGGAGGCCACCAAGGAGGCCGAGAACACCAAGTCCGAGGCCGAGCAGCTGGTCGCGGACGCACGTGCCGAGGCCGAGAAGATCGTCGCCGAGGCCGGCGAGAAGGCACGCAGCGTCACCGCCGAGGAGACGGCGACCCAGCTGTCGAAGGCGGCCCGGACCGCCGAGGACGTCCTCGACAAGGCCTCGGAGGACGCCAGGAAGACCATCAAGGCCGCGGCCGAGGAGGCCGAGCGGGTCCGCCGGGAGGCCGAGGCCGAGGCGGACAGGCTGCGCTCCGAGGCGCACGACATCGCCGAGCAGCTCAAGGGCGCGGCGAAGGACGACACCAAGGAGTACCGCGCCAAGACGGTCGAGCTGCAGGAGGAGGCGCGCCGGCTGCGCGGCGAGGCCGAGCAGCTGCGCGCCGACGCGGTCGCGGAGGGCGAGTCCATCCGCGCCGAGGCCCGCCGGGAGGCCGTGGCGCAGATCGAGGAGGCGGCCAAATCCGCCGAGGAGCTGCTCGCCAAGGCCAAGGCGGACGCCGACGAGCTGCGCCAGAAGGCCACCTCGGACAGCGAGAAGGTGCGCACCGAGGCCATCGAGCGGGCCACCACGCTGCGCCGGCAGGCCGAGGAGACCCTGGAGCGCACCCGCAAGGAGGCCGAGCGGCACCGCGCGGAGGTCGTCGAGCAGTCCGACGCGCTGAAGGCGGACGCCGAACGCGCCGCGCGCGACCTGCGCGAGGAGACCGAGCGGGCGGTCGAGGCGCGGCGCGCCGAGGCCGCCGAGGAGCTGACCCGGCTGCAGACCGAGGCCCAGGAGCGGCTGGCGTCGGCCGAACAGGCCCTGGACGAGGCCCGGCAGGAGGCCGCCCGGATCCGCCGGGAGGCCGCCGAGGAGGGCGAGCGGCTGCGCGCCGAGGCCGCCGAGCGGATCCGTACGCTCCAGCAGCAGGCCGAGGACGAGGCCGAACGGCTGCGCAACGAGGCCGCGTCGGACGCGTCCGCCTCGCGCGCCGAGGGCGAGGCCGTCGCCGTACGGCTGCGCACGGAGGCCGCGACCGAGGCCGAGCGGCTGAAGGTGGAGGCCCAGGACACCGCCGACCGGGTCCGCGCGGAGGCTCAGGCCGCCGCCGAGCGGCTCGGCACCGAGGCGTCCGAGACGCTGGCCGCCGCGCAGGAGGAGGCGGCCCGGCGCCGCCGGGAGGCCGAGGAACTGCTCGGTGCCGCGCGGTCCGAGGCCGACCAGGAGCGCGAACGGGCCCGCGAGCAGAGCGAGGAACTGCTGGCCTCGGCCCGCAGGCGGGTGGAGGACGCGCAGACCGAGGCGACCCGGCTGGTCGAGGAGGCCGACCGGCGCGCCACCGAGATGGTGTCCGCCGCCGAGCAGCACGCCCAGCAGGTGCGGGACTCCGTCGCCGGGCTGCACGAGCAGGCGCAGGCGGAGATCACCGGGCTGCGCTCGGCCGCCGAGCACGCGGCCGACCGTACGAAGCGGGAGGCCGAGGAGGAGGCGGACCGGGTCCGCTCCGACGCCTACGCCGAGCGGGAGCGGGCCGGCGAGGACGCCTCGCGGCTGCGGCGGGAGGCGAACGAGGAGGCGGAGGCCGCGAAGGCGCTCGCCGAGCGCACGGTCGCGGAGGCGATCGCGGAGTCCGACCGGCTGCGCGCGGACTCGTCCGCGCACGCCCAGCGGGTGCGCACCGAGGCGTCGGACGCGCTCGCCGAGGCCGACCAGGCCGCCGCCCGCACCCGGGCGGACGCCCGGGAGGACGCCAACCGCATCCGTTCGGACGCGGCGGCCCAGGTGGACACGCTCATCACCGAGGCCACCGCCGAGGCGGAGCGGCTGCAGACCGAGACGGCCGCCGAGGCCGAGCGGGTGCGCGCCGAGGCGGTCACGGAGGCGGACCGGGTCCGGGCCGAGGCCGTCGCGAAGGCCGAGCAGCTCGTCGGGGACGCCACCGGCGAGGCCGAACGGCTGCGCGCCGAGGCCGCCGAGACGGTCGGTTCGGCGCAGGCGCACGCGGAGCGGCTGCGTGCCGAGGCCGAGCGGCTGCGGGCGGACGCGCAGGCCGAGGCCGAGCGGCTGGCCGGGGCCGCGCGCGAGGAGGCGGAGCGCACCCTGGACGAGGCGCGCAAGGAGGCCAACAAGCGGCGTTCGGAGGCGGCCGAGCAGGTCGACACGCTCATCACGGAGACCACGGCCGAGGCCGACAAGCTGCTCACCGAGGCGCAGCAGCAGGCGCAGAAGACCACGGCGGACGCGGAGTCGCAGGCCGACACGATGGTGGGCGCGGCCCGCAGCGAGGCCGACCGGATCGTGTCCGAGGCGACCGTCGAGGGCAACTCCCGGGTGGAGAAGGCCCGCACGGACGCGGACGAGCTGCTGGTCGGTGCCCGCCGGGACGCGACCGCGATCCGCGAGCGCGCGGAGGAGCTGCGCGAACGGATCACCACGGAGATCGAGGAGCTGCACGAGCGGGCCCGCCGGGAGGCCGCCGAGACGATGAAGTCGACCGGCGACCGCTGCGACGCGCTGATCAAGGCGGCCGAGGAACAGCTCGCCGAGGCGCAGGCGAAGGCCAAGGAGCTGGTGTCGGAGGCCAGCTCCGAGGCCGGCAAGGTTCGCATCGCCGCCGTCAAGAAGGCGGAGGGGCTGCTCAAGGAGGCCGAGCAGAAGAAGGCCTCGCTGGTCAAGGAGGCCGAGCAGCTCAAGGCCGAGGCGGTCGAGGAGGCCCGGCGCACGGTCGAGGAGGGCAAGCGGGAGCTGGAGCTGCTGGTGCGCCGCCGCGAGGACATCAACACCGAGATCTCCCGGGTCCAGGACGTCCTTGAGGCGCTGGAGTCCTTCGAGGCCCCGGGGGCCGGCAAGGACAACGGGGTCAAGGCGGGTGCGACGGTCGGTTCCCCCCGATCGGGTGGCAAGTCGTCGGAGGGCTAGCAAACGGGAAGGCTTGAGGTGTCTTCTGGGCGCTTTGCCCAGGTCTTTGGCAAGCCGTCCCGTGATCAGCCACCCGAAAGAGGTGTCATTCTCCAGATCAAACACGTATCCGCTCGATGACACACCGCTTCGGCGCCTAGGATTCCACCTATCACCTCACCGGTCTCATTCGACAGGAACCCCATGAGCGACACTTCCCCCTACGGCTTCGAGCTTGTGCGGCGTGGGTACGACCGCGCTCAGGTGGACGAACGCATCTCCAAGCTCGTCTCCGACCGTGACAGCGCCCTCTCCCGCATCACCGCGCTGGAGAAACGCATCGAGGAGCTGCACCTCGAGACGCAGAACGCGCAGGCCCAGGTCACCGATGCCGAGCCGTCGTACGCGGGTCTCGGGGCGCGGGTCGAGAAGATCCTGCGTCTGGCCGAGGAAGAGGCCAAGGACCTGCGCGATGAGGCCCGGCGCGCGGCCGAGCAGCACCGCGAGCTGGCCGAGTCGGCGGCCCAACAGGTCCGCAACGACGCCGAGTCCTTCGCCGCCGAGCGCAAGGCCAAGGCCGAGGACGAGGGCGTCCGGATCGTCGAGAAGGCCAAGGGCGAGGCCGCGCAGCTCCGTACCGACGCGCAGAAGGACGCGCAGTCCAAGCGCGAGGAGGCGGACGCCCTCTTCGAGGAGACCCGTGCCAAGGCCGCGCAGGCCGCCGCCGACTTCGAGACGAACCTCGCCAAGCGCCGCGAGCAGTCCGAGCGCGACCTGGCCTCGCGTCAGCAGAAGGCGGAAAAGCGTCTCGCGGAGATCGAGCACCGCGCCGAGCAGCTCCGTCTGGAGGCGGAGAAGCTGCGCACCGACGCCGAGCGCCGCGCCCGCCAGACGGTGGAGACGGCCCAGCGTCAGGCCGAGGACATCGTGGCCGACGCCAACGCCAAGGCCGACCGGATCCGTTCGGAGTCCGAGCGCGAGCTCGCGGCCCTCACCAACCGCCGCGACTCCATCAACGCCCAGCTCACGAACGTCCGCGAGATGCTCGCCACGCTGACCGGTGCCGCGGTGGCCGCCGCCGGTTCGCCGGCCGAGGACGAGTCGGTCTCCCGGGGTGTCCCGGCGCAGCAGACCCGCTAGTCGAGCGACCCGGTGAGGGGCGGTGGGACGTGTCCCGCCGCCCCTTTCCGTGTGCGCGTAGCCTGGCGGAAGAGTGCGGGGCCGGGGCGGACCGGAACCGGGTGCCGGCCGTCCGGCCCTGGCACAGGGAAGGGGTCCGCCGCATGCCCGACACCGACCGGTCCATGGAGGACGCCGTCCTCGAACTGCTGGACCGCAGAGCGCGGGGCGCCTCGGTCTGTCCGTCGGACGTGGCCCGCGCGGTCCACCGTTCGGACGACGACGGCTGGCGGGAGCTGATGGAACCCGTCCGCCGGGCCGCGGCCCGGCTCGCGGCCCGGGGAGAGGTGGAGATAACCCAGCGCGGGGCTCCTGTCGATCCCGCGCCGGCCCGCGGGCCCATCCGGATCCGCCGGCCCTCCCGCTGACCGGGCGCACGGCCGTGGACCGAGCCGGCCGCCCGAGTGGCAGGGCCCCGGACCCCGTCCTAGCGTGGCCGCATGATCGAGCTCGAGGGGCTGACCAAGCGGTACGGCGAGAAGGTGGCGGTGGATCACCTCACCTTCACCGTGCGCCCGGGCATCGTGACGGGTTTTCTGGGGCCCAACGGCGCCGGGAAGTCGACGACCATGCGGATGATCCTCGGACTCGACCGGCCCACCGCCGGTGACGTGCGCATCGACGGCCGGCACTACGAACAGCTCAAGGATCCCCTCACCTCGATCGGTGCGCTGCTCGACGCCAAGGCGGTGCACGGCGGCCGCAGCGCCTACAACCACCTGCTCTGTCTGGCGCAGAGCAACGGCATCCCCGCGCGCCGGGTGGCCGAGGTGCTCGACGCCGTCGGGCTCACCGCCGTGGCGCGGAAGAAGGCCAAGGGGTTCTCGTACGGCATGGGCCAGCGGCTGGGCATCGCGGGCGCGCTGCTCGGCGACCCGCGGATCCTGATGTTCGACGAGCCGGTCAACGGGCTCGACCCCGAAGGCATCCACTGGATCCGGACCCTGATGAAGTCGCTGGCCGCTCAGGGACGGACGGTGTTCTGCTCCAGCCATCTGATGAGCGAGATGGCGCTGACCGCCGAGCATCTGGTGGTCATCGGGCAGGGGCGGCTGCTCGCCGACACCTCCATGGCCGACTTCATCCGGCAGCACTCCCGGGCCTACGTGCGCATCCGCACGCCACAGCGCGAGCGGCTCCTCGACGTGCTGCACGAGGGTGGTGTCACCGTCGTCGAGGCGGGCGGCGGCACGCTGGAGGTGGAGGGCGGCAAGGCCGAGCGGATCGGGGAGCTGGCCGCCCGGAACGGGATCGTGCTGCACGAGCTGAGCCCGCAGCAGGCCTCGCTGGAGGAGGCGTTCATGCGGCTGACGGCCGAGTCGGTGGAGTACCACGCGCACGCCGAGCCCACCGCCCGGGTCCCGCAGGACTGGGGCGCCGGCTGGAAGGGAGCCTGAGCATGGCCGCCGCACAGGTGATCCGGTCCGAGTGGACCAAGATCCGGTCCGTCTCGTCCACGGTGTGGACACTCTCGCTGGCCGTACTGGTCACGCTGGCCCTCGGGATGCTCATCTCCGCGCTGACGCGCAGCCAGTTCGACAACATGCCGGTGCGCGAGCGGCTCTCCTTCGACGCCACCGTGGTCAGCTTCGCGGGCATGACCCTCGGCCAGCTCGCCATGATCGTGTTCGGGGTGCTCGTCGTCTCCAACGAGTACAGCACCGGCATGATCCGGGTATCGCTGGCCGCCGTGCCGCAGCGGGGCACCTTCCTGTTCGGCAAGATCGCCGTGGCCACCGCGCTCGCGCTGGTGGTCGGCATGGCCACCAGCTTCGCCGCGTTCTTCCTCGGGCAGGCGATGCTGGGCTCCCTGCGCACCCACCTCGCCGACCCCGGTGTGCTGCGCGCGGTGATCGGCGGCAGCCTCTACATGACGCTGATCGCGATGTTCTCCATGGGCGTCGCCACGATGCTGCGCTCGCCGCTGCTCTCGCTCGGCATCCTCATGCCGTTCTTCTTCCTGGTCTCCAACATCCTCGGCAACGTGGACGCCACCAAGAAGGTCGGCCGCTTCCTGCCCGACCAGGCCGGCAGCCGGATCATGCAGGTGGTGCCGCGGATCGGTGACGACACGCCCTACGGACCCTGGGGCGGGCTCGGGATCATGGCGCTGTGGGTGGCCGCGGCGCTCGCGGGCGGGTACGCCCTGCTGAAGCGGCGGGACGCCCAGTGAGTCGCTTTGATCACGATGAGTGATGCCCTGGCTTTACTTTTCCTTGGCCGGAACCGTCAGCGCCCGGATATCCTCCTAACCCTTACGGGGGCGTGTGCCCCGCTGTCCTGAACCTTTCGATGGGTGCGGAGCATGATCGAGGCTGTCGGCCTGACCAAGCGCTACGGCGACAAGACCGCCGTGTACAACCTTTCCTTCCAGGTGCGACCGGGAGCGGTGACCGGCTTCCTCGGGCCCAACGGCTCGGGCAAGTCCACCACCATGCGGATGATCCTCGGGCTGGACAATCCGACGTCCGGCACGGTGACCATCGGCGGCTACCCCTACCGCAGGCTGCCCAACGCCCCCCGCCAGGTCGGCGCCCTGCTCGACGCCAAGGCGGTGCACGGCGGCCGGTCCGCCCGCAGCCATCTGCTCAGCCTCGCCCAGCTCTCCGGCATCCCGGCCCGCCGGGTGGACGAGGTGCTCGGGGTCGTCGGCCTCCAGGAAGTGGCGAAGAAGCGGTCCAAGGGCTTCTCGCTGGGCATGGGCCAGCGGCTCGGCATCGCCGCCGCCCTGCTCGGCGACCCCCAGGTGCTGCTCTTCGACGAGCCGGTCAACGGCCTCGACCCCGAGGGCATCCTCTGGGTGCGCAACCTGATGAAGGCGCTGGCCGCCGAGGGCCGTACCGTCTTCGTCTCCTCGCACCTGATGAGCGAGATGGCGCTGACCGCCGACCACCTCATCGTCATCGGGCGCGGCCAGCTCCTCGCGGACATGAGCGTGACGGAGTTCATCTCCGCCAACTCCGCCGACTTCGCCCGCGTCCGCACCCCCGACACCGAGCCGCAGCTCCGCGAGAAGCTGTCCTCCGCGCTCACCGAGGCGGGCGGCCATGTGCTGCCGGAGCAGGACGGCGCGCTGCGCGTCACCGGGCTGCCGCTGCCCCGCATCAGCGACCTCGCGCACGAGGCGGACGTACGGCTGTGGGAACTGTCGCCGCACCAGGCCTCGCTGGAGGAGGCGTACATGCGGATGACGCAGGGCGCCGTCGACTACCGCTCCACCATCGACCAGAAGGCGGGGCTGCAGCAGCCGCTGCCGCCCGGCGCCCAGCCGCCCGTGCCGGTTCCCGGTCAGGGGCAGCCCGGCTGGTACGCCCCGCCGCCGCCGCAGGCGGGTGGCCACCCGTTCGCGATGCAGGCGCCCCCGGGGCCGTACGGTGGTGCGCCCGCGGGCGCCTACGGGGCACCCGGCGCGGGCGCACCCAACCCGTACGCCGCCCCCGCCGCGCAGGCGCCCCAGGCCCCGCCGGTCCCGCAGCCGCAGCCGCAGCCGCAGCCGCAGCCGCCGGTGGCCGCTCCCCCGGCCCCGGCCGCCGAACCGTCCCAGTCCGCACCCGCGGCCCCGGCCGCCGACCCGACCCAGCCCGAGGACGCCCGATGAGCACCCACCAGCCCCCGATGCCGCAGGCCCCCGCCGCGCCCGAATGGCAGGCGGCACCCGGCGGGAACCACCCCGGCTACAGCTCGCCGATCCCCGTCGTGCGCACCCATCTCGGGCACGCGCTGGCCTCCGAATGGACCAAGATCAAGTCGGTGCGCTCGACGATGTGGACGCTCGGCGTCTTCGTCGTGCTCGTGGTCGGCATCGGCCTGCTGGCCGGTGTGGCGGTCCGGGGCTCCGGCGACCTGGGCGGCCAGAGCCCGCTGACCCTCGGCTTCTTCGGCCTGCTGATCGGCATGATGTGCATCATCACGCTCGGCGTGCTGACCACGGCGTCCGAGTACGGCACGGGCATGATCCGTACGACGATGACCGCGTGCCCGAGCCGGGGCCGGGTGCTGGCGGCCAAGGCGATCGTGTTCTTCGTGCTCGCCTTCGTGGTGACGCTGGCGGTGGTGTCCTTCGTGGCGATGCTCCAGGCGTCCATGCTGGACGGCCAGGGCGCGAAGAGCCCGTCCACCGGGGAATGGCTGAAGGCGACGTTCGGCATCAGCCTCTACATCGCGCTGCTCGGACTGCTGTCGCTGCTCGTCGGCTCGATGATCCGGCACTCGGCGGGCGCCATCACCATCATGATCGGCGCGGTGCTCGTCCCGCTGGTGATGGCGCTGTTCATGAACGCGTCGTCGCTCGAGAAGGTGCAGACGGCGCTGCTGGAGTACTCGATCCCGAGCCAGATGGGCGTGTTCTACGACAACACCCTGAGCCACTCCGGCCCGTCGGGCTGGGACCCGCTGTGGATCATGCTGGGCGTGACCGCCGCCGCCTACGCGGGCGCCTACGCGCTGCTGCAGAGCCGGGACGTCTGAGTTCCCGGGGTTCAGAACCTCGGCGCGTTACGGGACCGCTGCACCCTCGTGGTGCGGCGGTCCTTCGCGTTCCAGCACGCCTTGTGCCAGTGGCGGCGGTCGTCCACGCCCGAATGCTCGGGCCAGGCCACCACGTGCGGGACGGCGGAGGGGATGAGCTGGTCGCAGCCCGGGCAGCGGTAGGTCTTGCCCTCGGCGCTCGCCCCCGCGACATGGCGCACGCTCCACTCCTCGCCCCGCCAGCTCTCCGAGGACTGCCATCCGCCGTACCGGCCGGCCTGATCGTCCTCGGCGCTCAGGCCGGACGATCCGGCTGCCTTCGGTCGGTTGCGACGCGGGGACACGGGACACCTCTCGGAGCTATACAGGAAGCACGGGCCGCGTCCAGCGTACGCGGCGCCGGTACGGGTACGCGTAGCGCTCCGAACCGCACAAGTGCCCCCGCCAAGGGGCGCATTCTGCAGACAATCCGCCAATCTCCCCGCCAGGCCGTGTCCTCGGCACGTGTCAGACGGTTATGCCGGGTGGGGGAGCTCCGGTCGGAGCCAAGGAAGCAGGAAGAGCGATGCGCGTAGGAAGCTTTGTGCTGGCGGCCCAGTTCCCGGGCCAGGGTCCCGGGGAGGCACTGCACCGTGCGGTCCGCTCGGCGGAGGTCGCCGAGCAGGCCGGACTCGACACAGTGTGGCTGGCCGAGCACCACTTCGTGCCGTACGGCACATGTCCCTCCGCGGTCACCCTGGCCGCCCTGCTGCTCGGGCGCACCGAGCGCGTCCGGGTCGGCACCGCGGTCAGCGTGCTGCCCACCGCGCACCCGGTCGCGCTCGGCGAACAGGCCGCGCTGCTGCACCTGACGAGCGGCGGGCGGTTCACGCTGGGCGTGGGACGCGGCGGCCCCTGGGTGGACCTGGAGGTGTTCGGCGCGAGTCTGGAGGCGTACGAGCGAGGGTTCCCGGAATCACTCGATCTGCTGGTGCGCTGGCTGCGAGAACCGTCCGTCGCGGCTTCGGGCGAACGCTTCTCCTTCCGGGAGGTGCCCGTCGTGCCCCGCCCCTCGGAGGGGCTGACGGAGACCCCCGGCCCGGAGGTCGTCGTCGCCTGCACCTCACCGGCCACGGTGCGGCTGGCGGCCGAACGCGGACTGCCGATGCTGCTCGGGATGCACATCGGCGACGAGGAAAAGGCCGAGATGGTCGCCCTGTGGCGGCGGTCCGCGCGGGCCGCCGGCCGGCCCCCGGAAGAGATCGCGGGCGCGGCCCATGTCTCGGCGGGCGTCTGCCAGCTCGCGGACCGGCGCACCGACGCGGTGGAGACCCTGCTGAAGGCGATGCCGGGCTGGCTGAAACAGGGCCTTGAGGCCCATGTGACGGTGGACGGCCGGGCACGCTCGATGCGCGACCCGCTCGCCTACACCGAACTGCTCTGCGGGCTGCACCCGGTGGGCACCCCGCGGCTGGCCGCCGACCGGCTCGCGGCGACCTCGGAGCGCACCGGGATCTCCCGTTTCGCCCTCCTCGTCGAGGGTTCGGGCGATCTCGCGGCGACGGAGGAGAACGTGCGGCGGCTGGGCGCCGAGGTGCTGCCCCAGCTTCGCTGACGGGCCGCCGGGTCCCTGGAGCCCCGGGGTGCTTGCCGCCCCAGTACGTATGCACCTCCCCCGGGTGGAGCGGCAAGCGAGCGGCTCACTGTGTCAGCAGCCGGGTGTCGTCGCGTCAGCAGTCCCGGAGCTCCGGCGACTGGTTCAGCAACTGGTTGCGCACCGAGGTGAAGCGGGCCAGCGTCTCGTTCACCGAGTCGTCCAGCGGGAACACCGCCACCCGGTGGCAGTTCTGGAAGGCCAGCCGTACACCGAAGTGCCGCTGCAGCGCACCGCGTATGGCGTCACTCGCGAGCGCACGCAGCAGCTGACCCCGCGCCTGCTCGTCCGGCGGGGGCGTCTGGTTGTCGGCGAAGGGTCCGCCGTCCACCTTCAGCTGAGCCACCAGGGAGCTGATCATCTCCCACGCATAGGGCAGGGAGGTCCGGACGCAGTCGACGAATGCTGCTTCGTCGACCTCGCCTCGCTCGGCCTGTTCGAGTAGGGCCGGTGAGACGTCGAGCGACATGGGTTCTCCTCTCGCACCCCCGCCGAGCAGGGGTTGCCGGACAGACGAGGGAGTTCGCGATATCGAACACGCTGGGTACACGGACCGCGACCTCCCGTTCTCTACGGTAGGCAACGGTCGGTGACCACACCAGCAGATTGCGTATATGGAGCGGTCCCTTTGGGCACACAATCGGCCAGAGTTGAACAGGAGTTTCCAGGGATAAAAGGGGTGGTTCCCCGGACCCGCGGTGCCGGTGGGGTCGGCGGAAGGAGGGCGAATCGCGTGCACCACCGGGTGTCGAGTAGCGTTGCCGACCATGCGTCTCGTCATTGCCCGATGCTCGGTCGACTACGCCGGCCGGCTCACCGCCCACCTGCCCTCGGCGCCCCGCCTGATCCTGGTCAAGGCGGACGGCAGCGTCTCCATCCACGCGGACGACCGGGCGTACAAGCCCCTCAACTGGATGTCGCCGCCCTGCACGCTCAAGGAGGGCGCGGGTGACGACGACGGCGTGTGGACGGTGATCAACAAAGCGGGCGAGAAACTGATCATCACGATGGAGGAGATCCTCCACGACTCCTCGCACGAACTCGGTGTGGACCCCGGTCTGATCAAGGACGGCGTGGAGGCGCACCTGCAGGAGCTGCTCGCCGACCGCATCGAGACGCTCGGCGAGGGCTACACGCTCATCCGCCGCGAGTACATGACCGCGATCGGCCCGGTGGACATCCTGTGCCGGGACGCGGACGGCGGGACGGTCGCCGTCGAGATCAAGCGGCGCGGCGAGATCGACGGCGTCGAGCAGCTCACCCGCTACCTCGAACTGCTGAACCGCGACCCGCATCTGGCCCCGGTCCGCGGTGTCTTCGCCGCCCAGGAGATCAAGCCGCAGGCGCGGGTCCTCGCCACGGACCGCGGCATCAACTGCCAGATCCTGGACTACGACGCCATGCGCGGCATCGAGGACGACAAGCTGCGGCTGTTCTGAGCCGCGGCGACACCGACACGGCCGAGGGCCGGTTCCCCCGGGGAACCGGCCCTCGCGCGTGGGGCGGGAAGGGTCACATCACGGCGCCCTGGCCACCGGCCCGCGGTGCGCTCGCCGCGCCGCCCGACACCGCCGGGGCACCGGACGCCGGGCCGCTCGCCGAGGTGGACGTCCCCGGCGACGAGGACGGGCTGGCGGACGGGGACGGGGACCCCGGCGCGGTGGAGCTGGGCGGCGGGCTGCTCGACGGGGTGGTCCTGGTCGGCGTGGGCGTCGGCGAGCCCGGCCTGGGCGTGCTCCTGCTCGGCTTCGGCGTCGTGCCCCCGCCGTCCGAACCCTTGGTGGCGCTCGGACGGGACGACGGGCCGGAGCTCTCCTCCGGCGGGGCCGGGTCGTCCGAGGTGCCGTAGGTGCCGTCGGGGCCGGGGTTGGTCGGGCTGCTGGAGACCGTTCCGGGGCCGGCGTCGCCGTCGTGGTCCTTCTCCGGGGCGGCGCCCAGGCCGCCGTCGTCGATGTCCTGGCTCACCGACGGGTTGACGTCGACCGTGCCGGCCGGGTTCCGGTCGGCGTTCTGCTCGGAGGTCATGCCGAGCGTGACGACCGTGCCGAGCACGGCGACGAGCAGCGCCCCGGAACCGGCCGCGACCAGATTGCGGCGGGCCAGTCGGCGGATGCCGCCGCCGGTCACCGCGGCCGGGGACCGGCGGGTGATCAGGGGTTCGCCGGCCGGGCCGGACGGCGCCGAACGGACGGCGTGCACTCCGCCGGTCGGTGACGCGGACTCCTCGTGGCGCGCGTCGGGCACCTCCTCGCCGGCCATGGCCGCCGCCCCGGGCGCCTCGCCGGCGAGGTCGGCGACCAGCGCCAGCGTGCGGCGCCCGGCGACGGCGCCCCGCTTGTCGGCCAGCGCCCCGCGCAGGCCGCCCGAGGTCTCCAGCTCGGCACGGGCCCGGTCGAGCTGCCCGCCGCAGAGCGCGAGGACGCCCAACTCGTGGTGGAAGTAGACCTGTTCGGCGACATCGCCGGCGAGCCGGGAGGCCTCGGCGCCGGAGCGCAGCGAGCGTTCCCAGGCGCTCCAGTGCAGTCCGGCGGCGAAGGCCGGCGCGGCGGTGCGGGCGAGCCGTACCGCGACGCTCTCCTCGCCCTCGGCGGCGGGCTCCGTGGCCGGCACCACCATGGCGAGCGCGGCGAGGACCGCGTCGGCCTCGGCGCACACCCGCTCGGGGGTGACCGAGGGGTGACCGGCCCACCAGGCGTAGTGCTCGGCGGCCGCGCGGGCCTCTGCGGGGACCTCGGCGTCGTACCCGGCGGCCTCGAGCTGGGCCTGCACACCGGCCGCGAGCCGGTAGCGGGAACCGACCGCGGAGACCAGTCCGCAGCCCGCGAGTTCCCCGAGCGCGGCGTCGGCGTGGGTGTCGCCGACCAGGGCCGGCAGATGCGCCTGGTGCGGCACCTCACCGCCGAGCGCCACCGCGAGGCGGAGGGTGGCGCGGGCGGAGGCGCTCAGCCGGGCGGCGAGCAGCGGGGCGGGCGCGGCGGCCTCGCCGAGGGACGGCAGGGCCACCTGTTCGCCCTCACCGGCGTCGAACTCCTCCTCGACCGGGGGCCGCAGATCCTCGAAGACGCCGTACTCGTCCACCGCACCGGTGCTGGCGCGGAGCTGGTCGCGCTGCCGGAGCAGCGCGCCGGCCTGTACGAAGCGCAGTGGCAGTCCCTCGGACTCGAACCAGAGGTCACCGGCCCAGTTGGCCTCCTCCTCGGTGAGGACACGGCCGACGGCCCGCTCCAGGATCTCCACGCCGGCCGCGCGGTCCAGACCGCCGAGGAAGACCTCCTCGACCTCGGAGCCGGCGCCGGGCCCGGGCACGTCCGGGGTGGCGGCGAGCAGGAAGGCGCACTCGGGGGTGGCGTCGAGCAGTTCGTCCAGGGCGGTGCCGCCGAACTCCAGGTCGTCCACGACGACGACCGCGCCGATCTCCCGGACCAGAGTGACCAGTTCGTTCTGTTCTGGGCGGTGTGCCGGGGCCTCGTGAACGGCGTGGAACAGGTCGTGGAGGAGGTCGGCGGCGGTGCGGTGGAAGCCGGTGAGCCGGACCACGCCGTCGGGCGCGAGGTCCGCGCAGTCCTCGGCGACGAGGTCGAGCAGGGCGGTGCGGCCGGAGCCGCCGGGGCCGGTGAGCCGCACCGAGCGGCCACGGGCGAGCAGCCGGACCAGGCGTTCGCGTTCGTCCTGACGCTCCAGCAGGGAGAGCGCGGGCAGCGCGGGGCCGGGCGGCACGGGCGGCCGGGCGGCGCGTTCGGTCTCGGCGCGTTCGGCGGGCGTGCGCTTGCGGGGCCGTTCGGGCCTCTGATGCGGCGGGCAGGGTTCTATCTCGCTGCCGTCCACCGGGTTGACGGTGAGCAGGAATTCGCCGGAGACGACCTGCGCCGTGCGGACGATCGCGGGCGTGCTCTGGCCGAAGTCGGAGGTGAGGGATTCCCGGGGCGGACGGCGGCTGAGAGCCTGGCCGTGCTCCTCGGGTCCCGGAGTGATCGGGTCCATGGGTTCAAGCCCCCCAAAAGCGTCGTGTGCTCTCAAGTACCGGCCCCTCCCGGCCTGCTGCACACCGCGCTGTCGCTTCTGGTCCGGGCCCGCTCGAGGGTTGCTTCAGGCAGCGGGCGACCGAACCCTAAGCCTTCGCACAGTATCCACGACAGGGCGGGGTGCCGCGCGGCCCGAGACGTCACGGTCCGGTGAGGATTGCCCTCGAGGTGCGGTACGGGAGCTGCGCCCGGGTCTCCCCCGTCGCCCCGTTCACCCCTGATCGCGTGTTACACCCGGGGCAGGGACTCGACCCCGATGCCGCCCTCGATGGCGAGGATGCGGTGCAGCCGGGTGGCGACCAGCAGCCGCTGCATCTGCGGCGGGACACGGCGCAGCACCAGGCGGCGCCCGCAGCGGCCGGCCCGCCGGTGGGCTCCCATGATCACGCCGAGTCCGGTGGCGTCCCAGGAGTCCAGTTCGGACAGGTCGAGCACCAGGTCGCCGACTCCGCCGTCGACGGCCGAGTGCAGGGCCGTACGGGCGTCCGCCGCGCTGCGGACGTCGAGGCGGCCCCCGACGACCAGCTCGGCGTGGTCGCCCCTGATGTACATATGCGCTCCCCGTTGAGTGCGGTGTGGCGTACTCCGTGACGGTGTTGATGCTCTGACGGTTCGAATGCTGTGCAACGTCTGACTGCCTGAGTGGCAGAGCGGTTGCTGTTTGTAAGCGAACCGATACCGAATTCACCCCCGGGAGTGATGTTCCCGGGGCGTGAGTCCGGATTCGTACGGATCCGGACGGTCAGTACTTGTAGAAGCCCTGCCCGCTCTTGCGGCCGATGTCACCGGCGTCCACCATCCGGCGCATCAGCTCCGGCGGGGCGAACTTCTCGTCCTGCGACTCGGTGTAGATGTTGCCGGTGGCGTGCAGCAGGATGTCGACGCCGGTGAGGTCCGCGGTGGCCAGCGGGCCCATGGCGTGGCCGAAGCCCAGCTTGCAGGCGAGGTCGATGTCCTCGGCCGTGGCGACGCCCGACTCGTACAGCTTCGTCGCCTCGACGACGAGGGCCGAGATGAGGCGGGTGGTGACGAAGCCCGCCACGTCCCGGTTGACGACGATGCAGGTCTTGCCGACCGACTCGGCGAACTCCCGCGCGGTGGCGAGGGTTTCGTCGCTGGTCTTGTAACCGCGGACCAGCTCGACGAGCTGCATCATCGGCACCGGCGAGAAGAAGTGCACACCGACGACCCGCTCGGGGTGCTCGGTGGCCGCCGCGATCTTGGTGATCGGGATGGCGGAGGTGTTGGACGCGAGCACGGTGTCCGGCCGCACGATCTTGTCGAGCGCTCGGAAGATCTCGTGCTTCACCTCGAGCTTCTCGAAGACGGCCTCGACGACGATGTCGGCGTCGACGGCGGCGTCCAGGTCGGTGGTCGCGGTGATGCGGCCGAGGGCGGTGTCGGCGTCGTGCGCCTCCAGCTTGCCCTTGCTCACGAACTTGTCGTACGAGGCCTTGATGCCGTCGGTGCCACGCTTGAGGGCCTCGTCGGTGACGTCCCGCAGGACGACGTCCCAGCCCGCCTGCGCGGCGACCTGAGCGATTCCGGACCCCATGAGGCCGGCCCCGATGACGGCGAGCTTCCGTGCCACTGTGCGACTCCCCTGATACGCGCTGTCGTCAGGCCCTGGCGTCGTCTTCCCCTGGTCCGCTCGCGGTTCTGATCCCGGCGTCCTGGGGCAGTTGCTTCACCGGACGCCGCCGGGCAGGCGAAAAGGTCACGCCGGGGCCTATCTCTCGGCCGGACACTAGCGCCCGTGAGGGGCGCAGCGGCGGAGTTAGTAACGCGTTTCACGTCTCACGGGGTGAGATGCCGGTCACGTCCGCGGCCCGCCGCGCGGCCCGCCCTTCGATATCGATGTCAGTACCGCCTCCTACGCTGACCCAGCACTGACCGGGGAGCCGAGGGGAGAGGCATCGAGATGGGCGGCAACTGCTGGACGCCCACGGGCCCTTACAGCGGGATCTGGCGGCGGCGTTCCGCCGGGCCCAGGAGGCGGAACTGGCGAGGGACGACCACGGATTCCCGGGCCGGACCGTGGAAGAGCTGTGGGAGGACCCGCCCTGGCACGAGTACGTTTTCACCGGCGGCACGGGCACGGTCCTCGACCAGCCCGAGCTGATCGACGCCACGGATCCCGAAGACGACGGCCCCTTCATGCGCCCGCTGACGGAGGAGGAGATCCGCGCCTGGGCCCCCGCCGGCCGCCCCACCCACGCCGACTGGGAGGCGGCCCTGGACTCGGACCGGCTGGACTTCCCGGACCGGGCACAGGGCAGATGCACGGTGCTGTACGAGAACGGGGAGCCGGAACGGATCGGGTACTGGGGAGTGACGGCGGACTAGCGTCGCCCTCGCTCGCCGGGCCGGGCGCCGGAACGGATCGGGTACTGGGGAGTGACGGCGGACTAGCGTCGCCCTCGCTCGCCGGGCCGGGCGCCGGGCCGGGCGCCGCGTTGGGACAGGCCGGTGGCCGCCGTCACGTCGCGTCGGCGGGCAGGGCCACGCGCCCGGTGAACACGCCCCGGTTGTCGGCCCGTACCTCCTGGCTCACCGTGATGTCGCCGCCCTGGAACGGGACGAGGAAGGTGAACGCGTAACGGTGTGACGCGAGCCGGTACCCGTGCGTCGCGTCCAGGTCCCACGTCTCGGTGAAGCTCTTGAGGGTGATCCGGCCGTCGGTGGCCGTCACCCCGGCCTTCCGCAGCTGAGCCAGGGTTGGTTCCACCTCCCGCACCGCACGCTTCAGCGCGGGACGGCCGCGGGCGGCGGACAGTTGCCAGCCGGACGCGTCGACCTGGAGCCGCACGAGACCGCCGCCCGCCCCCGTGCGGCGGCTCACCTTCGCGCTCTTGGCGTACGCCTCGAACGCGTCCAGCTCCGCCAGGGGGTCCTCGACGTCATTGGCGATGCCGGGGTCGGACAGCGGCCCCTTCTTCCAGGCGCCGGCGCCGTCCTTGACGTAACCCGTACCGCCGACGACGTACACCACCTCGGACTTGCGCTCCCCCTTGCCGGTGGTGACAGTGCCGGTCTGCTGGAGCGCCTCGGGGCCGGTGGTGCGGTGCACCGTCGCGGTGTACGTGGCGCTGGACGGCGCCTGTCCCCGCATGACGGCGGACTCACTGCCGCGCAGGACGAACGTCCACCCCTGCTCGTCCTCCATGGCCCGCCGGGCACGGGCGACGAACTGCACGGCGGTCCTCGGGTCCGGCGCGGCACTCGCCGCGGAACGGGGCGTGCCGGTCGGCCCGGATCCGGCCCGCGCGGTCTTCGAGGCGTGCAGCTTCCGCGCCGGCTTCGGCTCGCCACCGAGCGGGGAACATCCGGTCACGGCCACGGCGGCCACGACCAGGGCGACGCCGAGGACACGGTGTCCACCGCGGCTGGAACGTATTCCGGACAGCACGAACGAACCCTTCGGAAGGTGCGGGAGGTTCTTGGGCGGCCCGTTTATACAGCAGCCGCCGACGCGATCGCCAACGCCCGGGCGAACCGGGGCGAACCGTCGCCCCCGGGGTCCCGGGGGCGACGGTTTCCCGCATGTGGCCGGGGCTGGGGCGACCGTCAGTCGCTCAGGCCCAGCACCTCCGGGTGGTCGCGGGGGAAATTCCGGGGCATGCCCGGCACATCGATGGTGCGCCCGTACACGCCGGCCAGGAACTCGACGGCGACGACCGGGAACTCCATCCAGTCGGCGTTGTCCGTGCGGACGACCACCGGCCATGCGTCCGGGTCCGCGGGGCTCGTCCGCCAGTAGAAGTCGTCCCCCGAGTTGGACGACGCCCAGCCGATGAGGCCTCCCGGCCGGGGGAAGGGGACGTAGTCCTCGGTGTCCCCCATCTCGTAGAGGTCCTGAAGGATCTCGTCGTTCCTGGACGCGGACGCCCACGCCACCTCACCTCCGGGCCGGGGAAGGGACACCATCAGGAAGTCGTCGACGACCAGCACGGGATACGCCTCCGCCAGCGAGCGGAAGTCCGAGGGCAACGCCGTCCCGAGGGCCGCCTCCAGGGCGGCCCAGTCCACGGCGCGGCCTCCTGGCACACGGCACCGTGTCATCGCCGGCAGCGCGGCCTCCAGCGCTTCGATCCTCAGCATGCCGTCCATGGCCCTCCTCGCCGGTTCACGGCATCGCCGAGCCGGCACATCACCACCGCCGTCACCAGGAAGGCGGACGCCACCGACAGCAGCCTGACCTCGTAGTAGGACGGCGGGCTCAGCCTCGCCGCCAGGTACGCGGCGCCCGCGCCCGCGAGTACGGCACACGCCAGTTCCCCAAGCAGCACGAGCGCGAGCACCCGGCGCCCGGCCGAACGGCCCGGCCCGCCCGTCGCGTGCCGCGCCCCGGCCAAGACGACACGTCCCGCCCATGCGCAGGCGGTCGCCGCCAGGGCCAGCGCCGCAGCGGCCGCCAGCTGCGGCGTCCCGAACAGGACGCCGTACCGCACCACGAGCGCCGGCACGAAGAACAGCGCCAGCCAGTACCGCAGGGCATGCCGCACAAACGGCACCGCGAGGTCGGGCCCTGCTCGGTCTGCTCGGCTCCGGTGTGCCGCCCAGCGCAGGCCGGCCAGCACACCCGCGGCGGCCAGCGCGACCGGCAGTCGGTCGTCCAGCCGCCCCAGGTTGTAGAGCAGGGCGGTGTCGTACACCACCAGCACGAGCACGCCCAGGGCGCCCAGTGACCCGATGAACACCAGCAGCGCGGGCCCTGAAGCGAGAGTTCGCGTCACCGCGGTGTCACGGCCCGCCAGGCGGGCGATGAACAGGGGCGTAAGTACGGCGCTGACGCCTCGCACCACGATGTCGTCGACGGTGTAGGGGTTGCGCAGATCCCACTCCACCAGGCAGAACACGGCCGTGTACGACACCGAGGCCAGCGGCAACAGCGCGGACCGGGCGATCCCCCGGTACAGGTCGGCGTCCAGCCAGCGCAGCACGGTCGAGAATGCCAGCAGAACGAAGGGGAGCTCGAGGAATGCCTGCACCCTGAGCACGGACGGAGCGAGGAGCGCTGGCGCCGGGAACGCCTCCGCCAGGCGCCTGAGCACCGGGTTACCGGAGGCGAGCTCGAACCACCCGGCCGGCAGGTACCGCGCGACGAACGACGGATCGCCCTCGTGCAGCCGCAGCACGTACACAGTGAACAGCACCTGGTTGACGTAGATCATCACGGTAACCAGCGCCAGTGCGCGAAGCGGCGAGACGGTGCGACCCGCGGCAGCGGTGGAACTGGGACGGCGGGCCATAACGCCCGGGGCGAACGCGCAGGCCGACACCGCCGACGCGACCACCACGGCGTCCACGCAGACCTGGACGGCCCTCATCGAAGGTCCACCTCTTTCCTGTCAGGACCGGGTCATGTCGAGACTGACACGGACCGAACCGTTGGGTGATTTCTTAGCGAATACGACGAAGTTCCCCTTGCCGGTCTCGAACTCGATGAATGAACAACGTCCGTTCAGCCCGTCCGGGAAGCATTCGTCGACCCCCCACTGGTCGAGTCGCAGGGCGCTCGACGTCTCCCCCCATCGCAGGCTTTTCAGACTGTGCCCGAACTGCCCGAGCAGGCGGTCGGCTGCCTGCTTCGAGCCGTCGAATACGAGCGAGAGGGACTCGCTGTCCCAGGTCTCGACGATCCGGCACCGCACGGTCCTGACGTGCGGCGGCACATCCACCCCGAACTTCTTCGGCAGCCGGTTCTCGCCAGCGTCCTTCGTGCACGACGAGCTGGAAATATCGCTGTTCGAGTCGGATTGCGAGCATCCAGTCACACATGCGACCGACATCGTGAGGACGACGGCCGTCTTGATCAAACCCCACACACATAACCCCTTCGAGTATCCCGGCCCGGGGATCGGGGGGTGGGCCTGGCACGTTGTCCAGGCCCACGGCGATCCCCGGGCCAAGATGTCAGATCAAGGCTGCAGTCGACCGCAGCAGGGGTAGTTGGGACCGTAGGACGCGAAGCCCGCGCTTCCCACTACGTTGTAGTCCTGGGCCAGGCCGACCGCGTTGAGGTGTGCGAGACCCTCTTGCTTGACCCGTACCAGCCCTCCTGCCGCGGTGAAGTCCTTCTTTCCTTCCTCGGCGTTGCCGAAGTTGTACCGCTTGAACATCTGCACGGTGTAGGTGGAATTCCCCCGGCCGTCGGACGACCCCACGACGCGCCACTGCACGCTGTTGAGCGCGTAGTACCAGTCCTGGAAGTCGTCCTGGACGTCCTTCGGCAGGTCCTTTCCGCTCTTGTGCAGGTCGTCGATCCACTTCCCCGCGTTGAAGTTGGACCACCCGGAGTCGAAACTACCGCTCTTCCCCTTCTGTCCGGACACGTAACCGTCCACGAGACTCTCAAGGCCCGGGTACGCGTGCATGATCTCGCGGGGATCGACTTCATAGTCCGTCCCGGAGGCGTTGAGCCAGTGGTAGAGGAGTTGGGAGGCGTTCTCGTAGCCCCTGGCCTCCGAGGCCAACCCGACGGCGATCATCTTGAGCCGGCGATTGTTGTCGGCCAGGCCGGGAGAAGCCGAATTGAACACGCGGTCCGTACCGAAGTCGGACGGCGAGAAGGCGGGTGACGGCTCAGGGAGCCGTTCCGGGTGGTACTCCGAGTCCTTGCCGGGGACACCGTTCACGCACCCGGTGTAGATGCCCTGCGCGCACTCCTCCAGCTGGTGCCCGTCGAGTTCGATGAAGGTGCTGGGGTTACCCGCGGCGAACGCGTACCGGTTGCTGGTGTACGGGTCGGTGCCGAGCCCCATGTCCGCAAGGGCCCCGGTGTACATGTCCCGGGTGGTGAAGCGGTTCAGTCCGGGGTTGTAGTCGCGGAAGCCCATGTCGTAGGTGCCGGACTGGGCGTCCCAGCGCTTGGCGTTGAAACGGTAGGGGTTGTACTCCTCCTTGGTGGGGTCGGCCGGGTCCGGCTTGTCGATACCGGTGAACTCCGAGTCGTCGTTGTTGCCGTAGGCGGTGTAACCGTAAGTGGCCTTGGTGTCACCGTTGCCGTCTGTGAGGGTCTCGACGTCGCTGTGGCTGTTGTAGCCGTAGTAACCGTCCTCGGTCGTGCCGTCGCTGTTGTGCTTGACCTGCGACAGGCGCTCGCCCCACGGGCTGTACTGGTACGACTTGGTGAGTGTGCCGACGACCTTCTCGTCCAGGATCTCCGAGGACAGGCCCAGGTACTCGTAGTCCGTGGTCTTGCCGTCCGCCGTCTTCGAGACGGTGCGGTCCAGCGCGTCGAAGGTGTACTTGGTGGACTTCATCGCGCCCGTGTCGTCGATCTTCTGGGACTCCACGACGTGGTCGAAGCCGTCGTACACGCTCCGGCTGATCGTCTTCCCGCCGGAGGTCACGGATTCCTGGCGGCCGAACGGATCGTAGTTGTAGCTGGCCGTCGTGCCGCCGGTGGCGGCGGTCAGCAGTCGGTTGCGGTCATAGTTGTAGGTGGTTGTGGTGCCCTTGACCGTCTGGCTGACGACGTTGGCGTTGTTGTCGTGGACGTAGGTTTCGGTGCTCGCGC
This sequence comes from Streptomyces sp. NPDC047869, assembly GCF_040704065.1. NCBI lineage: Bacteria > Bacillati > Actinomycetota > Actinomycetes > Kitasatosporales > Streptomycetaceae > Streptomyces > Streptomyces sp. NPDC047869. The sequence goes on from NZ_JBEYRK010000028.1 coordinate 56,779, forward strand.
CGTTGCCCGTCTTCACCGACTTGGCCAGCCGGTCGGCCGGGTCGTAGGTGTAGTCCGTCGTCGACGACAGGTAGGACGTGTGGTCGTCGGCGTTCATCTTCTTCGCGACGTCCTGCGACTTGTTCCCGTTGGGATCGTAGTCGTAGGCGTGCGAGGAGACGAGGGTGCCGTTCGGCTTCTTCTCCGCCGACGCCTTCAGCACGGCGTCCAGGTAGTACGTGTAGTCGACGGTGTTGCCGTTGGCCTTGGTCTCCTGGAGTGTCTGGCCGCGGTCGGTGTACGTGTACGACGTCACCTTCGGCGAGGAGTCTGTGGCGGACTTGCCGACCGAGACCGTCTTCACCAGGTCGCGCAGGTCGTACGTGTACTTGGAGAACTGATCCGGGTGGGTGATGGTGTCCAGCAGGCTGTTCGCGTCGTAGGTGTACGACGTGGCCTTCTTCGCCGTGCCGGTCAGGTTCTCGGTGACCTTCTGGACCTGGTTGAGGCCGGTGTAGGTGATCGCGTAGTTGTCGATCTTCGCGGTCGACGAGGTGTCGTCGATCGATGTCAGGTTGCCGTTGAGGTCGTAGGAGTAGGCGAAGTCGCTCTTCTCCGTGTCGGCCGGGTCGCCGCTGGTGTCACGGACGAGCTTCACGCCGTCCGCGACCACGGCTCCGCCGCTGTTCTGGAACAACTGGAGCTTGCCCGCGTTGCCCTGCTTGAAGGCGAAGGAGCCGAGCGGGACCCAGGTGCCCTGGTTGGCGGTGGCGTTCTGGTCGATCGTCTTGTCGGCCGTGCCGCCGTCGTACGTCAGCGTGTACTTGGCCGTGGTCGCCGCGCCCGTCACCTTGGGGAACTTCACGTACGCGGCGTACGTGCCGTCCTTGGGGATGTTGAGCGTCCACGTGTAGGCGTCCGTGCCGGTGCCGGCCGCGTGGGTCTCGTGGTTGTAGCCCTGCTGGCCGGTGACGTCTCCCTTGGTCCAGGTGCCGGTCTTGGAGGTGTTCTGGGTGTCGGAGTTGTCCACCAGGACGACCGACTTGCCCACCGGGACTCCGTCGTCCGCGCGGGACTTCAGCGAGCCGTCGGGGTAGTAGCCCCACGTCATGGTGCGGTCCGACGAACCGCCCGCCGAGGTCAGGGTCCGCTTGGTCTGCTGGCCCAGGTCGTTGTAGTCGTAGGTGGTGACGATGTCCCACGGGTCGGTGGACGACTTCGCCCAGTCGTTGTCGAAGTAGCTGTAGGTGGTGTCGTTGCGGACCGTCTCGCCGTCCGACGGGGGCAGGGAGGTCTTGGCGACCCGGCCCACCTTGTCGTACGTGGTCTGCGTGTAGACGTTCGGGTCGTTGTAGCGGGAGTCCGCCGGATCGTAGGGCTGGTACTGCTTGACCGGGCGGTTCAGCTCGTCGTACTCGGTCCGGGCGGTGAAGGCGTCGCTGGAACCGGCCGCCGTGGCCCGCGGGCTGAGCACCCTGGTGGTGTTGCCGACCTCGTCGTACTCGTACTTCGTGGAGCGGTACGTGATCGGCGAGGTGCCGTCGTGCGGGACCTTGACCTCGGTCTGCTTGCCGCGCTCGTCGTAGGTGATCGTGGTGGTGTTGTTCTCGGCGTCCGTCGCCGAGGTGACCAGACCGTCCTTGTCGTAGCCCTTCTTGCTGGTCTTGCCGGCCGCGTCCGTGGCGACCGTGGCCCGGTGGTCCAGGTCGTAGTCGGTCTTGGTGGTGTAGTCGGTCGTGTCGGCGGTCGCGTTCTTCTTCGGGTCGATGACCTTGGTGACGTTGCCGACGGTGTCGTACTCGTAGGAGACCTTGTCACTGTTCGCGTTGACCACGGACGTGAGCTGATAGATCTCGTCGTAGTTGTTCGTCGTGACGAAGTCGGTCGCATCCGAGGTCGTCGCCGTGCCCTTGGGCTCGGTCGTCGTCTTCAGGTTGCCGACCTTGTCGTAGGTGTACGTCGACGTGCGCGGGGCGGTCTGGTTGTTCGCCGGCGCCGTCGCCGAGGAGACCTGGTCCGCGTCGTCGTACGCCGCTGTCGAGACCGCGCCGTTGGGCGCCGTCGATGTGGTGACGTTGTCGTTCGCGTCGTACACCGGCGCCGGGGTGGTGATCACGACGCCCGTGTCCTTGGGCACGGTGTTGACCAGCGGACGCCCGTACGTGTCGTACGTCTGCGTGGTCACCTTGTCGTAGGCGTCGGTGACCTGGGTAACCTGCCCCCGCTCGTCGTACACGTACGTCGTCGCGTTCGATTTCGCGTTGGTGATCGTGGCAGGGTAGCCGGTCGGCCCGAAGCCGCTGTACGTCGTCGAGTGGCTGTTGGCGTCCGTGGCCTTGGTCAGCTCGCCGTAGGCGTCGTACTCGTACGACGTGGTGTAGTCACCGGCCGTGGCGGTGGCGACGCCCTTGGGGTCGGTGACCGTCTTCACGTTGCCGAAGCTGTCGTAGCCGAACTGCCAGGCACGCCCCTCGGGCGAGGTCTTGCGGAACAGGTCCGCGGAGAAGCCGTCGGCGCGGGTCTGGTACTCGTACTTCGCCGCGTTCGCGGGCCACTTGGTGGAGTCGGTGACGCAGGTGGCCGTCTGGTCGGGGACGCCGGCCTTGTTGTTCTCCGCGTCGCGCTGCCAGAGCGGGTAGCCCGTCTTCTGGTCGTAGCAATACGCGGTCTTGGCGCCGTTGTCCTCCTCCAGATAGGTGACGTTGTTGTCCGCGTCCCAGCTCATCTTGGTGGTCTTGGACTTGGCGTTCGTCGTCTGGACCGGGCGGCCGAAGTCGTCCGTCACGTACTTCGTGGCGTGCGTCTCGGCGTCGGTGACGGTGGTGTCGGTGAACTTGGTGTTCGCCGTGTCGGCCGCGTAGGCGAATCCGGTGTCGCCGCCGAGGCGGTCGGTGACGGTCTTCGTCCACCAGTGGTACTTCGGGTCGTCACCGGTCTTGGGCTCGTAGTACGCGAGCTGGGTGCCGTGGCCGCGGGGGTCGGTGGCCTTGACCAGCTTGACGTTCTTGTTGCCCTGGGTGGCGTCGTAGGTGAACTTGAAGACCTTGGGCTGGCTGGAGCCGTCGCCGTCGGTGAACTGACCGAGCAGGCCCTTCGTCGTGTAGAAGAAGGAGATCTTCCGGCCCGAGATGTCCGTCATGGACTTCACGTGGTCGTAGATCTTGGAGTTGGTCAGGTTGGTGTCGCTGACCTTGGCGCCCGTGTCGTCGATGTACTCGTACGACGCGTCGCCCTTCTCGTAGTAGTCGATCGTCAGCGACTGACGGCCGGCCGGGTCGGTGATGTAGGTGAGGAACTTGGTCGGCTTGTTGTTGGACTTGCGTTCCTCATACGTGTAGGTCTGCGTGTTGCCGTTCTTGTCGACCGCCGACGTCAGATAGCCGTCACAGCCGAACAGGAAGCGGGTGCCGTCCGGGCGCAGGAGTGTCCAGGCGTCCGGTATCGGGTCCTTGTTCGGGGTGCAGTCCAGGCCTGCCTTGGCGGTGATGCGGTAGTGGACGCCCGCCGGGGCCTTCCAGCTGCCGTCCGCCTGCTTGGTGAAGACATGCGTGGTGCCGTCACCGTCGGGCAGACGGATCTCGGTCGGGTTGGGGTTCGGGTGGAAGTCCAGCGCCGCACCGAGGCGGATCGGCCCGGCGAGCTGCGCGGACCAGCCCGCGCCCGAGACGGTGTCGGACGTGTCGAGTGAGTTGTAGGCGAAGCGGGCGAACGTCGTCAGACCGCGGCCGGGGTTGGTGAACGCGTTGTACGACCACACGCTGTTGCCCGAGGCGAGGTTGTTCATCACCGTCGAGCCGGCACCGGTGTTCTTGCCCGTGTAGGAGTAGAACTTCTCCAGACCCAGCGCGTTGGAGGTGGGGTCCTCCACCGCCACGTTCTGCTTCAGCGGTGAGATCGAGGTGTTCGTCGCCGACAGCCAGGACCCGTCCGCCACCTTCTTCACGTCCCAGCCGAGCACGTAGTCCGTGCGCTTGTTGCCGGAGTCGGAGTTGATCGGCGTCTTCACCGTCGCCTTGATCGTCGCCGACTGGCCGGGGCTGAGCGCCGGGATAGCGGTCGCCGCCTGGTTGCCGCCCGTCGTCACGTCCGTGCCGTCGGGGAGCTGCCAGGTGTAGGACAGCTGCCGCTCACCGGCCGCCCACGCGCTCGACGTGGTGTTGGTGACTGTGAAGTCCACCGTGTACGTGGAGTTCGGGGTCATCCGGGCCGGGGTCTGCGGCGCGTAGTAGGTGTCCGCGGTCGTGGAGTCGACGTAGATCACCCGCAGCAGCGGGCCGAGCTGCGGGTCGGGCGCCTCCGAGGCCAGGAACAGCGACCGCTCCTGCGGCCCGGTGGTCGTCTCGTCCTTCAGCTTGACCAGCGCGCCGTGATTGCTGGTCGGTGTCTTGATCCAGCCCTGGGTCAGGGAGGTCGCGTCCCACCAGTGCCGGCCGACCTCGGAGACCTGTGCCACCGTGTCGGAGACGGTGCCGGAGTAGTCACCGCCGGCCGTGGTCCACGCGGTGGTGGAGGTGGCGTTGTTCCAGGTGGCCTGGGTCTCGTTGAAGTCCTTGTTCAGGCCGTGCAGCTCGTAGATCGCGCCGTTCGTACCGGTCGTCGTCTCCGCGCCCCACATGAAAAGCCGCGATTCAAGGACCGTGGCGGATGTCGGAATGCTGGACGTGGTGAACTTCATGGCCGCGCGGGCCTTGCCGTAGGTGGTGGAGTTGTTGCCCACCTCCAGCCACTTCTGACCGACGCCGAAGGAGGCGATGGTGTCCTCGTTGGTGGTCGGCTGACCGGACGACAACGTGGTGTCGGTGACCCCGGAGGTGCCCTGGATCAGCCGCATGGTGCGGCCGGCCTTCGGCACGCCCACGATGCGGGTCGGGGAACCCAGCAGCTGGCCGTTCTTCGTCTTCACGGCGAGCTGGTAGTAGTACGACCGGCCGATCTCCGCCGACGAGGTGTCCGGCGTCGGGGTGGCGGTGGTGTCCGTGTAGGCGGTCGTCGACTTGTCGACCGGGGCGACCAGGGTGGCCGCGGACGGAGTGAACGCCTGCTGCGTGGAGCGGTGGAGCTGGTACTCCACGATGTCCAGACCGCTGTCACCGGTGGTGTTGGAGTAGGCCTTCCAGGACAGCTCCGGGCCCGTGCCGTGGATAACGGTCGGCGAGTTCAGCGTGGTGCCGACCTTGCCGTAGGTCACCGTCAGGCGCGGGATCGTCGCCGTCTCGCCGCCGTAGTCACCGTCACCCGACTCATACCGCGGGCCGCCGGTCGGCGCGGTCGCCGACTCGTCGGTGGCCTTGAGCACGAAACCGTTGTTGGTGGACGTGCCGTCCAGCCACTGCTGGACGGTGTCGGTGACCGGGAACTTGTGCCACTGGTTGTACTCACCGGTGTTCTTCACGATCGACGCCGGGTTCACGAAACGCATCGCGTCCGCGATCACCGCATGCGTGGCGTCGGTGTCCTTCAGCACCACCTTGCCCGCGGTGCCCTTGGCGAAGTTGATCTGCGAGCCGCCCTTGAGGGAAGCCCACACACCGGCCGAGCCGGCCGTCTGGTCCACCGTGTACGTCGCGGCCGGATCGCTGCTCGTCACCGTGAACGGAGCCGCGGTCGACCGGTCGGAGGCCTGCACGTAGTGCGTGTCCACCCGGTACGACGCGGCCTCCGGCAGGTTCGGCTGCCAGGTGTAGGTGTCCCCGAGGACCGCGTCCTTGTTGTACAGGTAGTCGCCGTCGATACCGTACGACGTCGACCCCGGCTTCCACGTGCCCACCGCGGCCGTCGTCCCGGCGTCACCGTCGTCCACCTGGACGCTCGTACCGGACAGCTCGCCCACCAGGCCACTGGTGTTGGACCAGGTCGCCGTCGACTCGTCCCACGCCCCGGTCGCCCGGTAGGCGCCGATGGTGACGTCGTTGGCGTTGGTGGTGTGCGCCTGGTCGAAGTACATCTCCAGGCGGGCAGAGTCGATGTTCGTGCCCGACGGGATCTCGCTCAGCGGGAACTTGATCAGTGAACGCGAGATGCCCGTGTCAGTCTTGCCCGCCGACAGCTTCCACGTGGTGTTGAAGTTCGTCGACGCCTGGTCCGACAGGACCATCGTGTCCTGCGAGTCCGTCGGCGACGGCGCGATCGTGATCGTCGGGTCGATGACGACCGGGTACTGGCGCTCCTTGGCGGCCAGCCACTTGGTGTCCGGCGTCACCGTCAGCTTCCAGGACTTGCCGTCCTTGGTGAGCTTCTGCGAGACGCGCGTGCTGTAGGTCTTGCCGAAGACCGACTTGTCGGCCTTCTTCGCGTCCGTCATGAACGGCGCCGGGATCACCATCACCGGCGTGTGCGGCAGTTCGCCGTACAGCGCGATCGAGCCGTCCTTGCGTGCCTTAGGCACCAGCCCGTCGGTGTCCAGCGTGAACGTGAACCGCACCGGACCGCTCGGGCGCTTCGCCAGGGTGATGTTCTCCTTCACCCGGCCCCGGCCAACCCCGTACTCCAGATCGGCCCCGTCGACCGCGTCCTTGTACGTGACCGTCGAGCCCTTCGCCACCGGCCTCAAGGCGTCGGCGCCCTTGAGGCCGAGGGTGACCGAACGGCCGTCCGGCGACTGGAACTTCACCAGCCGGCCCGCGTGCGAGCCGAACCAGCTCCGGCCCTCGTTCGCCGTGTTGGAGAAGTCGAAGCCCTTCGCATCCGTCGCGTGGACGGTCGTGTCGATCGGCTTCCAGGAAGCCTTCTTCCCCGAGCCCGAACGGTACGACGTCGGCACCGCCGACAACTCCGCCTGCACCCGGCCGTCCGACATCCGCCAGAACCGCGCACTCGACGTACGCCGGCTCTTCAGCTCCGCGACCCGCTTCGCCTTGGCCGCCCGCTTGCCCCTCGGCAGCTTCTGCCGGTCGGCGACCTCCAGCTCGTCGTGCGACGGGGGCGCCGCGAGCTCGTGCTCGTCGCCGTCAGCGCCGAACCAGCCCTTTACGGTGTCGACTATCCCCTTTCCGCCACCATCATCGGAGTCCGATGCCGCATATGCGACCTGCGGCAACGCGGTACTGACCACCGCGGAGACCACAAGGCACGCGGCAAGCCTGCCCAATTTGGGTTTCACCGCAACCCTTTCTTCGTGTTTGGCGTCGTAAAAACCGGCAACGTGCACACCGGACTCCGAAGAAGAGCCAGGTCAGACGTAGCGGCGCCGCGGTTCTAATCACCCGGGTGATGCTGTGTCAAGTGATCCCCCAAGTCCGACACTTCGCCACTCGCGGGATTTCTCCGCCCGTTTTGTCCGCCCGCTTGCGACCGTCGTGCGCCATCACGTATAAGGGGCCGGTTCCGGAGCTGAAAGGGATTGTTCATGGGCGAGGAAAAGCCGTCGGCGGAGTCTGCCGAGGAAAATTCGGAAACCGTTGAAGAAAGCGCGGAATCCGCGAGCACAACGGAAAAGGACCAGTCGCCGGCCGCCAGTGCCGGCCGCCGCCCGGACCGGGCCGGCCTGCTCGTCGCCGGCGGCGTGCTGGCCGCGTGCGGCGGGCTCGTGCTGTACGGCGTCCTCGGCGGTGACGGGGACTCCGCCCCGGCCCGGCACCGCACCCCCACCGCCTCCGTCACCTACGAGGTGACCGGCACGGGCACCGCCGACCTCACCTTCCAGGCCAGCAGCGAGTCCGGGACGGCCACCGTGGTCCGGGCCGCCCGGCTGCCCTGGCACCGGACCGTCGAGGTCCCGGTCGGCCGGGACCCGCTCATCAGCATCGTGCTCGGCGAGGACGGCGGCACCGCGCACTGCGCGCTCGCCGTCCGCGGCCACCACGTCCAGAGCGCCACCGCCAGCGGGAACTTCGGCCGTGCCACCTGCTCCGGCGCCCTGCCCGCCCCGGAGGGCCCGAAGGAGGGCTGAGTCCCTCGCGCCGGCCGCCCGCCCCTCTTCCCGGCTCCCCCACCCTCACCTCGATGAAGGGTCACCTCGTGCTGCCCGAAACATCCGTTCCGCTCGTCTCCCGGCCCGTCCCGTCCCGCCCCCGCAGGCTCCTCGCCACGGCCGCGGCAGGCGGTGCGCTGCTCCTCGTGTCGGGCTGCGGAAGCGGCGATGCCGACGCCGGCCCGGCCGAGCAGGTCGCCGCCGAGGCCACCGCCACGCCCGGCGCCTCGCCCACCGGGTCCGCGAGCGCGTCCGCGTCCGCTTCGGCATCCGCCTCCGCTTCGGCCTCCGCCACGTCGTCCGCGTCGGCCGGACCGAGCACCCGCGCCTCCTCGGACAAGGCTCCGTCCGCCTCCGGTGCCCCCGCCCGTTCCGGCGGCGGTTCAGGCGCGGGCACGGGGAGTTCGGGTACCGGCAGCGCGCCCGACTTCCCCGTCCCGGTCGAGGTCGGCGACGCCACCCAGGTCATCACCGTCAAGGCGAGCGGCTCCTACGCCACGGTCACGGCCTGGGCCAAGGGAGCCGCCGGCTGGAAGGCGCAGTTCAGCACCAGTGCCGGGCGGGTCGGGTCGAACGGCGTGACGAACGGGGCGACCCGGCGGCAGAGCACGTACACCACGCCGTCCGGGACCTACACCATCACCGAGGGGTTCGGCGTCCAGGCGGGCGGCACGAGCATGCCGTACCACGTGGTCGGGTCCGACGACTGGTGGGTGGAGGACCCGCAGTCGAAGTACTACAACTCGATGCACGGCGAGGCGGGCGCCGACTTCCCGCTCACGGAGTCCGGGGACCGGGGCAGCGAGCACCTGGTCAACTACCCGACCCAGTACGCCAAGGCCCTCGTCATCAACTTCAACCGGTGGCCGGCCACCCCGGGCCGGGGTGCGGGGATCTTCCTGCACGTCAACGGATCGGGGGCGACGGCCGGCTGTGTGTCGGTGCCGCGCGCCACGATGGACGGCATCATGTCCTGGATCCGCCCCGGCGCCCACCCGCGCATCGCCATCGGCTGACGCGGGCCCGGCCCGGCCCCGCCAGGCCGGGCCACCGGAGTCAGGTCACCGAGGACCTTCAGGGCCCTCAGGCCCCGGGGCGCACCGCGTACGTGAGGACCTGCTCGCTCAGCAGGTCCTCGATGTCGTCGAGGAGGGCGAGCACCTCCCGCGAGACATCGCGCGGATCGCGCCCCCTGACCATCTCTCGGCCGATGACCGCCATGACCGTACTGTGTGCCCAGGCGATCTGGCCGGCCATCAGATGCGGCAGGTCGTCGTCGTCCGCGGCGCCGGTCTCCTCGCGCAGCTCCCGCTCCAGGGTGGACTGCACCTCCTGGCCGATGCCCCACAGCCGGGAGCGCAGGGCGGGGGCCTCCTCGATGACCCTCATGAACGCCGCGTATCCGGGGATGAGCCCCACCCGCGGGGACACGGCCTCGACCTCCTCGCGCAGTTCGCGCAGCACCGCGGTGACCGCCGACTCCCCGGCCGGGCGGCCGCGCACCCAGCGGGCGAGCCGGTCGACCATGCCTGCGGAGCGGTCGAAGAACAGGTCCTCCTTGGCGGGGAAGTAGTTGTAGACGGTGTTGACGGAGACGTCGGCCGCTTCGGCGATCTCCGCGACCGTCACCGCGTCGAATCCGCGCTCGACGAACAGTCCCGTGGCGACATCCGAGATGTACTGCCTGGTCTGCCGTTTCTTCCGTTCCCTGAGCCCCTCAGCCATGCCCGCATCCTAACTTCGCTGGACCCGATGAAAACTTGGTGTCATTGCAAAATTTAAGAGCCTCTGTTTTTCTGTACGCCATGGCAGCAGTCATCAGCGCGGCAGGACTGGCCCGCACCTTCCAGACGAAAGCCGGCCCGGTGGAGGCCGTACGGTGTGTCGACCTCGCCGTCCGGGAGGGGGAGATCCTCGGCCTCCTCGGGCCCAACGGCGCCGGCAAGACCACCACCCTCCGGATGCTCACCACCCTGCTGAAGCCCACCGGCGGCGCGGCGACCGTCGCCGGGTACGACCTGGCCACCGAGCCGGGCGGAGTGCGCCGGGTCTGCGGGTACGTCGCCCAGTCAGGCGGGGTTGATCCGCAGGTCACCGTCCGGGAGGAGCTGGTCACCCAGGCCCGGATGTACCGCCTGCCGAAGGCCGAGGCGGTCCGGCGCACCGCCGAACTCGCCCGCGAGCTGGACCTCACCGAGCTGCTCGACCGCAGGACGGCCGCGCTCTCCGGTGGCCAGCGGCGCCGTCTGGACATCGCGATGGCGCTCACCCACCGCCCGAAGGTGCTGTTCCTGGACGAGCCGACGACCGGTCTGGACCCCGGCAGCCGCGCCGACCTGTGGGACCTGGTCCGCGGGCTCCGTGACCGGCACGGTACGACCGTCTGCCTGACCACCCACTACCTGGACGAGGCCGACGCCCTCGCCGACCGCCTGGTCGTCGTCGACCGGGGTGTCGTGGTGGCCGACGGCACGCCGAGCGCGCTCAAGCTGGCGCACGGCGGCTCGATCGACGCCACCCTCCAGGACACCTTCCTCGCCATCACCGGCCGCGGTCCCGCCCCGGCCGACGCCGCCCCCCTCGCCGTATAGGACGCCCGCATGCTGCTGCCCGACACGGCCCTCGTCTACGGCCGCTATCTCCGTCAGTCCCTGCGCTCGCGTTTCGCCCTGCTCTTCGGTGTGCTGACGCCCCTGCTGTACCTCCTCTTCTTCGGGCCGCTGCTCACCGGCCTGCCGCTGGGCCGCGACGGCAGCTCCTGGCAGGTGCTGGTGCCCGGCCTGCTGCTCCAACTGGGCCTGTTCGGTGCCCTGTTCGCGGGATTCACCATCATCATGGAGAACGCCCAGGGAGTGCTGGAGCGAATGCGGGTCACCCCCGTCAGCCGTCTCGCCCTGCTCCTCGGCCGGGTCCTGCGGGACGCCACGGTCTTCGTCCTCCAGGCGGTGCTGCTGGTGCTGGCCGCGCTCGTGATGGGCCTGCGCGCACCGCTGCCGGGCATCCTCATCGGCTTCGGCTTCGTCGCCCTGCTCACGGTGTCGCTGGCCTCGCTGTCGTACGCGCTGGCGATGAAGGTGCGCACCCCGCAGGAGTTCGGGCCGCTGATCAACGCGGTGTCGATGCCGTCGATGCTGCTGTCCGGCCTGATGCTCCCGATGACGCTCGCGCCGGCCTGGCTGGACGTGCTCTCGCACTGCGTGCCGTTCCGCTATCTGGTGGACGCGGTCCGCGACGCCTACGTCGGCCGGTACACGAGTGCGCACATGCTGTACGGCGGTCTCGTCGCGGTAGGTTTCGCCGTGCTGACCGTGACAGTGGGCACACGCGTGTTCCGCACGGCCGGAGCGTAACTACGCTGGTCACATGGTCAATCTGACGCGCATCTACACCAGGACCGGCGACAAGGGCACCACCGCCCTCGGCGACATGAGCAGGGTCGCCAAGACGGACCTCAGGATCTCGGCGTACGCCGACGCCAACGAGGCGAACGCGGTGCTCGGCACGGCGATCGCGCTGGGCGGCCTGGACGCGGAGATCGTCGAGGTCCTCACCCGCGTCCAGAACGATCTGTTCGACGTGGGCGCGGACCTGTCGACGCCGGTCAAGGAGAACCCGGAGTTCCCGCCGCTGCGGGTCGAGCAGTTCTACATCGACCGGCTGGAGGCGGACTGCGACCGCTTCAACGAGCGGCTGGAGAAGCTGCGCTCCTTCATCCTCCCGGGCGGCACCGCCGGCGCCGCGCTGCTGCACCAGGCGTGCACGGTGGTCCGCCGGGCCGAGCGCTCCACCTGGGCGGCGCTGGAGGCGCACGGCGAGGTGATGAACCCGCTGACCGCGACCTACCTCAACCGTCTGTCCGACCTGCTGTTCATCCTGGCCCGGACGGCGAACAAGGACACCGGCGACGTGCTGTGGGTGCCGGGCGGGGAGCGCTAGCCGGACGGCCGGGGCGACCGGCGAGGCCAGGATCCGGCGGCCCGCGACCTTCCACTCGTGGAGGGCGCGGGCCGTGCCGTTTCCTGGGGCCGCCAGGGCGCCGGCCAGGGGCTGCCCGACGCGGAGATCGCCCGGCGCCCACAGGCGGCGGACGGCACGGCGAAGGCGCATGTCAGCCGTCTGCCGGGGAGGGCGGAGCCGCACGGCCGGGGGCAAGCCGGTTTTCTGGACCAGGAGTTGGGGATCCGGCCGGAGTCGAGGACAAGTGGTCCAGACCTATTGACCATGTGGTCCAGACCTTTCTATTCTCGCGGCACTGTGGGCGTGAAGGCTCAGTCATGCCCCTGACACCCCCGATGAAGAGGGAGGCGCAGCATGCGCTTCAGACACAGAGCCGCGGCAGGGTTCGCGACCCTGTTGCTCCCCCTGGCCGGCCTGGTCGGTCTCGCGAGCCCCGCCCAGGCCGCGGCGAACGCGACGGCGAGCTTCACCAAGACCAGCGACTGGGGCACCGGCTTCGGCGGGCAGTGGACCGTGAAGAACACCGGTACCAGCGCCATCAGTTCCTGGACCGTCGAGTGGGACTTCCCCTCCGGTACGTCCGTCACCTCCGCGTGGGACGCGGACGTCACGAACTCCGGCACCCACTGGACCGCCAAGAACAAGTCCTACAACGGCAGCATCGCCCCTGGTGCCACCGTCTCCTTCGGATTCAACGGAGCGGGTCCCGGCTCCCCGTCCAACTGCAAGCTGAACGGGGACAGCTGCGACGGCACCACGGTCCCCGGTGACGCGGCGCCCTCCGCCCCCGGCACCCCGACCGCCTCCGGCATCACCGACACCTCGGTGAAGCTCTCCTGGGGCGCGGCCACCGACGACAAGGGCGTCAAGAACTACGACGTCCTGCGCGACGGCAAGGTCGTCTCCACGGTGACGGCCGCCTCGTACACCGACACCGGTCTGACCGCCGGCACCGACTACTCCTACACCGTGCGGGCCCGCGACACCGCCGACCAGACCGGACCGGTCAGCGGCGCGGTCGCCGTGCACACCACCGGCGGCGGCACCACTCCCCCGCCCACCGGCGACAAGGTCAAGCTCGGCTACTTCACCGAATGGGGCATCTACGGGCGCAACTACAACGTCAAGAACCTGGTGACGTCCGGCTCCGCCGCCAAGATCACGCACATCAACTACGCCTTCGGCAACGTCACCGGCGGCAAGTGCGCGATCGGCGACTCCTACGCCGACTACGACAAGGCGTTCACCGCCGACCAGTCCGTCAGCGGCACCGCCGACACCTGGGACCAGCCGCTGCGCGGCAACTTCAACCAGCTCCGTCAGCTCAAGGCCAAGTACCCGAACATCAAGGTGCTGTGGTCCTTCGGCGGGTGGACCTGGTCCGGCGGCTTCGGCGAGGCCGCGAAGAACCCGGCCGCCTTCGCGCAGTCCTGCTACGACCTGGTCGAGGACCCGCGCTGGGCCGACGTCTTCGACGGCATCGACGTCGACTGGGAGTACCCGAACGCCTGCGGGCTGAGCTGTGACACCAGCGGGGCGGCGGCCTTCAAGAACGTCATGGCCGCGCTGCGCGCCAAGTTCGGCTCGAACAACCTGGTCACCGCGGCCACCACCGCCGACGGCTCGAACGGCGGCAAGATCGAGGCCGCCGACTACGCCGGCGCCGCGAGCTCCGTCGACTGGTACAACGTGATGACGTACGACTTCTTCGGCGCCTGGGACGCCAAGGGCCCGACCGCCCCGCACTCCCCGCTCACCTCGTACTCCGGCATCCCGAAGGATGGCTTCACCACCGCCGACGCGATGGCCAGGTTCAAGGCGATCGGTGTTCCGGCGAAGAAGCTGCTCATCGGCATCGGCTTCTACGGCCGCGGCTGGACCGGCGTCACCCAGGACGCCCCCGGCGGCACGGCCACGGGCCCGGCGGCGGGCACCTACGAGCAGGGCATCGAGGACTACAAGGTGCTCAAGACGTCCTGCCCGGCCACCGGCACCGTCGCGGGCACCGCGTACGCGCACTGCGGCAGCAACTGGTGGTCCTACGACACCCCGGCCACCATCGCCGGCAAGATGACCTGGGCCAAGAACCAGGGCCTGGGCGGCGCGTTCTTCTGGGAGTTCAGCGGTGACACCAGCAACGGCGAGCTGGTGAGCGCCATCAGCAACAACCTGTAGGCGAGCGCACCCGCTCGGAGCCGCATTCGCTCCCCCGGCCTCGGCCAGGGGAAGCGGGTGCGGCTACGCCACGTTCACCCGCTGTCCGGGCGGGGCCGCTTCCAGCCACGCGAGGAATCCGGTCAGCGCGTCCTCGCTCATCGCCAGTTCCAGGCGCGTGCCCCGGTGGGTGCAGGCGAGGATCACCGCGTCGGAGAGCAGCGCCAGCTCCTCCTCGCCCTCCGGGAGCCGGCGGCCGGCCACCTCGATGGCGGCGCGCTCCAGGACGCGGCGCGGGCGCAGGGCGTAGGAGAAGACCCGGTACCACTCGATCCGGTCACCGTTGTAGCGGGCGACGCCGTAGCTCCAGCCCTTGCCGCCCGCGTCCGGTTTCTCGGGCACGTCCCAGCGCAGCGAACAGTCGAAGGTTCCACCGGAGCGCTGGATCAGTCGGCGGCGCAGCCCGAACAGGAACAGTCCCACCACCACGAGCGCGATCACGATTCCGCACACAGTCAGAGCGAGGACCATCGGCACCGACCTCCTCGTCTCCCAGACAGTGTCACTGCGCTAACAAGTGAGTAATGAAACCCAAAAAACACCCACATCTGCCTCAGCCGCGGTCGGTACCGGATTACTCCGGACCGACCGCGGCTGAGTGACGTCATCACACCGCGCGCTGGATCAACGCGCCGCCGTCGCCGCCCGCAGACGGACGTCGGCGCGGCGCTGTGCCTCCGCGTCGTCCTCCGCCTTCGCGCGCTCGAGCTCGCGCTCCGTGCGCTGGACATCGATCTCGTCCGACAGTTCGGCGATCTCGGCCAGCAGCGACAGCTTGTTGTCCGCGAACGAGATGAAACCGCCGTGCACCGCGGCGACGACCGTTCCACCATCACTCGTACGGATGGTCACCGGGCCCGACTCCAGCACACCGAGCAGCGGCTGGTGACCGGGCATGACGCCGATGTCGCCGGACGTGGTGCGCGCGACGACCAGGGTGGCCTCGCCGGACCAGACCTGGCGGTCGGCGGCGACCAGCTCGACGTGCAGCTCAGCAGCCAAGGGTGGCTCCTCGGGTCACCACCCGGCGGGGATGCCGGGTGTTGGGGTCAATTCTAGAGGGCGTGAGTGAGGGGGCGGGACGCACCCGCCCCCTCACCGAGAGCACGGGGCTCAGGAGACGCCCAGCTCCTTGGCGTTCTTCTTGAGGTCCTCAAGACCACCGCACATGAAGAACGCCTGCTCCGGGAAGTGGTCGTACTCGCCGTCGCAGATCGCGTTGAACGCGGCGATCGACTCGTCCAGCGGCACGTCCGAACCGTCCACGCCGGTGAACTGCTTGGCGACGTGGGTGTTCTGGGACAGGAAGCGCTCCACGCGACGGGCACGGTGGACGACGAGCTTGTCCTCCTCGCCGAGCTCGTCGATACCGAGGATCGCGATGATGTCCTGGAGGTCCTTGTACTTCTGCAGGATCGTCTTCACGCGCATGGCGGCGTTGTAGTGATCCGCGGCGATGTAGCGCGGGTCCAGGATCCGGGACGTGGAGTCCAGCGGGTCCACGGCCGGGTAGATGCCCTTCTCGGAGATCGGACGGGACAGAACCGTCGTCGCGTCGAGGTGGGCGAAGGTGGTGGCCGGGGCCGGGTCGGTCAGGTCGTCCGCGGGGACGTAGATCGCCTGCATCGAGGTGATCGAGTGACCGCGGGTCGACGTGATGCGCTCCTGGAGGAGACCCATCTCGTCGGCCAGGTTCGGCTGGTAACCCACCGCGGACGGCATACGGCCGAGCAGCGTGGAGACCTCGGAACCGGCCTGCGTGAAGCGGAAGATGTTGTCGATGAAGAACAGCACGTCCTGCTTCTGGACGTCACGGAAGTACTCGGCCATGGTGAGGCCGGCCAGCGCGACGCGCAGACGGGTGCCCGGGGGCTCGTCCATCTGACCGAAGACCAGCGCGGTCTTGTCGATGACGCCGGAGTCCGACATCTCCTCGATCAGGTCGTTGCCCTCACGGGTGCGCTCACCGACACCGGCGAACACGGAGACACCGTCGTGGTTGTTGGCGACACGGTAGATCATCTCCTGGATGAGCACCGTCTTGCCGACACCGGCACCGCCGAACAGACCGATCTTGCCGCCCTTGACGTACGGGGTCAGCAGGTCGATGACCTTGACGCCGGTCTCGAACATCTCGGTCTTCGACTCGAGCTCGTCGAAGTTCGGGGCCTTGCGGTGGATGCCCCAGCGCTCGCCCTCGTAACTCTCGTCGACGTTCAGCACCTCACCGAGGGTGTTGAACACCTTGCCCTTGGTGAAGTCACCGACGGGCACCGTGATGGAGCTACCGGTGTCGACGACCGAGGTCTGGCGGACCAGACCGTCGGTGGGCTGCATGGAGATGGTGCGGACCAGGCCGTCACCCAGGTGCTGGGCGACCTCCAGGGTCAGCGTCTTCTTCTCGCCGGCGTTGGCCGGGTCGGCCACCTCGACGTGAAGGGCGTTGTAGATGTCCGGCATCGCGTCGACGGGGAACTCCACGTCGACGACCGGGCCGATGACCCGGGCGACGCGGCCCGTAGCCGTCGCGGTCTCAACAGTGGTGGTCATTTATCGGTCACTCCCCGCGGTCGCGTCGGCCAGGGCGCTGGCGCCACCGACGATCTCGCTGATTTCCTGGGTGATTTCGGCCTGGCGGGCCGCGTTGGCAAGACGGGAGAGCGTGTTGATCAGCTCACCCGCGTTGTCGGTGGCCGACTTCATCGCGCGCCGCGTGGCGGCGTGCTTCGAAGCGGCCGACTGGAGCAGCGCGTTGTAGATCCGGCTTTCCACGTAGCGCGGCAGCAGGGCGTCGAGGACGTCCTCCGCCGACGGCTCGAAGTCGTACAGCGGGAGGATCTCGCCCTTGGGGACGGCCTCCTCGGCGACCTCTTCGAGACGCAGCGGCAGCAGCCTGTCGTCTAGCGCGGTCTGCGTCATCATCGAGACGAACTCGGTGTAGACGATGTGGAGTTCGTCCACGCCGCCGTCCGCCGTCTCCTTCTCGATGGCCTCGATCAGGGGCGCCGCGACCTGCTTGGCGTCCGCGTACGAGGGCTCGTCCGTGAAGCCCGTGAACGACTCCGCGACCTTGCGCTCACGGAAGTTGTAGTGGGCGACACCACGACGGCCGACGATGTACGTGTCGACCTGCTTGCCCTCGCGCTCCAGGCGCTCGGTCAGGCTCTCCGCCGCCTTGATGGCGTTGGAGTTGAAGGCGCCGGCCAGACCGCGGTCGCTCGTGAGGAGCAGGACCGCGGCGCGGGCCGGGTTCTCCGCCTCGGTGGTGAGCGGGTGCTTGGTGTTCGAACCCGTACCGACCGCCGTGACCGCGCGCGTCAGCTCGGTCGCGTACGGCGTGGAGGCCGCCACCTTGCGCTGCGCCTTGACGACGCGCGAGGCGGCGATCATCTCCATCGCCTTGGTGATCTTCTTGGTCGCGCTGACGGATCGGATGCGACGCTTGTAGACCCGGAGCTGGGCTCCCATGAGTCAGGTCCCTTCCTTACGTCACTTGGCGGCAGCGGCAGGAGTGTCCTCGCCGAGCAGCTTGCCGTCCGAGGTCTCGAACTGCTTCTTGAACTCCGCGATGGCGTCGTCGATCGCCTGGATCGTGTCGTCCGACATCTTGGCGCCCTCACGGATGGAGGTGAGCAGGCCCTGGTACTTCCGGTGCAGGAAGTCCAGCAGCTCCCGCTCGAAGCGGCGGATGTCGGCGACCGGGACGTCGTCCATACGGCCGTTGGTGCCGGCCCAGACGGAGACGACCTGGTCCTCGGTCGGCATCGGCTGGTACTGGTCCTGCTTCAGCAGCTCGACCATGCGCTGACCGCGCTCCAGCTGGGCCTTCGAGGCCGCGTCCAGGTCGGAACCGAAGGCGGCGAACGCCTCGAGCTCACGGAACTGGGCGAGGTCCACACGGAGGCGGCCGGAGACCTGGCGCATCGCCTTGTGCTGCGCGGAACCACCGACTCGGGAGACGGAGATACCGACGTTCAGCGCGGGGCGCTGACCGGCGTTGAACAGGTCCGACTCCAGGAAGCACTGGCCGTCGGTGATGGAGATGACGTTGGTCGGGATGAACGCCGACACGTCGTTGGCCTTGGTCTCGACGATCGGCAGACCGGTCATCGAGCCGGCGCCCATCTCGTCGGAGAGCTTGGCGCAACGCTCCAGCAGGCGGGAGTGCAGGTAGAAGACGTCACCCGGGTAGGCCTCACGGCCCGGCGGGCGGCGCAGCAGCAGCGACACGGCGCGGTAGGCGTCGGCCTGCTTCGACAGGTCGTCGAAGATGATGAGGACGTGCTTGCCCTCGTACATCCACTGCTGACCGATGGCCGAACCGGTGTACGGCGCCAGGTACTTGAAGCCGGCCGGGTCGGACGCCGGGGCGGCGACGATGGTCGTGTACTCCAGAGCGCCGTTCTCCTCCAGCGCGCGGCGCACGCCGGCGATGGTGGAGCCCTTCTGGCCGATGGCGACGTAGATGCAGCGGACCTGCTTCTTCGGGTCGCCCGAGCGCCAGTTGTCGCGCTGGTTGATGATCGTGTCGACGGCCAGGGCGGTCTTGCCGGTCTGACGGTCACCGATGATCAGCTGACGCTGACCACGGCCGATCGGGGTCATGGCGTCGACGGCCTTGTAGCCGGTCTCCATCGGCTCGTGCACCGACTTGCGCTGCATGACCGTGGGGGCCTGCAGCTCGAGGGCGCGGCGGCCGGACGTCTCGATCTCGCCGAGGCCGTCGATCGGGTTGCCGAGCGGGTCGACGACGCGGCCGAGGTAGCCCTCGCCGACCGCGACGGAGAGGATCTCACCGGTGCGGTGCACCGGCTGCCCCTCCTCGATGCCGCTGAACTCACCGAGTACGACGGCACCGATCTCGCGCTCTTCCAGGTTCAGCGCGAGACCGAGGGAGCCGTCCTCGAACTTCAGCAGCTCGTTCGCCATGGCCGAGGGCAGGCCCTCGATCTTGGCGATACCGTCGCCGGCGACGGTGACCGTACCGACCTCCTCGCGCGAGGCCGCGTCCGGCTTGTACGACTGGACGAAGTTCTCCAGCGCGTCCCGGATCTCCTCCGGCCGGATCGTGAGCTCCGCCATCTGGGTTCCCTGCTCTCCTTGTTGGGCCCGAAGTTTCACTTTGGGGGGATGGGGACTCCCCCCTGAATGAGGTGAATCCTCTGCACGGCCCAACCAGGGCCGTAAGCACGTCTTGCGTTTTCTCGATTGCCGAGGTGTCGCTAGCTCGCCATGCGGCGGGCCACGTCCTCCAGCCGGTCCGCGATGGAGCCGTTGATGACCTCGTCACCGACCTGCACCCGCATCCCGCCGACGACCTCGGGGTCGACGTCCAGGTTGAGGTGCATCCGGCGGCCGTAGAGCTTGGTCAGGGCGGCGCCGAGGCGCTGCTTCTGTCCGTCACTCAGCGGCACCGCCGACGTGACGACGGCGACCATGCGGTCCCGGCGCTCGGCGGCGAGCTTGGACAGGGACTCCAGTCCCGACTCCAGGCTACGTCCACGCGGCGCGGACACCAGGCGCGCGACCAGACGCTCAGTGGTGGGCTTGGCCCGGCCGCCGAGGAGCCGGCGCAGCAGCTCGGCCTTGGCCGAGGCGCTCGCCGAGCGGTCGGTGAGCGCGGCACGCAGCTCGGTGTTCGAGGAGACGATCCGGCCGAACCGGAACAGCTCGTCCTCGACGTCGTCGAGCGTGTCCGTCCTCTGCGCCGAGATGAGGTCGGCGACGTTCGCCAGCTCCTCCAGGGCGTCCACCAGGTCGCGCGGCTGCGACCAGCGGGAACGGACCATGCCGGACACCAGGTCGACGGTGGTCGTGCCGACCTGGCCGCCGATCAGCCGCTTGACCAGCTCGGCCTTGGCCTCACCGGGCTGCGCCGGGTCGGTGAGGACCCGACGCAGGCTGGGCTCGCGGTCGAGCAGCGCGGTGACGGCCGCCAGCTCGTCCGCGAGCTTCGTCGCGTCCACGGACGTGGAGTCCGTCAGCGCGTCGAGACGCTCACGTGCGGCTGCCAGGGCCTCGCGGCTCGCTCCGTTCATCGCGTGGCCTCGGCCTTCTCCTCGAGCTCGTCGAGGAAGCGGTCGATCACACGGCTCTGCCGGGCGTGGTCCTCGAGGGACTCGCCGATGAGCTTGCCGGCCAGTTCTGTGGCGAGCTTGCCGACGTCCTGACGGAGCGCGGCCGCGGCGGCCTTGCGGTCGGCCTCGATCTGGGAGTGACCCGCGGCGACGATCTCCTCGCGCTGCCGCTGGCCTTCGGCCCGCATCTCGGCGATGAGCGCGGCACCCTGCTCCTGCGCCTCCTGGCGCAGACGCGCGGCCTCGTGCCGGGCCTCGGCGAGCTGAGCCTTGTACTGCTCAAGGACGCTCTGGGCCTCGACCTTCATGGCGTCGGCCTCTTCGATGCCGCCTTCGATCGCCGCGCGACGCTCCTCCAGAACCTTGTTGATGTTCGGAAGCAGCTTCTTCCAGAAGAAGAAGAACACGATGGCGAAGGCGATGGTGCCGACGAGCAGCTCGGGGCCGGCCGGGATGAGCGGGTTCTGCTCCTTCTCGGCCGCCAGCTGTACCAGGTTGGCGATCACATCAGTGCCTTTCGTCGTTTCGTGTCGGGTAAGAGGGAATTACTTACCGAACACGAACGGCATAACGATGCCGATGAGGGCGAGCGCCTCACAGAAGGCGAAGCCCAGGATCTGGTTGGCGCGGATCAGGCCGGCCGCCTCGGGCTGACGGGCGAGGGCCTGGGTGCCGTTGCCGAAGATGATGCCGACGCCGATGCCGGGGCCGATGGCCGAGAGGCCGTAACCGACGGAACCGAGGGAACCGGAGACAGCGGCGAGGGTCTCAGTGGCAGCCATGCTGAATCTTCCTTCTCTTTACGGACCGGTGGGGATTGGCCACCGGACGACTGGGGGGTGTGTTGAGGCTCAGTGGTGCTCGGCGAGAGCGCCCTGAATGTAGGAGCAGGCCAGCAGTACGAAGACGTACGCCTGGACGGCCTGCACGAAAAGCTCGAAGCAGATCATGACCATGGTCATCACGAAGGAGATGCCGGCGGCCGGGATCATCCAGCTGTTCAGCAGGTACCAGGAGGCGACGGTGAACATCACCAGCATCAGGTGACCGGCGAACATGTTGGCGAAGAGTCGCACCGCGTGCGTGAACGGGCGGACGAACAGGTTCGAGAAGAACTCGATGACCATCACGAGCGGCAGCACCGCGCCCAGCGACTTGTCGTAGCCCGTGACGTTCTTGAAGAAGCCGACGAAGCCGTGGCGCTTGAAGGTCAGGCCGACCCACAGGACCCAGACGAGCAGGGCGAGCACGACGGGGAAGGCGAAGACCGAGGCGACCGGGAACTGGGCCAGCGGGATCACGGACCAGATGTTCATCAGCCAGACGAAGAAGAAGAGGGAGACCATGAGCGGCACCCACTTCTCGCCCTCCCGCTTGCCGAGCGTCTCGTAGACGATGCCGCGGCGCACGAAGTCGTAGCCGGCTTCGCCGATCATCTGCAGCTTGCCGGGGATGACCTTGGCGTTGCCGAAGGCGGCCCAGAAGAAGGCGATGACGACGACCGTGGTGACGAGCGCGAGCAGCATCACCTTGTTGAATTCGAAGCCGCCGACCGTGGCCATCGGCTTGAACAGGAACGAGTGCAGGCCCGGAGCCGGGAAGCCACACCCGTTGTCGGACATGATCCGACAACTCCAGTCAAAGGCGAGCTGGGTCTGGTCAGCACTCACCGCGGGCTCCTTCGGCGTGACGCATGGGTACGGCAACCTCGTTGTGTCGGCGCGGCACAGGGCCGCTGATCGGCACCGGACTGGTGTAACGGATGTGGGGGCGGCTGGGGGGCATCAAGCCTCGCGATTGAGCAGGCGTCAGCTCGGATGCCCGCGCCCGCGATGCCGCAGTTGGCACCGGACGATAGCAGGAGATCTCACAGGCCTTTATCCCGCCCCTACCCCTCACGACGGCGGCCCCGTCTTCTCGTGCTTCTCACTCTTCGCTGGGTCGGGATCGACATAGAAGATCTTGGCCTTCATGTGTGCGCGCGCCTGCGCGGCCATCCACACGACGGTCGTGACGACCAGCGACACGGCGAACGCCTTGGCGTTGAAGAGAGAGGTGCCCTTGAAGACGGCGACGAAGATCAGGAGGAGCAACAGCTGAGCCATGTAGAGCATCAGCCCCATGGCCTGGAACAACTGCGGGAGCGTTTTTGCCGTCCACTGCAGCACGTAGAGGCCGATTCCCATGAACAGGACGGCCAGCACCGTGCCGACGGCCGCGCCGAGAGCACCCTTGCCTCCCGCGACCGCGGCGCTCACGGCGACGGCGATCACGCCGGCGGCCGCTGCGGGCACAGCGATCTGCAGTAGGTTCCGGGCGTCATTTGACGGCATGGCGGCAACTCCGCTTTCACAGGGGGGCAGGTGTCGTCATGGACGAGCGTAGTCCCGGGCTGAGTAGTCGAGACCTCACACCGGCGGACCGTCGCACTACGGTCCTTCGGTCCTATCCGGGGTTCTCGTGAACCGTATCACAAACTATTTGATGAGGTCTTTACCTGCTGGGTGTGCTGACTGTCACACATGAGTGTGATGGCGCGCGTCTGTGCAAATACCGAGCCTATGTGTCTGGTATTGGGGGGGTTTGCTCCCCCACGAGATGGCAATGCTCTAGTCAGATTCTTACCTTGCCAACGGGTGCCGACCGCTTGCTCGGCACTGCGGGCGGCGCTCCCGAGGCGCCCACACCTCTCACGGCCGCTCGCAGC
Organism: Streptomyces sp. NPDC047869; assembly: GCF_040704065.1. Lineage (NCBI taxonomy): Bacteria > Bacillati > Actinomycetota > Actinomycetes > Kitasatosporales > Streptomycetaceae > Streptomyces > Streptomyces sp. NPDC047869. The sequence continues at coordinate 79,622 of NZ_JBEYRK010000028.1, forward strand.
CGTACCGCCCGTGGTGCCCGGCGTCACCGAACGCGGCAGCCACAACCGCGCCAGCACCAGCACCAGCACCAGCACCAGCACCAGCACCAGCACCAGCACCAGAGTCCGCCGTCCTGCTGGAGTCCGGCACGCGCAGACCGTCCTGGCCCGGCTCGATCAGACGTCCCGCCATGCGCGGATGACAGGAGCCGAACCTTCGGACCCGGACGGCTCCGCGCCGAGGACACGGAAGCGCAGACAACGAAGCGGAATGACGACCGCGGCCCCACCGATTTCGGTGAGGCCGCAATCCGAAGTCACCCAGCGATGACTACTTGCTTCAGCAGGAAATCTGCTTGATGCCCGATCCCTTGCTCCATGCGATTCCGCCGTAGGAGAAGTCGTCCGTCCTGCGAGCGCCAATGGAGAATTCCGGATCCCTCGCGGCGGCGACGGTGACCGAGAAGCACACCTTGTGGCCGCAGCTGTTCTTGACCCTCACGTACCGGTCGAAGCGCTTGTTGTACCACTTCACCACTTTGACGCAGGTGGCCGCCTGCGGCGCGGATTCCACCTGCACCTTGGATACGGCTTGCGTGCCCCGAGGAGCTGCCATCGCCTGGCCGCTGGAGACGCCAAGCGCCCCCAGGACGACCGTCGCAGCGAGTATGGAGCCCATGATCTTACGCACAATTTCCCCTTTTCCTGGTGCCTAGAAGGTGGCGGTCACTCACCTCGACACCGAGCAAGATTTTTAGCACGTGCGTACGAAACTGGGCAACGCTCAGCAGGCCGCCATGTCCGGAACGGCCGGATGTTGATGTTTTTGGCTCGATAATGCCGCGAAGGCGCGAGACAGCACAATCTATTTCCGCTTCAACAATTATCGGCATTCCGGTTCACCGGGTTGTGCAGAGTGGCGGCATCCGCCGCGCCCCTCGAGCCGATCCGAGATTCAGCGCGACGTGTCGACCGGGCGGTGTTCCGTGAGTGTCGCCCGGGAACCGACGGCGGTCGCCCCGTTGACCCTGGAGACGCCTGCGGCCACCGGGCTGCCTTCCGCCGACTGCTCCTCCGAGTCCGGCCTGGTGGTCTCCAGGGTCACGGCAGCCCCGCCCGAGCCACGCCGCCTGCGGTACCGCGGCGGCACGAAGTTCTGTGCCCAGGCGGGGACCCGGGGGGTGAAGCGGGGCAGGAGGAGCAGGATCAGGCCGATGGCGCTCAGGAAGACCACGCCGAGCACGATCCACATCGACGCCGAGTTGACCGAGTAGGCGAGCGCGCCGAAACCGATCAGCGCCGACCAGAAGTACATGATCAGCACCGCCCTGCTGTGGGAGTGGCCGATCTCCAGCAGGCGATGGTGCAGATGGCCGCGGTCCGCGGCGAACGGCGACTGGCCGCGCCAGGTGCGGCGGACGATGGCCAGCACCAGGTCCGCGGCGGGCACGGCGATGATCGTCAGGGGCAGCAGCAGCGGGATGTAGACGGGCACCGTCTGGTGCACCGCCGCCTTCTCCGAACCCGTGAACAGGGCCAGCGCGTCCGGGTCCACCTGACCGGTGATGGAGATCGCGCCGGCGGCCAGCACCAGCCCGATCAGCATCGAGCCGGAGTCACCCATGAAGATCCGCGCCGGATGCATGTTGTGCGGCAGGAAGCCCAGGCACATGCCCATCAGGATGGCCGAGAACAGCGTCGCCGGGGCGGCGGCCTCGATGCCGTACGAGTACCAGATCCGGTAGGCGTACAGGAAGAACGCGGCGGCCGCGATGCAGACCATGCCGGAGGCCAGGCCGTCGAGGCCGTCCACGAAGTTCACCGCGTTGATCGTGATGACGACCAGCGCCACCGTCAGCAGGGTGCCCTGCCACTGGGTCAGCGCCACGTTGCCGACGCCCGGGACGGGCAGCCACAGGATCGTCAGACCCTGCATGACCATGACGCCGGCGGCGATCATCTGGCCGCCGAGCTTGATCAGCGCGTCGATCTCGAACTTGTCGTCGAGGACACCGATCAGCCAGATCAGCGCGGCCCCGGAGAGCAGCGCCCGCGGCTCGTTGGACTTGGCGAAGACCTCGTTGAGGTTGGTCATGTGGTCCGCGACCAGCAGGCCCGCGCACAGTCCGAAGAACATCGCGATCCCGCCGAGCCGCGGAGTGGGTTCCCGGTGCACGTCACGTGCCCGGATCTCCGGCATCGCCCCCGCCACGATCGCGAACTTCCGTACCGGCCCTGTCAGCAGGTACGTCACCGCGGCCGTGATGCAGAGCGTCAGCAGGTATTCACGCACGGGCTTCCCCACAGGTCTCGCTGGCCATCACAGCCTCACACCCTAGCGACGGACGCTTATGGTTGAGGACTTCCGGGTAGCGACGATGGTTGCACGGGTGGCTGTGAGCCACCGCGCGCGTCCGGGTCCACGCCCCTTCCGCCTACCCTGGTTCACTTCGGATACGGCGGGAATCCGCCGGTCAGCTCGCGCACCTCGGCCCGCGTGGCGGCGGCCTCCGCCTCGCCCCGCAGGACGGCGGCCATGAGCGCGGCGATCCGGACCATCTCCGGTTCTGCCATGCCCTGCGTCGTCACCGCGGCCGTGCCCAGGCGCAGCCCGCGGCCGTCACCGTGGGGAAGGACACAGCAGTCCAGCACGATCCCGGCGGCCGCGAGCCGTCCGCACGCGGTGCGTCCGTCCACGCCGAGCGGGGCCGGATCCGCGGTGATCATGTGGGTGTCGGTGCCGCCGGTGATCACGTGGAGCCCCTCGGCGGTCAGATGGCCGGCCAGCACCCGTGCGTTGGCGACCACCTGGTGGGCGTAGGCGCCGAAGGCCGGGGTCGCCGCCTCGCCGAAGGCGACGGCCTTGGCGGCGATGGTGTGCATCTGCGCGCCGCCCTGGGTGAAGGGGAACACGGCCCGGTCCACCCGCTCGGCCAGTTCGGCGCCGCACAGGATCATCCCGCCGCGGGGGCCGCGCAGCACCTTGTGCGTGGTGGCGCAGACGATGTCCGCGTACGGCACCGGGCTGGGCGCCGCTCCCCCGGCGACCAGGCCGATCGGGTGCGCGGCGTCGGCGATCAGATACGCCCCCACCTCGTCGGCGACGTCCCGGAAGAAGGCGTGGTCGAGGTGGCGGGGGTAGGCGATGGAGCCGCAGACGATGGCCTTGGGCCGGTGGTTGCGGGCCAGGTGCCGGACCTGGTCGTGGTCGATGAGGCCGGTCTCGGCGTCGACGCCGTAGCCGACGAAGTCGAACCAGCGGCCGGAGAAGTTCGCGGGCGAGCCGTGGGTGAGATGGCCGCCGTAGGGCAGCCCCAGGGCGAGGACGGTGTCGCCGGGGCGCAGCAGGGCGGCGTAGGCGGCCAGGACGGCCGAGGAGCCCGAGTGGGACTGCACATTGGCGTGCTCGGCGCCGAACAGCGCCATGGCCCGCTCGGCGGCCAGGCGTTCGGCGACGTCGACGATCTCGCAGCCGCCGTGGTGCCGGGCGCCGGGATAGCCCTCGGCGTACTTGTTGGCGAGCGGCGAGCCGAGGGCGGCCAGCACGGCCGGGGAGGTGAAGTTCTCGGCGGCGATGAGCTGGAGCGTCGTCGACTGCCGGTCCAGCTCTCCGAACAGGATGTCGGCCAGCTCGGGATCCTGTTCCCGCAGGACATCGGTCTCGAGGGTGCGGGTGACCGACATGGCGGGCTCCGGACGGTCGACGGTGACGTGAGTCCAATGTAGGCCCGGGATGTCCGGTATGCGCGCATTGCTCCGCTTGTCGCCGCCGCCCCACTCGCGGGCCGGCGGTGCCCGCCCGCGTCAGGCGCGGGCGGGGACCCCGGTGAGAGCGGTCACCACGGGATCGAGCGCCTCGTGTATCTCGTCGCCGATCGAGCGGAAGAAGGTCAGCGGCGCCCCGTACGGGTCGTACACCTCGTCCGCCTCCGCGGTCGGCGCCAGCAGCCAGCCGCGCAGCGCGGCCGCCGCGCGCACCAGGGCGCGCGCACGCACCACCACGCCGTCCTCCAGCGAAGGCAGCGTGGCGGGGTCTATGGCGCGCACCAGGCGGGTGAACTCCTTCAGCGTGAAGGTGCGCAGGCCGGCCGAGTGCCCCATGGAGATGACCTGGGCGCGGTGGTCGCGGGTGGCCGTGAGGACGAGGTCGGCCATGATGACGTGCTCGTCCAGCAGTTCCCGGCCGGTGAACCCGGAGGCGTCGGCGCCGAACTCGGCCAGCACGGTCTCCGCGTTGGCCTCCATGGGCGCGCCCTCGTGGCCCCAGGTTCCGGCGCTCTCCACGATCAGCCCGCCGCCGAGCACACCGAGCCGCTCCGTCACGAAATGACGGGTCAGCCGCTCGGTGATCGGTGAGCGGCACACGTTGCCGGTGCTGACGTGGAGGATGCGGAAGCAGTCGCGCGGAAGCCCGACGAACGTCGTCGTGATCTCCGCGGCGCTCTCCCTGCCTATGCCACGCCCCGCGTCAGGGGCCGTCAATTCGCCACCTCGAGGTCGGGTACGACCTTCCGCAGCTCCTCCGGGGAGAGCGCGCCCGCCCGCAGCAGCACCGGCACCTCGCCGGTGACGTCCACGATGGACGACGGCACGTTGCCGGGCGTCGGGCCGCCGTCGAGGTAGACGGAGACGGAGTCGCCGAGCATCCGCTGGGCGGCGTCGCAGTCCTCGGGCGCCGGGTGCCCGGTGAGGTTGGCCGAGGTCACGGCCATCGGGCCGACCTCGGTGAGCAGCTCGATGGCGACCGGGTGCAGCGGCATGCGCACGGCCACCGTGCCACGGGTGTCGCCCAGGTCCCACTGCAGGGACGGCTGGTGCCGGGCGACGAGCGTGAGGGCGCCCGGCCAGAAGGCGTCGACCAGCTCCCAGGCCAGCTCGGAGAAGTCCGTCACGAGGCCGTGCAGGGTGTTCGGGGAGCCGATCAGCACGGGGGTGGGCATGTTGCGGCCCCGGCCCTTGGCGGCCAGCACGTCGGCGACCGCCTCGGAGGAGAACGCGTCGGCGCCGATGCCGTAGACCGTGTCGGTCGGCAGCACCACCAGCTCGCCCCGGCGGACGGCGGACGCGGCCTCGCGCAGACCCGTCACACGGTCGGTCGCGTCGTTGGTGTCGTATCGCCGTGCCATGTCTAGCGGGCCTCCTCGTGCGGGTACTGCGGGCTGGAAGTCGTCGGGGCGCTCACGGCAGCGCCTTGCGGGCGGTCGCGAACCGGGGGCGGTTGTTGAGGTCCGGGTGGTCGGCGGCGTCGGCCCAGCCCCGCTCCTCGGTGAAGATCCAGGGCACCTGGCCGCCCTGGGTGTCGGCGTGCTCGATGACGACGACCCCGCCGGGCCGCAGCAGCCGGTGCGCGGTGCGCTCGATGCCGCGGATGAGGTCGAGGCCGTCCTCGCCGGAGAACAACGCCATCTCGGGGTCGTAGTCACGGGCCTCGGGCGCGACGTACTCCCACTCGGTGAGCGGGATGTACGGCGGGTTGGAGATGACCAGGTCGACCTGGCCGTCGAGGTCCGGGAAGGCGGCCAGGGCGTCGCCCTGGCGCAGGTCGACCCTGGACCCCTCGACGTTCTTGCGGGTCCACTGGAGCGCTTCCTCGCTCAGCTCCACGGCGTGCACGCGCGAGCGCGGCACCTCCTGGGCGAGCGCGAGCGCGATGGCGCCGGAGCCGGTGCACAGGTCGACGATGCAGGGCTCGACCACGTCCATGGCGCGCACGGCGTCTATGGCCCAGCCGACCACGGACTCGGTCTCCGGCCGGGGCACGAACACACCCGGCCCGACCTGGAGCTCCAGGTACCGGAAGTAGGCCCGCCCGGTGATGTGCTGCAGCGGTTCGCGCTGCTCACGCCGGGCGATGACCTCCCAGTAGCGGGCGTCGAAGTCGGAGTCCTTGACGGAGTGCAGCTGGCCCCGCTTCACGCCGTGCACGAACGCGGCGAGCTCCTCCGCGTCGGTGCGCGGCGAGGGCACGCCGGCGTCGGCCAGCCGCTGGGTCGCCTGGGCCACCTCGGCGAGCAGCAGACTGCGGGGGCTTGGGGGTCGCCCCCCAGTTGGTGACTGCACGCAAGTCCTCCGTGTACTCGTACGCGCCTCTTACGCGGCCGCCAGCTTCGCCGCCGAGTCGGCGTCGACGCAGGCCTGGATCACCGCGGCGAGGTCGCCGTCCAGGACCTGGTCCAGGTTGTACGCCTTGAAGCCGACGCGGTGGTCCGAGATGCGGTTCTCCGGGAAGTTGTAGGTGCGGATCTTCTCGGAGCGGTCCACGGTGCGGACCTGGCTGCGGCGGGCGTCGGCCGCCTCCCGCTCCGCCTCCTCCTGCGCCGCCGCGAGCAGCCTGGAGCGCAGGATACGCAGCGCCTGCTCCTTGTTCTGCAGCTGGCTCTTCTCGTTCTGGCAGGAGGCGACGACTCCGGTCGGCAGGTGCGTGATGCGCACCGCGGAGTCGGTGGTGTTGACCGACTGGCCGCCGGGTCCGGAGGACCGGTAGACGTCGATCCGCAGGTCGTTCGGGTTGATCTCGACGTCGACCTCCTCGGCCTCGGGGGTCACGAGGACACCGGCGGCGGAGGTGTGGATACGGCCCTGGGACTCAGTGGCCGGCACGCGCTGCACGCGGTGCACGCCGCCCTCGTACTTCAGCCGGGCCCACACGCCCTGGCCGGGTTCGATCTGCCCGCGGGCCTTCACCGCGACCTGGACGTCCTTGTAGCCGCCCAGCTCGGACTCGGTGGCGTCGATGATCTCGGTCTTCCAGCCGATCCGCTCGGCGTAGCGCAGGTACATGCGCAGCAGGTCACCGGCGAACAGCGCGGACTCGTCACCGCCGGCGCCGGCCTTGATCTCCAGGATGACGTCCTTGTCGTCACTGGGGTCGCGCGGCACGAGGAGCAGGCGCAGCTTCTCGGTCAGTTCCTCGCGCTGCTTCTCGAACTCCTTGACCTCGGCGGCGAAGTCGGGGTCGTCGGCGGCGAATTCGCGCGCGGTCTCGATGTCGTCGCCGGTCTGCTTCCAGGAGCGGTACGTGGCGACGATCGGGGTGAGCTCGGCGTAGCGCTTGTTCAGCTTGCGCGCGTTGGCCTGGTCGGCGTGGACCGACGGGTCGGCGAGCTTCTTCTCCAGGTCGGCGTGCTCGGCGACGAGTTCATCGACGGCCTCGAACATCTTTCGGCTCCTGATACTGCGGTGAGGACAAGGGCGGGCGACCAAAAACGCCGGTCCCGGGCACGCCCCGCAAGAGGGCGCGACCGTGGACCGGCGATCTGGGGCTCGCTACTTCTTGGAGCCGGCGGCCTTGCCGAAGCGGGCCTCGAAGCGGGCCACACGGCCACCGGTGTCGAGGATCTTCTGCTTGCCCGTGTAGAACGGGTGGCACTCGGAGCAGACCTCGGCCCGGATGGTGCCGGACTCGATGGTGCTGCGGGTGGTGAACGACGCGCCACAGGTGCAGCTGACCTGCGTCTCGACGTACTCGGGGTGGATGTCGCGCTTCAAGGTGTCTCCTAGGTTTCGGGAGGGCGCCGGGTCGCAGCCGCTGGGTGCGAAAGCGTGAACCGGAGCCGACGTACCAGTCTGCCAGGACTGGCGCCATCCCCCAAAACCGGGGGCCGGGGCCGTCTATTCCCGGGGGCGTTTCCCCGGGAGCTTCCCGGTGATTCCCCAGAGCCGGGTGCGGGGGCGGCCCGGTGCGGGGTCAGCCGCTGACGACGCCCTTGGCCCCGCCCGCCGCCGTGCCCTTCGTGGCCGACGCGGGAATGGGCCGGTCGTTCTTCAGGGCCGTCCAGATCCGCTCGGCCTTGGCCTTCTGCAGCAGGACCCGGTTGGGATCGGCCGGGTCGTACTGGACCGGCATCGTGACCATCCGCATGTGGGAGGAGCCGATGCCCTTCAGGCCGCCCGCGAAGTCCGCGAGGGCGTTGACCGAGCCGAGGTCGGAGTCGGTGGTGACGGCCTTGGTGGCGGTGTCGGCGAGGTCGTACAGCTTCTTGGGGCTGCTGAGCACGCCGACGTGCTCGGCACGGTCGAGCAGCGCCTTGACGAAGGCCTGCTGGAGCTGGATGCGGCCCAGGTCGGAGCCGTCGCCGACGCCGTGCCGGGTGCGGACCAGGGCGAGCGACCGCTCACCGTCGAGGGTGTGGGTGCCGGCCTTGAGGTTCAGGTGGCTCTGCGGGTCGGCGATGGCCTTGGTCGTGGTGACCGGGACCCCGCCGAGGTCGTCGATGAGCTTCTGGAAGCCGGCGAAGTCGACCTCGAGGTAGTGGTCCATGCGGATGCCGCTGAGGGACTCGACCGTCTTCACGGCGCAGGCCGCGCCGCCGGTGGAGTAGGCGGAGTTGAACATCACGCCGGACGCCGCCGGGTGGCTGCCGCCCTTGGTGTCGGTGCAGGCGGGGCGGTCGATGAGGGTGTCGCGCGGGACGGAGACCGCACTGGCCTTCCTGTGTCCCTTGTACACGTGGACGATCATCGCGGTGTCGGAGCGGGCACTGCCGTCGTCCGTGCCGCCGCCCAGCTTCCGGTTCTTCCCCGAGCGGGTGTCCGAGCCGAGGACCAGGATGTTCTCGGAACCGTTGTCGATCTTCGTGGGCCGTTCGTCGCCGAGGGCCTGGTTGATGTCGACGCTCTTCAGGTTGCCGTTGAGCTTGAAGTAGACGTACCCGAGACCTGTGCCGCCCAGCACCACCACACCGGCGGCTGCCCACGCGGTGGCGAGCAGGGCCTTGCGGCGCTTGCCGGGAACGGCGGCCTTGCGGCGGCGGCCCCCGCCTCTTCGCTGCGGGCCGGTGGTGACCGGCTCCGTTATGCCGGGCTCCGGCGTGCTTTCGGCGGACACGTCACTCCTAGGTCTCGTCTGTCGTTTACCCCCTGCTTTCAGGGTCAGGCGCGGTCGTCACCGCCCCATCGTCGCTCTGCCTGGTCAGACGGAGAAACTCGGCACAGGGTTGCACAGCGCACGGTGCCCACCGCGTGCGGCGAGGGGCACCGTGCGTGACCGCGTGGTCCTCGGTGAGCCGGGCTCACCTGCGGATTCAGCCCCAGATGTCGTACGCCTGGAAGCCGGTGCCGACCGAGACCCTTGTGGCAAAGATCTCGCTTGTGCCCTTTCCGGTGCCCTTGTACAGGTACAGGGTTCCGCCGGGGGTGCGGGCCAGGAAGTCGGCCTTGCCGTCACCGCTCACGTCGCCGACCGCGTCGAAGGCGTTGTAGCCGGTCCAGGCGCTGCGCACCTCGACCCGGGTGGAGAAGGCCCCGGAGCCGGACTTCCCGGTGCCCTTGTACAGGTACAGGTCGCCGTTGCTCGACTTGCGGGCGAGCAGGTCGGCCTTGCCGTCGCCGTTGAAGTCCCCGTGGCCCCGCACCGAGTTGTACTGGTCCCAGCCGGTGCTCACCTTCACCTTGGTGGCGAAGGTCCCGTTGCCCTTGCCCGCGTACAGCCACAGCGCGCCGTTGGAGTCGACGGAGAGCACGTCGGGCAGGTAGTCGCCGGTGACGTCGCCCGGGGTGATGATCCGTTTGCGGGTCTTCCAGCCGGTGAAGATCTTCGTCTCGGTCCAGCTCCCGCTGGTGCGGGCGCTGTTGAGGGCGAAGTGCTCCCAGTACACGTCGCCGGTGGAGCCGACCCGGTAGACGATGTCCTGGTAGCCGTCCCGGTTCAGGTCGGCCTGGAGGGCGAGGTTGACCCCGCCCCAGTCGCCCCAGGAGATCCGGGAGCCGAAGGACGTGCCCTTGGAGTCCTTCTCGTAGCCGGTCTTCGTGGACGAGGCGCGCACGAAGAGGTCGGCCTTGTTGTCGTCGTAGCTCAGGTTGCTGTCGTCGAGCTGCGGGTAGACCGCGCCCGTGTACTTGGCGACCTTGCTGAAGACGCTGTAGGCGCCCTTCTCGACGCAGTCCACGACGCCCCAGGACACCACGCCGGCGATCCGGCCGTTCACCACGAGCGGCCCGCCCGAGTCGCCGTTGCAGGCGGAGTCGGTGCCGGTGTCGCTGCCGGTGGCGGGCTTGCCCGCGCACACCATGTGGCCCTTGACGAAGTCACTGCCGTAGTAGCCGGAGCAGGTGCTGTCCGACTGCACGGGCAGGGTGGCAGTCTTCAGTGTGTCGGAGATGTCGTCGCTGGTGGAGCTGGTGCGGCCCCAGCCGTAGACCTTGGCACTGGTGCCGGTGGCGTACGAGGCGGTGTCGCCGGAGGTGACCATGCGGATCGGCGTGGCCTTGACCGGGACGGCCAGGGTGAGCACGGCGATGTCGTTGTCGATGGTGGCCGGGTCGTACGACGGGTGGTTCCACTGGCGCAGTACGCCGGTGGCCTGGCCGCCGTGCAGGTCCGTGGTGCCGGCGGCGTCGGTGGTGGGCAGCTGGTCGGTGCCGGTGACGACGGCGCCGTAGGCCTTCCAGTTGTAGGCCTTGTTCTTCCCGTCCCGCACACAGTGCGAGGCGGTGAGGATCTTGGTCGGCGAGACGACCGAGCCGCCGCAGAAGAAGCCGATGTCGTCGCTGGTGGCGCTGGTGCCCTTGTCGTCGAAGTACCAGAGCTGGGCCATCCAGGGCGCCGAGGAGATGGTGGTCTCGCTGCCACCGATGATCTTCGGCGAGACGGCCGAGGGGCTGCTGGTCTTCGCCGGCTGCTCGGAGCCGGAGGCGCCCGCGATGCGCTTCTCCAGCGTGGCCCGGGACGGCTGGGCGACGGTGGGTGCGGTGCCGGGTTTCGGCAGGGCGGTGGCCGCGCCGGCGGAGGCCGTCATCAGCGCGGCGGTCACGGCGGCGGCGACACCGGCCGCGGCAAGGGGGACGGCAAGACGTATCCGGCGTCTGTGCCGCCCGGGCTCGGGCGTGGGCAAGGCGGTTCCCCCCCAGGGAGAGATGTGGTGAGTGGGGCGCGTGATGCGCTCCCCTCCCTCTCAGCGCCAAAAGGCCGCCCCCCGTCACGTGGTGACGGGGGGCGGCCCTCGTTTCTTACCCAGTGCCTACCGGCTAGTCGCCGTTGCCGGGCGTCGGCGTGGTCTTCTGGATCTGCATCAGGAACTCGGCGTTCGACTTCGTCTGCTTCATCTTGTCGAGGAGCAGTTCGACCGCCTGCTGCTGGTCGAGGGCGTGCAGCACCCGGCGCAGCTTCCAGACGATGGCGAGCTCGTCGGGGGCGAGCAGGATCTCTTCCTTACGGGTACCGGACGCGTCGACGTCCACCGCCGGGAAGATGCGCTTGTCGGCGAGCTTCCGGTCGAGCTTGAGCTCGGCGTTGCCGGTGCCCTTGAACTCCTCGAAGATCACCTCGTCCATGCGGGACCCGGTGTCCACCAGGGCGGTGGCGAGGATGGTGAGCGAGCCGCCGTCCTCGATGTTGCGGGCCGCACCGAAGAACCGCTTCGGCGGGTACAGGGCGGTCGAGTCGACACCACCGGACAGGATGCGGCCGGAGGCCGGGGCGGCGAGGTTGTACGCACGGCCCAGACGCGTGATCGAGTCGAGCAGCACGACCACGTCGTGACCCAGCTCCACCAGGCGCTTGGCGCGCTCGATGGCCAGCTCGGCGACCGTGGTGTGGTCCTCCGCCGGGCGGTCGAAGGTCGAGGAGATGACCTCGCCCTTCACCGACCGCTGCATGTCGGTGACCTCTTCCGGACGCTCGTCGACGAGGACGACCATCAGGTGGCACTCGGGGTTGTTGTGGGTGATCGCGTTGGCGATCGCCTGCATGATCATGGTCTTGCCGGTCTTCGGCGGGGCCACGATCAGACCGCGCTGGCCCTTACCGATCGGCGACACGAGGTCGATGATGCGGGTGGTCAGCACGCCCGGGTCCGTCTCCAGACGGAGGCGGTCCTGCGGGTACAGGGGGGTCAGCTTGTTGAACTCCGGGCGGCCACGGCCGTGTTCGGGCGCCATGCCGTTGACGGAGTCGAGGCGGACCAGCGCGTTGAACTTCTCGCGGCGCTCGCCCTCCTTCGGCTGGCGGACCGCACCGGTGATGTGGTCACCCTTGCGCAGGCCGTTCTTGCGGACCTGGGCGAGGGAGACGTACACGTCGTTCGGGCCGGGCAGGTAGCCGGAGGTCCGGATGAAGGCGTAGTTGTCGAGGATGTCCAGGATGCCCGCGACGGGGATCAGGACGTCGTCCTCGGCGACCTGCGGCTCGGCGATGTCGTCGCGGCCACGGCGGCCACGGCGGTCGCGGTAGCGCCCGCGACGGCCACGGCGGCCGCCGTCGAAGTCGTCGTCGTCCTGCGGGCCGCTGTTGCGGTCCTGCCGGCCGCCGCCCTGCTGCTGGCCCTGCTGCTGACGGTCCTGCCGGTCCTGGCGGCCGCCGCCCTGCTGGTCGTCGCCCTTGCCGCGGCGGTCCCGGTCGCGGCCGCGCTCGCGGCGGTCACGACGGCCACGGCCGTCGCCGTCACCGGCGTCGCCACGGGCCTCGCCCTGCTGCTGCGCGGGCGTCTCGCCCTTGGACTCACCCTTCGCCTCGGCGGCGACGCTCTCGGCGCCGGCGGCCGGGCTGCCCGCCTCGGCGGTGGCACGGCGGCGACGCCGCTCGGCCGGGGCGTCGTCTCCCACGCGCTCGGCTTCGCCCGCACGGGCGGCGCCACCGGCCGGCTGACCGGGGATCTCGATCTGCTGCTGGGCCACGGCCTTCTCGGCGGGAGCCTCGGCCGCCTTGTCCGCCTTCTTCTCGGCGGCGTCCTCGCCGGTGCGGGCCTTGGAGGTGGCCCGGCGCTTGGGCTTGGTCTCGGTGGCCGCCTCCGCCTTGGGAGCGGCGCCCCCTCCGGCCTGGGCCTCCTTGATGACCTCGATCAGCTGGCTCTTGCGCATACGCGCGGTGCCCCTGATGCCGAGGCCGGATGCGACCTGCTGCAGCTCGGCCAGCACCATGCCCTCGAGGCCGGTACCGCGGCGCCGCCGGGAGCCGGCACCGCTGGCAGGCGCGGAGGCGTCCGTGGCGGGCGCGGCAGCGGTCTCCTCGACACGTGCGCCCATCAGATCGGTGGTGTCGCTCACGAAGGGTCCTTCCCTGGAGCGGACGTCGGCCTGTCTGGCTCGGCGACCGGTTGTGCTGTCCGGATCACGGTCCTGTCTTCGATGAACCGTGCCGGGGCGGTGGTCCGCCAAAGCGGCGGAAGAGAATTTCTGGTGATGGCGCTTCCGCGAGTCGTGGCACCCAGTGTCACGTGGCGTGGTAGCACCGATTCCGGAGCGTGCCCAGAGTCCCGCTCAGAGTCCGCATACGTCGTACTGCCCAGGTACGGCGCACGGAACACGGAGTGGTGTGGGAGGCTCCCGGAAGGATGTCTGTCCCGGACGGGGACACGAAGCACCTCGCCATGGTGGGGTCGGGTGCAGACTTGAGGTTAACACTACCGGATCCAACAAACATTCCCCCTCTCCAAATCCGGCAACCGTGTCTCAGGTCGCGAGCGGCAGCACGCTCGCTCCCTGAACATCGAGGTCCAGCCGGTTGGCGGCCCAGCCCTCACCCGCGAGGCGGGACACCTTGTCGGCGCTGCCGGCGTCGGCCAGCGCCATGACGGTGGGTCCGGCGCCGGAGATGACGGCCGGGATCCCGTCGGCCCGCAACCGCTCCACCAGCGCGGCGCTCTCCGGCATGGCCGGGGCGCGGTACTCCTGGTGCAGACGGTCCTCGGTGGCGGGCAGCAGCAGCTCGGGGCGCCTGGTGAGGGCCTCGACGAGCAGGGCGGCACGGCCCGCGTTGACGGCGGCGTCGACGTGCGGCACGGTGCGCGGCAGCAGACCGCGCGCGGTCTCGGTGAGCACCGGCTTCCCGGGCACGAAAACCACCGGAACGATGGAATCGTCGGGCTCCATCCTGATGGCCCGGGCGGCGCCGGCCTCCATCCAGGAGAGGGTGAAACCGCCGAGCAGACAGGCGGCCACGTTGTCGGGGTGACCCTCGATCTCCGTGGCCAGCGCGAGCAGCGCGGCGTCGTCGAGCCGGGCCTCGCCGCCTATGGTCACCGCGCGGGCGGCGACGATGCCGGCGCAGATGGCGGCGGAGGAGGAGCCGAGGCCGCGGCCGTGCGGGATGCGGTTGGCGCAGACGATCTCCAGGCCCCGGGGCTGTCCGCCCAGCAGGTCGAAGGCCGTGCGCAGGGAGCGGACGAGCAGGTGGCTCTCGTCCCGGGGCAGGGTCTCGCTGCCCTCACCCGCGATGTCGATGTGCAGACCGGAGTCGGCCACCCGGACGACGACGTCGTCGTACAGCCCCAGCGCGAGGCCCAGGGCGTCGAAGCCCGGGCCGAGATTTGCGCTGGTGGCAGGGACGCGCACCCGTACGGCGGCGGCGCGGAAAGCTGGACCGGCCATCGCTCGAAGACTCTCCTTGAGCTGCGTTGAGTGTCGAAGGACATCCGTGGGGTCGAATGCCGCTCGATCGCTTCGATGGACATTCGATGACGTACGAAGACCCGTCGGGTCGCGGAGACGGCGCGGCCCGTGCCCACACGCGGGGGCATATGCGGTAGGCGGGTTCAGTACAGCCTATCGAAGGAAGGTTCCGCGGCGACATAGGGCGCACAGGAGGCGCACGATGCGTGTCGTGGACCTCCCGTGCACCCTGCCACGGGTCGCCCCGCGGGACGGGGTCCGAGCCCGGTCTCCCGGGCCCGCGGGCGCTCAGGCCAGGCCGAGGCGCTCGGCCGCGGTGGCCGCGTCGACCGGGACGGTGACCGGCTGCGGCGCGCCTGCGACGGCCCAGTCCGGGTCCTTCAGCCCGTTGCCGGTGACGGTGCACACGATGCGCTGCCCCGGGTCCACCTTGCCCTGCTCGGCCGCCTTGAGCAGACCGGCCACCGAGGCAGCGGAGGCGGGCTCCACGAAGACACCCTCCTGCGCGGCCAACAGCCGGTAGGCGCGCAGGATTTCACGGTCCGTCACCTCGTCGATGGCACCGCCGGACTCGTCGCGGGCGGCGAGGGCGTAGTCCCAGGAGGCGGGGTTGCCGATGCGGATCGCGGTGGCGATGGTCGACGGGTCCTTGACCACCTCGCCGCGCACGATCGGGGCGCTGCCGGAGGCCTGGAAGCCCCACATGCGCGGGGTACGGGCGGAGACGCCGTCGGCGGCGTACTCCTTGTAGCCCTTCCAGTAGGCCGTGATGTTGCCCGCGTTACCGACCGGCAGGACATGGATGTCGGGGGCGTCGCCGAGCATGTCCACGATCTCGAAGGCGGCCGTCTTCTGCCCCTCGATACGCACCGGGTTGACCGAATTGACCAGCGCCACCGGGTAGTTCTCGCTCAGAGCGCGGGCGAGCGTGAGGCAGTCGTCGAAGTTGCCGTCGACCTGGAGGATCTTGGCGCCGTGCACCAGGGCCTGGCCCATCTTGCCGAGGGCGATCTTGCCCTGCGGCACGAGCACGGCCGAGACCATCCCGGCCCGCACCCCGTAGGCGGCGGCCGAGGCGGAGGTGTTGCCGGTGGAGGCGCAGATGACCGCCTTCGCCCCCTCCTCCTTGGCCTTGGAGATGGCCATGGTCATGCCGCGGTCCTTGAAGGATCCGGTGGGGTTGGCCCCCTCCACCTTCAGGTGGACCTCACAGCCCGTGCGCTCGGAGAGCACCTGCGCCGGCACGAGGGGCGTGCCGCCCTCGCGGAGCGTCACGACCGGCGTGGTGTCGGATACCGGCAGCCTGTCCCGGTACTCCTCGATGATTCCGCGCCACTGGTGGGTCATTGCTGGTTACTCTCCTTCAACCCGCATGATGCTGGCGACACCCCGCACGGTGTCGAGCTTGCGCAGCGCCTCGACGGTCCCGGTCAGGGAGGCGTCGGACGCGCGGTGGGTGACGACGACGAGGGAGGCCTCGCCGTCCTTGCCCTGCTGGCGAACCGTATCGATCGACACCCCGTGCTCGGCGAACACGGTCGCGACCTGCGCCAGTACACCCGGCTTGTCCGCGACGTCGAGGCTGATGTGGTACCGCGTGACGACCTCGCCCATGGGCGAGACCGGCAGGGCCGCGTACGCCGACTCACCGGGCCCCGTTGCGCCGTTGAGCCGGTTGCGGCAGACGGCGACCAGGTCGCCGAGCACGGCGGAGGCGGTCGGGGAACCGCCGGCGCCGGGGCCGTAGAACATGAGCTGCCCGGAGGCGTCGGACTCCACGAAGACGGCGTTGTAGGCGCCGCGCACGGAGGCGAGCGGGTGGCTCAGCGGGATCATCGCGGGATGCACCCGCGCGGTCACCGAGGCACCGTCGGCGGCCCGCTCGCAGATGGCGAGCAGCTTGATCGTGCAGCCCATCTCCGCGGCCGAGCGGAAGTCGGCCGCGGTGACCTCGCTCATGCCCTCGCGGTAGACGTCGTCGAGCCGCACCCGCGTGTGGAAGGCGATACCGGCCAGGATGGCGGCCTTGGCGGCGGCGTCGAAACCCTCGACGTCGGCGGTCGGGTCGGCCTCCGCGTAACCGAGCGCGGTGGCCTCGTCCAGCGCCTCCTGGTAGCCGGCGCCGGTGGAGTCCATCTTGTCGAGGATGAAGTTGGTCGTGCCGTTGACGATGCCGAGCACCCGGTTGACCTTGTCACCGGCGAGGGACTCGCGCAGCGGCCGGATCAGCGGGATGGCACCGGCGACGGCGGCCTCGTAGTACAGGTCCCTGCCGTGCTCCTCGGCGGCGGCGTGCAGCGCGGCCCCGTCCTGGGCGAGCAGCGCCTTGTTGGCGCTGACCACGGACGCGCCGTGCTCGAAGGCGGTGGTGATGAGGCTCCGCGCGGGCTCGATGCCGCCGATGACCTCGACGACGACGTCGATGTCGCCGCGTTTGACGAGGGCGGTGGCGTCGGTGGTGACCAGGGCCGGGTCGATGCCCTCACGCACCTTGCCGGGCCGGCGTACGGCGACCCCGGCCAGTTCCACCGGGGCCCCGATCCGGGCGGCGAGGTCGTCGGCGTGCGTCGTCATGATGCGCGCCACCTCTGAGCCGACCACTCCACAGCCCAGCAGCGCCACCTTCAGCGGACGCGTACGCATCATCCGACCTCGTTTCCTCTTACCGTCTACGGTTGGACCAGTCTCACTCACCGGACGGGAGTTTCTACCCTTCGTCCGGATCGTGAGACATCTATTTCATTTTTCCGGGATGAGAAGACCGAAGATCTTCCGGCCCTTGTCCCGCGGTTCACCAAGCCCCGCGGAACCAGTGATTCCGGCACTCCCGACCCCTCCCCCCCCTCGACCGACGTCAGAGCCCGTGAGCCGGCCCCGGCCGATGCCGGCCCCGTCAGCCGACGTCGAGACGCAGCAGGTCCTCCTCCGTCTCACGCCGCACGATCACCCGCGCCTCGCCGTCCCGCACCGCGACGACCGGCGGGCGCAGCACGTGGTTGTAGTTGCTGGCCATGGACCGGCAGTAGGCGCCGGTGGCGGGTACGGCGAGCAGGTCGCCCGGCGCCAGGTCGGCGGGCAGGAACGCGTCCTTGACCACGATGTCCCCGCTCTCGCAGTGCTTGCCGACGACACGGCTGAGCACGGGCTCGGCGTCACTGGCGCGCGAGACGAGGGCGACGCTGTACTCCGCGTCGTACAGCGCGGTACGGATGTTGTCCGACATCCCGCCGTCCACGGAGACATACGTCCGCAGCCCCTCCAGCGGCTTGACGGTGCCGACCTCGTACAGCGTGAACGCCGTCGGTCCGACGATGGCACGGCCCGGCTCGACCGAGATGCGCGGCGTGCGCAGCCGGGCGGCCTCGCACTCCCGGCCGACGATCTCGGTCAGCGCCTTGGCGATCTCGTGCGGCTCGCGCGGGTCGTCGGCGCTGGTGTACGCGATCCCGAGGCCGCCGCCGAGGTCGATCTCGGGCAGCTCGACCCCGTGCTCGTCCCGGATGTCCTTCAGCAGCCCGACCACCCGGTGGGCGGCGACCTCGAAGCCGGACATGTCGAAGATCTGCGAGCCGATGTGGCTGTGGATCCCGATGACCTCGAGACTGTCGAGCTGGAGCGCCCGCCGGACCGCCTCGGCGGCCTGACCGCCGGCGAGCGGGATGCCGAACTTCTGGTCCTCGTGGGCGGTGGCGATGAACTCGTGGGTGTGCGCCTCGACCCCTACGGTGATCCGGATCTGCACCCGCTGCCGCCTGCCCAGCGACCGAGCGATGTGCGCGACCCGCACGATCTCCTGGAACGAGTCGAGCACGATCCGCCCGACCCCGGCCTCGACCGCCCGCTCGATCTCCGCCACCGACTTGTTGTTGCCGTGGAAGGCGATGCGCTCGGCGGGCATCCCGGCGGACAGCGCGGTGGCCAGCTCACCGCCAGAACACACGTCGAGATTGAGCCCCTCCTCGTTCAGCCACCGCACGACGGCCCGGGACAGGAACGCCTTCCCGGCGTAGAACACGTCGGCGTCGGCCCCGAACGCGGTGCGCCAGGCGCGGGCCCGGGCCCGGAAGTCGGCCTCGTCGAGGATGTAGGCGGGGGTGCCGAACTCCTCGGCGAGCCGGGTCGCGGGAATCCCGCCGACCGTGAGGACACCGGCCTCGTCCCGGCCGACGGTCTGCGCCCACACCTTGGGGTCGAGGGCGTTGAGGTCGGCGGGCGGGGCGGAGTAGTGCCCCTCGGGAAGGACATCGGCGTGACGGGGCCCGGCGGGGTGGGCGGAACGGCTCATGACGTGACTCTCAGACTCTCTGTCTCTCTCCGGGGCGTCCTGGGATGGCCTCAGAGGTGTTCGGGTGCGTCGATGCCGAGCAGGGACAGGCCACCGGCCAGCACCGTCCCGGCGGCTTCGGCGAGGGCGAGCCGGGCACGGTGGGCGGCCGAGGGTTTCTCCTCGCCGCGCGGCAGCACGGTGGGCAGAAAGGGCAGCACGGCGTCGGCGACGGTGACGAGATGCCGGGCGAGCCGGTCCGGGGCGCGATGGGTGGCGGCCGCGGTGAGGATGCGGGGGTGGCCGGCGAGGGCGGCGACCACCTCGGGGGCGGCCACGGGTCCGGGCTCGGCACCGAACCCGAGGCGGGCGGCATTGCGGGTCATGGCCCGGGTACGGGCGTGCGCGTACCGCACCCGGAACAGCGGATTGCCCTCCCGCTGCACCAGGTGGTCGGCGGTGATCCGGGGCCGGTCGTGCGCCGCGGGGTGCAGCAGCGCCCACTGGGCGGCGTCGGCCCCGAGCGGCGCGGGATCCTCCGGCGCCGGCACGGGCCGCAGATTCACCGGCTCCCCGTGCCCGACCTCGGCCCGCCCGCCCTGGGTGGCCACGATCCGCACGACGGCATCGGCCACGACCTCGGCCCGCACCTCGTACGGCACCCGCAACAGCACGACCCGCCCGGCGAGCGCGTCACCGTGGCCGTAGGCGAGGCCCAGCCGACTGATCTCGGCGACGAGACCAACCGCCGTTTCCCCACTGTCGGCGAGCGTGATGTTGAGAAACCCCGGCCCGGTGACGACGACGTCGTCGATGCCATCGGCTTCGAGAAGCCGCTCGCGGAGAACGCCGGCGACATCCAGGGGCGCCCGCCCGGCAGCCCGGGCGAGCTGAAGGGCGACATTGGTGGCGTAGTCCCCACACCCCCCGGGCCCCGGCTCGGTCACGACAACCCGCTCCGGCAGCACGCCCGGCTCCACACACAGCTCCCCGCCGTCCACGGCAGCACGCACCGAGTGCAACACGGTGCGGGAGAGCTCGACGGGGGTCACGGCACAAGCGTAGGGGAGGTGGGGGGTGGGTATGCGAAGTGGTTTTACGGTGCGAGACGGCAGAGGGGTGGGGTCCGCCCCATCAGTCTCCCCATGCCCCCACTCAGCCCACCGCTACCCCCGCCCCATCACCGCCTCCGCCCTCTCCCCCACTGCCCTCGTCGGCGTCGCCCTCTTCGTCCCCTTGGCCTTCGCCGTCCCCGTGCCGACCGGGGCCGCTGCGTCCGGGCTTCCGCTCGATGAGCTGCGTGACGAGCCGCACGAGCTCCGCGGGTTCGAAGGGCTTGGCGAGGAAGGCGTCGACACCGACGTCGAGCCCGCTCTCCACCTCGTACTGGGTACAGGCGCTGATGATGGCGAGCGGAAGGTCATGCGTACGAGGGTCCGCACGCAGCCGCGCGGCGGTCCGGAGCCCGTCCAGCCGGGGCATCACGACATCGAGGGTGACGACATCGGGACGAACCCGATGTACGACATCCAGACACTCGGCACCATCAGCCGCGGTCACGACCTCAAGCCCCTCCAGCTCGAGGTTGACCCTGATCAGCTGCCGGATGACCTTGTTGTCGTCCACAACAAGCACCCGGCCCGACGCGCCTGGCACAACTCGAGAGTAGGTCGGCACCGGCCACCGCGTCCGGCTTTTCCCCACTTCCACCCCGCGCGGGGGAACGTCGCCGACCCGCCCCTGCCCATCCCCGCCGACCCGCCCTTGCCTACCTCCGCCGACCCGCCGTTGCCCACCTCCGCCGACCCGCCCCGACGCACCCTGCGAAACCCGTTCCTGATCACCCCGGCGGACCTGCTAGTGTTCTACCCGTCGCCGCAAGCGAACAGCTCAGCGCCCGACACGCCCCCGTAGCTCAGGGGATAGAGCAACGGCCTCCGGAGCCGTGTGCGCAGGTTCGAATCCTGCCGGGGGCACCTTGGATTAGGTGCCCAAAGACCCCGTCACCAGCGGAAACGCTGAGGCCGGGGTCTTCGTGTTTGTGCAGGCGTGTGTCGCTCGGAGCGGGCGTATGCCCGGGTCTGTGGACGAGGCGTGGACGGGATCTTGAGACGTCTGCCCAGGTCAGCCCCGACAAACAGCAAGGCCCCGGGACAAGTCCAGGGGCCTGAGGGTCGGTTCATCGGCGGTGACCCCCAGTAGCCGATCTCGGTCGGCTGACCGTCGCGGTAGAGCACAGTGCAGTGGCCGCGCCTTGAGGGCAAAAAACAGTCCCCAGTAGTACTGCTCGTGTCCTGAAACTTCAGTCGTCACTGTTGTCTCGGTATCGCGCCGGCTTGCTGGGGGCCTGAACCACATCCTGTCCAAGTCACTAGCCGGCTAGACGTCCTCATCGACTTTGCAACTCTTTCGGTGTTATGGCCTACTAATCACGATGCACACCAGATGCCATAAGTCAATAGCCTTTCGGTAAGTTTCGAAGGAAACCTCCGGCGATCACGTTCGACTGCGGCATCCGGCTCGTCCGCGGGTCGACGGGGAGCCGGTCGCGGCCGAGCGATTACCCAGGTCAGCCCATCTAACTGACGAAGGGGCCTGCGCATGCGCATCGCCGCGTCAGGCCAGGTTGCTCTCCTAGGAGCTGCCTTGGGCGCGGTCACAGCCCGGCGTGCCAGTCCCGCTCCAGATCGCCTGGGTCGAATACGCTGCGAAGACGTCCGACCTGGCGGCCTCGACAACGCGGATGCGCGGGAATGCCGCCCGGTATCGGCTCTTCACGTAGGCCGGGACGGCGCAGCTGCCGGATGCGGAAGGGGTGTGGCATGAGATCCCCGAGCGTGCACCTACGGGAGATCACCGACGACGACCGGGATGCCGTCCGTGCCCTCCGCGTCCGAGGTGACCAGAAGCAGTTCGTCGCCTCCGTGTCCCATTCACTCAAGGAGGCGGCGAAGAAACCGGAGGCCAATCCCTGGTACCGCGCCGTGTACCGCGGCGACGAGCCAGTCGGCTTCGTGATGCTGTCGTGGAAACCGCCGGCCGGTCCTTACAAAGGGCGACACTTCCTCTGGCGCCTCCTCGTCGACAAGCGGTACCAGGGGCGAGGGATCGGCCGAGAGGCGCTCACGCAGGTCGCCACCCTGGTGCACGCGGACGGCGCCACCGAGCTGCTGACCAGCTACGAGCCCGGCGACGGCGAGCCGTGGCCCTTCTACCAGAAGTTCGGCTTCGAGCCCACCGGGGAGATCGACGACGGCGAGATCGTTCTGCGGCTCACCTTCCCCGCTCGGTGAGCTGTTTTACGGAAGCGCGGACAGTTTTGACCTGAGGTGATCACACGACACGCGTATGTGCAGGCGTGTGCCGCCCAGGGCGGCCCTATGTCGGGGTCTGTGGACTATTCGCGGCCAGGAATCTTGAGGCGTTTGCCCTGGTCACCATCCGGAAACGTCGGTGGCCCCCGGACGAGTCCGGGGGCCACCGAGGGGCCTCCTCCACTGAGCCTGATCACGAGGCCGGCCCGCTAGTCAGCGGTGACCCCCCAGTAGCCGATCTGCACAGGCCGGCCGTCGCGGTAGAGCACCGTGCAGTTCCCCTGAGCGCGGCCAGGGAAGCCCAACCGCTCGGAGTCGAGGGCGGCGTCCCACTCCGCGTAGGTGGGCCGGCCGTGAGGAGCCCACGCACGCACCTCATCATCGGTCAGCAGCCGCATGAACGGGCCGTCGTCGGCGTCCGTGGCGTCGATCATGCAGAGAAAATCCAGCACGGTGCCCGTGCCGCCGGTGAGAATGTATTCCTGCCACTCCGGGTCGCGCCACAGCTCCTCGACAGACCGGCCCTCGAAACCGTGGTTGTCCCGCGCCAGCTCCTCTTCCTGGGCCTGCCGGAATGCGGCCTCCAGATCACGCTGATACGGACCAGTGTCCTGCCATGCGTTACCGCCCACCTCTGTCCCTCCCCACCTGAGCTCTTCAATCGAGGCGCAGCGTAAAGGACAGCACCGACAGCGCACCGGCCGATCACTCGTACTCGCGCAGCAGTTCCTCGATACGCCGGTTGGCGACATCTTGCCGTCCGTCGATGCACTTCGCATAGCGCGTCAGCAGGACCTCAACACTGTTGCCAGCGCGCTCCGCAACTTCGGTGGGGTCCACTCCGGCATTGAGCCATGTCGACAGCGCCGAGTGCCGAAGGTCGTACGGCCTACTCGCGAGCGGAGATGCCGCGACGGCCGGCGGAAGCGCAAGGAGCCGAGCCTCTTGCCAGACGCGGTAGTAGGTCGAGGACGGGACGACCGAACCCTTCTCACTGAAGAAGAGCCGCCCGTCTTCCGCCGTGCCGAACGTGGCCAGGTGCTCGCGCAGGACGGCGACGAGCTGGGGCGGGAGGGGCACACGCCGAACGTCCTCGGTCGGTCGATTCTTGAGCCCGCGGTCGTCGTGGGTCTCCCCCGAGTCCGTCCACTGCTTGCCGACCGAAGGACGGGTCCGGTGTAGCAGCGCCGCTCCCCAGCCCTGCTCGGGGAGGACGAGGTCGGTCTCGACCAGGCCGACTGCCTCAGCGGGCCGGAGGCCACCGAAGTACATAGCCGCGAACAGTCCGACGAGGCGCCGGCCGCGAGCACGCCGGTAGCCGCCCACGTAGGACACCGCCGCCAGGAGGTTGCGTGCCTGCTCCGGGTTGGCGACAACGCGCGGATCGACCTGGTTCGAGACCTTCGGCTTCTGCCATCGAACCGCCGTAATCGGATTCTCGCGGAGCTCCCCCAGGTCGACCGCGTAGTTCGCAGCGTTGACGAGAGTCCGCCGCTTGCGCCGCACTGTCTCGGCGGCTGCCGCGGTGCCGTCGAGCTTCAGCTTCAGCCCGTCGAGCACCGCACGGGCCGTTGCCGGTTCGGCGAGATCCGCAAGCGGCCGACAGGCCTTTGCCACCCAGT
The DNA here is from genome assembly GCF_040704065.1 of Streptomyces sp. NPDC047869. Lineage (NCBI taxonomy): Bacteria > Bacillati > Actinomycetota > Actinomycetes > Kitasatosporales > Streptomycetaceae > Streptomyces > Streptomyces sp. NPDC047869. Next base: position 103,126 of record NZ_JBEYRK010000028.1, read on the forward strand.
GCAGAACGTTCCGGACGTTATCTGGAACCTCCCGGTCTTTGGGCCCTGGCAGCACGAAGGCCCAGTTGCGTAAGGCCTTACGGATCTCCTCGTCGGACGGCCGCCCTGGCCGTTCCAGGAGAAGTTCCATGGTCACGCTGGTAAGAGATTCGTTGATGCCGTCGCGCGTATTGGGCGCAGCGTGGGGCCACTTCATCGCGAGGTACCTGAGGGCGAAGTCGTACCAGGACAGCGGCGACTTCTTCTGTTCCATCGAAGCCGGAAGACCAGTCTCCGTGTCGAATTCTTCGCCGCCCCGCATGGCACTCATGAGCTTCGCTCGGTAGTGATCAGCGAGCGCCTTGGTACGGAACGAGTCCGAGAAAACGTTGCCCGCGACAGACCAGCGCACTCCGTAAGAGGGCGTCTTGGTGTCCCGCTTACGCACACCCCAGACCTTGACGTCGAGAGACTTCACGCCGCCCTACCTTCTTGAGTGTGTCCCACGAGTTCCCGGAGATCGAGAATCGCCGCCACAGTGCCCCTGCGTGCGCATTCCACAGCACGGCCGCCTCGTAGTCGTAGGAGTCGAGGTCGAGTGGCGTCCCTAGGACGGCGTCACCTTCCTCGTGCCGGATGCCGCAACGGCAGTTCCGGCCGCCGGAGGGTCGGTTGTGGACCGGGCCGAAGCTCGGGGCGGTGAAGGTGGCAAAGACGCGCGGGTGTGTGCCTACCCTCTCCGGGGTGCCTTTGCCACCGCGGAGTCCGGCGGTGATCAGGTGGTAGGTGTCGCGACGGTATGTCTCGGCGCAGGCCGCGCACCGGGTGGCGCGGCGGTTGTTGCAGCGGACGAGGAGCTGACCGGCGGGCAGGGCCGAGGAGTCCAGGTGGTGTAGGACGCGGCCGATCTCGCCGGTCGTCTGGTCCACCGCGTATTCGGTGCGGTGGCCGTCGAGGCGGACGGGGTGGGTGCAGCCGCCCAGTCCGGAAAGTTGGTGAGCCAGCTCGGGCATGGTGCCGAGGGAGGCCAGCATGGAGAGTTCCGCCAGCGGGGGCGGAGTCTGCCGGGTGATGATGGCAGTTCCTTTCGGCTGTTGTGACGGTTGGAAGGGACGGCCCCGGGGCGGCGGGATGCTTGGCGGCTTGTTGCCGCCCCGGCGGCCGGTCAGCGCTTGTTGGCGTTGCTGATGAGGGAGCGCAGGACCACGGCGGCGATGGCCACGGACACGGCCGAGACGGCGACTGCCGCCAGGAGTGCGGTAAGCACGATTCCGACGACGACCACGGCGGCGACCGCGCCGACACCGACACTCAAGAACGGGGCGGCCGAGTGGCCGGCCGAGGAGGGCGGAGCCTGCGTCGGCTGAGGCGTGATGGCGGTCGTCGGCAGGGTCGGGATGTCGGGCAGCTTGGGGCGGAGCACGGCATACCTCCTTGTCACTTGTGGGTGCTGTCGACGACGCCGACACCGGAGCGAGTGCCGGACTCGATGGCGGGGGCGAGGAAGGTGTGCGAGAGCCAGAAGCCGAACAGCGCGATCGCGACGGCGACCCAGAGCCGCACACCGAGAAACTTGATCGCGGCCCAGGTGATGGCGCCCAGGACGAAGACGAGCGGCAGTGAGACGGTCACGGGAGCTCCCTCAGCGGACGGCGCAGCGGTGGGTCCGGGCGGCCAGCTCGGCGGCGGCACGGCTGTCGTAGTCAGTGGCGAAGCCGCAGCGAGGAGCCGTGCAGGCTACGGTGTGCTTCTCACGACCCCGGCCGTCGTAGTAGGTGGCAACCTGAACAGGCCCTATGCGGGTGACGTTGCGGAAGCGGCGATTGGCGGTCATCAGCGGGTCTCCTTCGGGTTGACGCCGGTGAAGTCGGTGGCGTGCTCGGCCAGCCAGCGCAAGATCTCGTCGCCCTCGTAGCTGTCGGCGGCGAGGATCACCGGCTCGGCGATGAGCACGGCTTCGGTGAGGCGGTTCTGTCGGGTCAGCTCGGCGGCGCGTTGCAGCGCGCGGAGCGTGGACGGGCGCACGGTGGAGAGTCCTCCGGGTCAGGTGAGTTGGGTGGCGATGGCTTCGGCCAGCGGCAGCGGAACGCCGAGCCGGGCTCGAAGGGTTGAGATGTCGATCGGTGTTCCGGTCCGGGTGCGGTGTTCGTCGGCGACCTTGCGCGCGAGTGTGATGAGCGCCGGCGGAACCGCAGAAGCGGAGGGCGGAGCCAGTTCCGGCTCTGCAGCGGGCAATTGAGGGGCAGAGGCGGAAGCTTCTGGTGCCATGGGATCCGTGGCCGACTCGCGCCCCTCCGCCCGGGTGACGGAGGTTGCACCGTGAGCGAGCAGCGTTCCGCCAAGGAAGGCGACCGCGGGCCATCCGGCTACGAGGATGCGCAGCCAGGCCGGTACGGCGCCCAGGTCGAGCAGCCCGGCCGTGGAGACATTGGCGCCGAGCGAGGCCGTCAGGGCGACAAGGAACCAGCACCAGCCGGCTGCTTTCGCCCCACCGCACCGGAGCCGCCGCCAGGCAGCCACGAGAAGCAGGTCGACGGAGACCGGGTAGGCCCATGCCTTCCATCCGTGCTGTCCGGCGGCCGAGGCCAGATCGTGCAGGTGAGCGAAGGACAACGCGGCGGCGATTACCGCTTGGACGAGCACGGCGTCGAGGCGGACGGACAGGGCACGCACGGCGCGACTCCTTCCAGTTCCAGGCATGGAGGGGGTAGGGACTTGGCACGAGATGGCCGTGCCAGCCCTGGGAGTGAGTGCGGTTACTCGGTGAGCGGGCGAGCCGAGGCCACGGAGTCAGGCTCCGCAACCGGCAGTAGCGGCACGTAGGGCCGGAAAGGATTGAGCGCCGGGACGTCAGGCGCGAGGTGAGCCGTCGCACGACAGGTGGCCGCAGCGTCGGCTAGGGAGAGATAGGGAGTACGGATGCGGGACCAGCCGCCGGAGGTGTCGCCGACGACGGCCAGACCGGGCAGCTCGAGAGCGATGGCGCAGGACGCTTGGACGGCCTCTGGGGCGATGTCGCTAAGCGCCATCTTCGCCGACGCTTCGTCGTTCACGCGGTGGCAGACACGGCCAGTGAGCTGCGCTCGGAGCATGGTCGCGCCTTTGCCGAGTTCGGCACCGAAGCGCTGCCCGCAGACTTCGAGGTAGATGCCGGCGGCCCGGCCGAGTTGGGCGAGCCGGATGAGCTGGGTGACCATCTCATCCCGCCGTTCCTCCTCCTTCCGCGTGGCGACCATGAAGAGCTCGGCAATCTCGTCGATGACGAGCACTAGCGGAGCGGGGCGTTCGTCCTCCGGCAGTCCCCAGATGTCCGAGGTGATCAGCTCTTCAGCGGTGCCGGGCGCGATGCCCTGTCGCGTCTTGATCAGGTCGTATCGGTCCTCCATTTCTTTGACGAGCACGGGTAGCAGTTCAGCCGCTTGGTCCGGGTCGGTTGCCAGGGCGGAGAGCCGTAGCGCGAAGGGCGCCAGCTCGACCCCGCGCTTGCAGTCGATGCCGACCAGGACGACCGGCTGACTTGCCAGCCCGGTCACCAGGTTCCGCAGGTACATGGACTTGCCCGAGAGCGTGGCACCGAGCACAAGCTCATGCGGAACGGTCCGGTAGTCCCGCACGAAGGCGGTCGCGTCTTCCCGTAACGCCACGGGCACCTCAAGCGGGCGATTGTCAGAGCGACGGGGCATCCTCACCTTTTGCAGGACGTCGAAACCGACGAGCCGCAATTCGACGACACCCGGTTTCACGTCCCGCACATGAACTGCGTGAACGCCCCAGGCATGCCGAAGTCGTTCGGCCGAAGCCGCCACGTCCGCCGGCTCCTGTCCAGGAACCAGCCGGAGCCGCATGCGTAGACCAGTCGATGTAGGCCGGATGATGCCCCGACGAGGAGGCACCGGCCGCACCTCACGGCGGGTGGTCGCCCGAACAGCCAGAGCCCGCCACCGGGACGGCTCCACGGTCAGGCCGCAGGCGTCCATGGTCGAGGAGTACGAGGCCAGCAGCCGGGCCACCGAGAGCGGCAGCCCGACCGTGGACCAGTACGCCGCCGGGGAGGCATGCCGGACGTAGGCGGCGCCGCCTATCACGACGAGCGGACTGCCCAGCTCCGCCAACGTCACCAGGTCCGTCACAGCGATCAGCCCGCCTGGACCATCGGGAAGGCACCCGGAGCGATGGCGGTCGCCCGGTAGGCGATCCCGTGTCGCTCCTGGCCGTTAAAGACGCTCTGCCACGGCCGCGCCACCAGGCCCGGAAGCGAGACCGGTGCCCCGACGGTCAGGCCCTCGGTCACTCCGCTTGTCGGAACGGTGACCTGGATCAGCGACTACTCCCCTTCGTCGATGTAGACGACGCCGACGGTCATCAGCGCTTCGCCGGTCAACGCATCCTTGGCGATCTCGCCGGTCTGCCGGTCGCGCACCTTCGGCGCCGGGGCCTCAGTAAGCAGGATCGTGGCGGCGGAGGCGTCAATGCGGATCACACGCACAGGGATTCTCCCTCTAGGAGTCGATCAACCTGCCAACCTGACAGGTTGACTTAGCAAGTCTGAAGTTAGAGTTGCCAGGTTGACTTGTCAAGTTGCTTGCGGCAGAGGTTCGCCCGAAGGACGGCATCAGCTCAGGCGGTAGGTGTCTTCGAGTTCGTGCTGGTCAGCCGGTAGAAGCACGTCGGAGACCTGCAAGGACCGACCAGAGGCGTCGCAGGCAATAACCAGGACACTCAGAACGGGGACGCCGTCCGGCAACCCCAATAGCTCGGCCTCACGTTCTTCGGGCAGCCGAGCCGACACGCGCTCGATCACGTGATCAAAGCGGACCTTGTTGCGCGCCTCGAGGAGTTCGCGGGTACTTCCACTCAAGGGCTTATCGGAACCCAGGTCAGTGCCTTCGGCCAGGCCGGCGGGGAAGTACGACGAGACCAACTCGACAGACTCGCCGCCCTCTTTGACCAGGAAGCGACGCACGAGCACGTCGGCCCCCTTCGGGAGGCCAAGCGCAGAAGCGACCCGAGCCGGGACAGCCACGTGCCCGACTTCGATCAGCCGGCCTGCATCCTGCGACTCGTCGCGTTCCAGCGCCTCGCGCCCCCGCCGGTCTTTGTGCTCGACAATCTCCGGACGCCCGCGGACGATCGTGCCGTACCCCTGCCGGGACTCGAGCCAACCGTCTCGCTTTAGCAGCTCCAGCGCTCGGACGACGGTCGGGCGAGACATACCGAAGGCCTGCACCAGTTGGTTCTCACTCGGCACACGACTACCCGGCTCGTAGGTCCCGTCCTCGATACGGCGCTGAAGCGTCTGCGCGAGGCGCACATACTTCGGAGGCTCCACTTCATACGCCATGAACGCCGCCTGTCGGGATTGGCCAAGTCAACTGGTCAACCAGACTAGCGACACTTGCACACCGACAGTAGAAGGGGTGGGTATCCCGTCACGCCGACCAAGCATCGGCCACCACGAAGGAGACGACCGTTCCACCGAAGTAGCTGGGCCCCGAGTGCCACGAGTCGGCGATTGAGTCGACCAGAAGCAGCCCCCGCCCGTGCGCGTCGTTCGCCTCAGGGTGCCGCAGCCGCACGTTCGCCGGAAAGCCCGGGTTATGCACCTCGACGCGGAGCGAGGTCCCCTCACGGAACCACTCGACCCGCACCAGCCAGGGGTCATCCGACTTGCCATAGCTGATGGCGTTGGTCACCAGCTCGGAGATCATCAGCGCGCAGTCGTCGACCGAGCAGCTTGGGTTGTGAGGAGCGATGAACTTCCGGAACCAGCGCCGGGCCCGCGGCACGGACTCCGGAACGGGATGCAAGGTCATCGCTCCGAGTCGCGGTGAGTCCTGGCACGGGTATCGGTCGATCGTGTACGCCATGGGTGCTCACTCCTTGCCGCTGCCGTCACAGTCGAGGCAGCGCCGCTTCAACGTGGCACGGCTGCGGTCGGTGGCCGTGGAGAGCGCCAGCTCCGTCCGAGAGCCGACGCGTTTCCAGCCACGCCCCCGACACCCCCGGCAAGCTAATCGCGCACCCTGTACCGGCCCACGACTCGTCACATCGTGCCCCCTTCTCCTTCAGGTGGCCTTAGCCACTTTCTGGATAGTGGCATTAGCCACTTGCGTGGTGCAAGCGATTCGCCATAACTGGCGAGTCGTCAGGTGAGCGGGTAGCCCTGTTCGAACGCCCAGCGGTGCGGCGGGTAGGTGGCTGCGGCGAACTCCAGGGGCCGATCCTGGAGGTCAAAGACGACGTGATGGACGATGAGGACCGCGGATCCCGGTTCCAGCCGCAGATCATCCGCCTCCTCGTCCGTTGCAGCCCGAGCGCACATACGGTCTTCGGCGTAGCTACCTTGACGACCTGTCATCCGCTCGACGTACATGAGCGTCCCTTCCTGGATGCGCTCCGGATCCGTGAGCTTGGGCGCTCGCTGGCCGACCTCCGGAGCAAACCAGGATGTGGACAGCGTGATCGGACCGTCCTGGTTGTTCGTCACGCGACGGCGGTGCACAGCTCGACGATCCTTCACCAGACCCAGTGCCTCGGCCACGTAGTCCGGTGCCTCCAGCCAGCCGGCCGAAGTAATCACCGCGTACTCCCCGGGCGTATAGATCTTCCCAGTCTGCCGTGCCCGTCCGTACAACTCCCTTGCGCGCCGGTTCACTTCGAGACTGCGGACATAGGTCCCCGAGCCCTGACGCTTCTCGACCAGGCCCTGATGGCTCAATGCCTCCAGTGACCGCGCTGCCGTAGGGCGGGACACCTTCCAGTCCACGGCGAGCTGTCGTTCCGAGGGCACCTCGTCCCCCGGGCGCAGGTCGCCCCGAAGGATCTGGTCACGGATGTAGTGGGCGATCTGAAGGTACTTCGGTTGCGCCTCCTCGATCTGAGGCATCTTCCCCTCCTAGTCCAAGTGGCTATGGCCTTTAGCCACTATAGAGTGAGTGGCCAACCTGTGAACCCGTAGTCTGAACGCATGACGCGGTTGATCGTCGCAGCAGGAGGAGGGGGCGACGCAGTCGCCGCCGCAATGCTCCACGCCGCTCTCTACGGCGGGGAGGACCAGGCGGTGATCCTCACGTACGCGTGGGACCGCCTCCTGATCGACCCGCTACCGGGCCCGAGGCGGCCCGATGACTTCACCGGCCTGCGACGTCTCACCCCGGCCGTCTGGGCAGTGCCGGCAGAGGCCCGTCCCATCGCGCCCGCAGGCTCCACGCTCCCCCGTCTCGCAGCGGAGCTCCCGCACACCTTGGCGCTACTCGACCCGTCCGGGGGCGCCGAAGGCCTCACCCATCAGCTCGAAGACCTCGTGAGCCACATGGAGCCCGAGTCGATCGACCTCCTGGACGTCGGTGGGGACATCCTCGCGCGGGGCGACGAGCCGACACTCAAGAGCCCACTAGCTGACGCACTCACGCTTGCCGCATGCTGCCAGGTGAACGCACCGGTGCGACTCCTGGTCGCGGGTCCGGGAATGGACGGCGAGCTCAAGCCGGAAGACCTGGGGGACGTGCTGGGCGCCGTCGTCCACACCTTCACCGCAAGTGACACAGACGCGATCAGCGCCGTCCTGGAGTGGCACCCGTCCGAAGCGACGGCCCTCCTTGCGGCAGCGGCCCGGGGCGTACGAGGCACATGTGAGATCCGAGACGCAGGCCTCCCCGTACCGCTCACGGATGAGAGCCCGCGGGTGCACGAGGTCGACCTGGACGACGCCATCGGCCGCAATGAGCTGGCCCGAGCCATCATGGCAACGGCGCACCTGGATGAGGCCGAAGCTCATAGCCGCGAGATCTGTGGATCGTCGGAAATCGACTACGAGCGCAACAAGGCCCTGTGGCTCAACGACCGGCAGCCGGCCAAGCTGGACCGGGCGGCTATCTGGCCGCGGCTCGAGGAGTTCGAGCACGAAGCCCGAGCCCGCGGCCTCAGCCATACGACGTTCCGCCGCATCGCTGAGGCGATGAATCTCAGCGGCTCTCAGCGCGACGACTTGCGGCAGCTGCTCATAAATAGCCGGCCGGAGCAGTACGACGCGCCCTTGTGGCGCATCCCAGACGACATGTCTAGTCCCAGGTGATGTTTGACGTTCTGGTCTCAGCTGATGCTTGACGGTGGGCCTAGACAACATCGGAAACTTCGCGGGGTTTGTTCGCTT
>NZ_JBEYRK010000029.1:0-108561 GCF_040704065.1 Streptomyces sp. NPDC047869
CCGGCGGTGTGCTGCTGCCGTTCTTCTCCTTCATGACCTTCCTGATCGCGGTCCCGACCGGTGTGAAGTTCTTCAACTGGATCGGCACCATGTGGCGCGGCAGCCTCTCCTTCGAGACACCCATGCTCTGGGTGATGGGCTTCCTGGTGACGTTCGTCTTCGGCGGACTCACCGGGGTGATGCTGGCCTCGCCGCCGCTGGACTTCCCGGCCTCCGACACCTACTTCGTCGTCGCCCACTTCCACTACGTCATCTTCGGCACCGTCGTCTTCGCCATGTTCGCGGGCTTCCACTTCTGGTGGCCGAAGATGACCGGCAGGATGCTGGACGAGCGCCTCGGCAGGATCACCTTCTGGACGCTGTTCACCGGCTTCCACGGCACCTTCCTGGTCCAGCACTGGCTGGGCGTGAACGGGATGCAGCGCCGGATCCCGGACTACCTGGCGGTCGAGGGGCTCACCACGCTCAACACCGTGTCGACCGTCTTCTCCTTCCTGCTCGGCACGTCGATGCTGCCGTTCTTCTACAACGTGTGGAAGACGGCCAGGTACGGCGAGCCGGTCGGCGTGGACGACCCGTGGGGCTACGGCCGCTCGCTGGAGTGGGCGACGTCCTGCCCGCCGCCGCGGCACAACTTCCTCACCCTGCCGCGGATCCGCAGCGAGTCCCCGGCGTTCGACCTGCACCATCCGCGCTTGCCGGCGCCGGAGCGGGAGCTGACCGCGCGATGAGCGCCGACGAGGGCCGGACACTGGTCCGGGAGATCGAGGGCCATCTGCTGCTCGCCGCCGCACGCGAGGAGGGCCGTGCGGCGGCGGCCCGGCTGACCGCCCGGCTGGGCCGGCTCACGGACACCCAGCGGGACGACTTGGAGGAGCAGTTCGAGGCGGAGTACCTCACACTGGCCCGCTCCTCATGGCGGCGCACCGCTCACCGCGCCGAGGAACTGCGGCTGGCCTACGAGCGCCGGTACCGGGCGTTGCGCCTGCGGCTGGCGGCCTGCTGCGTCCTCGGGTGTGCCCTCGTGGCGGCTGCGGGCCTGCTGGTCCTGGCGGCCGTCTAGGGGCGTGCCCCGCCCTGCCTACCCTCGTCCGTGGTGGTGGCCAGGTGTGCGGCGCGCCCGGCGGGGGAACCTGGTTCGTCCGGGTTCGGGCGGGTGAGAGGAGCAGCCCCTGTGACAGCGTCGGCGGCGGGCGGTCGGGGCCCGGCCACCCAGGAGGCCGGGTACGAGCCGGACCCGCGCCGGTGGCGGGCCCTGTGGGTCACTCTGGTGGCGGGCTTCATGAGCCTGCTGGACGTGACCATCGTGGCGGTCGCCCTGCCCACCATCCAGCGCGACCTGCACGCCTCCGCCGCGCAGGTGCAGTGGGTGGTCTCCGGATACGCCCTCACCTTCGCCCTCGCGCTCGTCACCGCCGGGCGGCTCGGCGACGCCCTGGGCCGGCGGCGGATCTTCCTGGTCGCCCTCAGCGGCTTCGTGATCTTCAGCGCGGCCTGCGGCGCCGCTCCCGACATCACGTTGCTGGTGGCGGCCCGACTGGCCCAGGGCCTGGCGGCGGGCTTCATGGCCCCCCAGAACTCCGCGCTCATCCAGCAGTTGTTCCGCGGCGCCGAACGCGGTCGTGCCTTCGGGCTCTTCGGTTCGGTCGTCGGTATCTCCTCGGCCGTGGGCCCCATCACCGGGGGTGTCATCCTCGCCCTCGCCTCCGGCGCGCAGGGCTGGCGGTGGATCTTCTACGTCAACGTCCCCATCGGCATCCTCGCGGTGCTGCTCGGCCGGCGCCTGCTGCCCCGGACCCGGCGGTCCGGCCGGGGCCACGTGGACGTGCCCGGGGTGCTGCTGCTGGGGCTCGGCGTGCTCTGCCTCATGTATCCGCTGGTGCAGGCGGACTCGGGGGGCATCGGGCAGCTGTGGTGGCTGTTCCCTGTCGGAGTGGCGGTTCTCGCCGTCTTCGCCCGGTGGCAGTGGCGCCTGGTCGCCCGTGGCGCGCAGCCGCTGCTCGACCCACGCCTGTTCACCACCGTGCGCGGCTACGCCGTCGGGGCCGGCGTCGGCACGCTGTACTTCATCGGCTTCAGCGGCGTCTGGCTGGTCTTCGCCCTCTTCTACCAGCACGGCCTCGGCTTCTCCCCGCTGCGCTCGGGCCTGGCCGTGACCCCGTTCGCCGTCGGCTCGGCGATCACCGCCGTGCTCGCCGGCCGGCTGGTGGATCGGTTCGGCCGGCTGCTCACGGTGTGCGGTCTCACGGGCGTGATCCTCGGCCTCGGCGGCACCGCGCTGATGCTGCGCCACGGCCCCGCGGACAGCGCTCCCTGGCTGGCCGCCCCGCTGCTGTTCCTGGGCGGCGTCGGCGGCGGCTTCGTCGTCTCCCCCAACATCACCATGACCCTGCGGGACGTGCCGGTGCGCATGGCGGGCGCGGCGGGCGGCGCCCTGCAGACGGGCCAGCGGCTCGGCGCGGCGGTGGGCACCGCCGCCCTGCCCGGGCTCTTCTACCTGGTGCTCGGCAGGAGCCACGACTACCGGGGCGCCCTCTTCGCCGCGCTGGGCGCCGCCCTCGTCGGCATGGCGGCCTCCCTGGCCCTCGCGACGTCCGACTGGCGGCGTGACCGGCGGATACGCGGGCCGCGCCGGAAATGCCCCGACGAGGTCGCCAACAGTCCGGTCAACGCCCGGCAGACCTGAGCGGCGGCCGTCGCGGCCCCGGAGAGCGGCTCAGGCGGAGGGTTCCGTACGACGGACCAGTCGCCGCACCTGCTCCAGCGGCCGTACCACGCATCGCGCCAGGAGCAGGGAGGGGCTGATGAGGGTCGAGCCGACCTCGTGGCCGTCCTTGACGCAGGTGTACGGCGAGCTGTGCACGCGTACGTCGCTGCCCACCGCGGTGATCTGCCGCGCCAGCGCCGCCTTCGGCGCGCAGACGGCCACCGGCCCCACGATGTCGTCCGTCGGCCGTCCGTCGCGCACCCGCCGTGCCCACAGCGCCTCGAGGATGAGGTGTTCGCGCACGGAGAAGCCGCCGACGGCGGTTCCGAGGAGCCAGCCGTCGCCGACCCGTTCGAGCAGTTCCGCCCCGGTGTGCGGGCCCGGTGCCACGTCGAGCACGCTGCAGCGCGGTACGACCGCGTCCCGGACGCCGCGGCCGTGTCCGGTGCTGCTGCCCGCGCTCAGGGCCTGGGTCGCCCGGGAGGTGAGCAGCGCGCTCCAGCGGCCGTCGCGGACCAGCGTGACGGTCCGGGGGGCGGTGTCCTCGTCGTCCCGGAGGTAGCTGCCCGCGTACGGACGGGCCGTCGGGCGGTCCCTTACCGTCAGCCGGGCCCGGGTCCACTCGTCGCCGAGGGACCGGCCGAGGGCCTGCCGCTGGGCCAGGTAGTTGTCGGCCTCGCTGGTGTGCCCGAAGCACTCGTGCACCAGGATCCCGGCCACCGGGGGCGTGAGCAGCGCCGGACCCGACAGCGGGCCGGGCAGCGGACGGCGCCGGGCCAGCAGCGCGCGGTCGTCGAGCAGCCGGGCCACACCGTCGTCCAGCCCGGCCGCCACGTAGGCGCTGTCGTGGGCGGCGACGCCCCACTGCGGAGTGTGGCCGTGCCGGGCCGGGCCGAGACGGATCCGCACCCGGCACAGCCCGTCGTGTTCGTCGTGCTCGACGTGCGCCCCGGGGCCGAGCCGGGCGCGGGCCCGCGCCAGTGCCGCCCCGAGGGTGTCCTCGGCGGGGCCGGTGAGGACGGTGGGTGGGCCGTGGGATTCGCGCTCAGCCACGGTCGAGCCGGTCGATCGCGCTCCGGCACCCCGCGAGCAGCCGGGCGCCGTGCTCGGTGGGCTCGGCCACCTCGAGCAGATTCTTCTCGGCCACCCGAAGCTGATCGGTCTTCAGCGCGAGGTACCGCTGGATGCGAGCCCGTTCGGCCGGGTCGCGCTCGGTCCCGAGGTGGCGGCCGGCCACGTGGACGTCGTTGATGAAGGAGAGGATGCCGTGCACGATGTGCCCGAGCGGGCGCTCGGCGTCGACGAACGGCGAGTGGTGCCGCGCCTCGGGATTGCGGACCACCGCCACACAGTCGAGAATGCCGCTGAAACGCTGGTGGGTGGCCTCGTGGACCAGCGTCTGGGCCAGCATGTAGGCAGGCCGCTCGCTGGTCAGAACCAGGCCCCGCAAGCCGTGGACGCTGAAGTTCAGGGGCCGCAGGCCGCGGTGGCCGCCCAGTGCCGCGAACGCCTGGATGTCGATCGCCGCCATCTCCCGGCCCTCGGGCCACACGGCCGCCAGCGCGTCGGCTCCCCGCTGCACGGCCGCGGCGAACTCCCGCGCCCGCTCCGGGGTGAGGTCGAGCGGGACCTCGTCTCCTTCGCCGGCCCATCCGAAGAGCTGGGCGGAGCGGCTTCCGGCGGCGGTGGTGACGACCGGTGCCGCGGGGCGCCGGGCGCCGAGGCCGACGTGGGCCGTCGCGCCCGGCCGCTCGGGATCCAGGCACCGGCCGAGCTGGGTGAGCAGGGTCTCCGGGTCGGTGCCGGGCCTGGTGCTGCGCCAGATCCAGCCGGTCATGTCCGGGCGCAGCGCCCGGTCCAGGGCCTCGTCGACGTCCCAGGCGTCCAGCAGTTCCAGGGCGCGGGCGACCTCGGGGGCGTCGGGACGGTCCTCGCGCAGCGCCCTGACCGCGCGCAGGAGCCGTACGAGGTACTGCCGGGCCACGACCCGGCGCACCTGTTCGCCGGCGGCGACGGCGGCGTCGTCCTCGGCCAGGACGATCAGCGACAGATCGGGCAGTCCGGCCGCCGACCTGTCCGCCGCGAGTTCCTTCAGTCTCATGCTTCCCCCTGTCCCGCCGGTTCCGCCCGCAGTGCCGCCGGTTCCGCGCGCTGTTCCGGCGGTTCCGGCTCCGGTCTCGTGATGGTGCGCAGGGCCCGTACGAGTGCCGCTTCGAGCCGCTCGGGGTCCGCGCCGTCGAGAGGCAGCGGCTCCCACCAGGCGTCCTGGGCGGCCAGTGCGCGCAGCAGCGGCTTGAGGTGGGTGCCCAGCGCGCTGCGCGCGTTGTACGAGAAGGAGACGCTGACCGAGCCCTCGCCGGCGCCGTCCGGGTTCTCGACGCCCTCGTGCGGTGCGAACAGCGGCAGGTAGAGCACGTCGCCGGGGCGCAGCACCACTTCCCAGGGCCGCCCGGGCAGTTGGCCCGAGGGGACGAACCCCTTGGTCTCCAGCATGCGTTTGCGCTGCCGGTCGCGGCTGGTGTGCCCGGGCAGCCCGACGCGCCAGCTCTTGGAGCCCTGCTGCTGTACGACGAAGTTGTCGCTGTGGTCGAAGTGGCAGCCGATTCCGGCGCCGCCGCCGCGGGTGACCGACAGATCGGCGGTGCACTCGTCCCAGCCGAAGAGACCGGCCAGCTTGTGGCAGGCGGCCGCCAGTTCGGGCACGGTGTGCTGCGCCTGGTTGACGAACAGCACGGTTCCGTCGGGGCGCCGGTGCACGCCCGCTCCGGAGGTGTCCCCGTCCAGGCGGGCTTCCAGTGCCGTGACGTCGGACCAGGTCAGCGCCGGTGCCAGGAACCGCGGGCCGCAGCCGCGCAGGACGACGGGCCGGCGGCGCCAGTGGTCGCGTCGGAAGCGGTCGAGGTCGAGCCGGTCCGTCTCGTCCGGCCGGTGGCCGTCCGTCCGCTCGGTTCGCCGGGTGTTCATCGCAGCCCCCATGCGTGCACTCGGTCCTCCAGCGAGGTCCGCACCCGTGGTGCGAGCGCGTCGAGGCGCCCGTCCAGGAAGGTGGTCAGGGCCTCGTACAGCGGGCGGCGGGCGGGGCCGACGACGCAGCGGCCGCCTCCCGCCAGGAACATCGTCGGCTTCAGCAGCCACGCCTCGGGCGCCTCGTCGTACGCGCGGAACCCGCACAGGACGCCGCCGTGGAAGGCCATGTGGGCGAGGGTGACGTCGAAGGTGGCATGGGCGCCGGTGGCGACCGCGCGGACGACGGCGGCGGCGGCCTCGTGGTGGACGAGCGGCTCCAGTTCGCCGAGCGGGTCGAGCGCCGGTGGCCGCCCCGCCATGAAGCGGTGGAAGCACTCGGGCAGGGTCGTGCCGCGGCCGTACGGGGAGAACGGGACGTCGCGGAACCGCTGGAAGGACGGCGAGGCGATGAACCGCTCCGCCACCTGGTTGACCGCCACCCCGTGCCGTTCCCGCAGCTCGTCCAGGGTGCGGGGGAACGCGCCCTTGAGGCCGGGTCCGGTGCCGGTACCGCCGGAGACCACCTCGGAGCGTATGTTCCGCCCCACCAGCGCCAGTTCGTGCACGTCCACCCGGCCGAAGGCGTCCACGAGGTCGGCGTCGAGCGCCAGCCGGCCGCTGGTGGGGCCCTCGGCGGTGAACGCGTCGCGGAAGTCCCGGTCGTACAGGAGCCGGTCGAGGACCTTCAGGATCCGCTCGTGCCGTGTGGGCGGACCGAGGACGGCTGCCGGGGTCTCATGCGGCACGGGCGCCGCCCTCCTTCCAGGACCGCACGAGCGCGAACAGCCGCTCCGCGTTGGGCCGCGACTTCGGGACGAGTTGTCCGTCGGGGGTGAACTTGGGGTCCTCGTAGGTGACTCCGGTCAGGTTCGGCATCCGCGGCAGCAGGTGCTCCAGCAGGGCCAGTTGCTCGTCGAGCAGTACTCCGTGGTGCAGGTCGCGGAAGCGTCCGCCGACGATCTGGCAGCCCGACAGGTGTACCTCGTGGCAGCGGTCGAGCGGCAGTGCGTCCAGGCCCTCGAACATCCGCGGCCCGGTGCGCCCCGTCAGCCACTGGTAGGCGAGGATGTGCCCGATGTCGATGGTCGCCAGGGCGCCGGTCTCCCGGATCACCGTGTCGTAGAAGGCGAAGGCGTCCAGGTCGCCGACGAGGAAGCTGCCGCCCTCGGTGAAGCCGGGGAACTCCACGGAGAGGGGCGCCCGCAGTCGCCCCACCCAGTCGGCCACACCGGTCACGCAGTGCTCCAGGCCCTCCGCGGTGAGGACGGGCGGCATGGGGTAGGGCAGACTGCGGCCCGCGAGGGACCAGATGCCGAGGTCCTCGATGATCCAGCGGAATCCGTAGCGTTCGATGAGCGCGTTGGTGAAGTCCGCGATCTCGGCGCGGCCGTAGCGCTCCGGGCTCCCGGTGTTGAGCATGGTGTGGTGGAAGGCGCGGGGCCGGTCGGCGCCGAACAGCTCGAAGAGCCGGTCGTAGGCCGGGAAGTAGCGCTCGGGGGCGAGGGGCCCGTAGTCGATGGGCTGGAAGGCGACGAACATGTAGTCGTAGGCGGGGGCGTTGTGTCTCAGGAAGGCGGCCACCTGGTCGGTGGGCCGGCCGGGGCCGGTCTTCTCGAAGCCGATCCGCTCCCCCCAGACCAGGTCCATGCCCAGCCCCAGTCCGAGCTTCTCCATCACACGCTCCTCCCTCCGAGGGCCTCGGACGCCGCGGCTGCCCGGCGGGGGCCGGGTGCCGTGGACGTGTCGGGCCCGTCGGGCTCCAGCAGGCGTTTGTCGAGCATCCGGTGCAGCCAGCGCCGGCCGTCCCGGTCCTCGGCCCGGAACCGGCCGTCCGGGCCGGGCGTCAGGCCGGCGGGCACGGCCGCCATCCGCGGCCAGGCCACGTCGGCCAGGAACCAGCGGCCGCCCACCCGGCGCAGGGCGACGGCGAACCGCGGCCGGGCCGCCGTCGCCCGGTCACCGGTCGCGTCCGGCCGGCCGTCCGTGTGCTGCGGCAGGTCGGGGCGGCCGGCGCGTTCGGCGTCGGGTACGGCCTCGACGGTCATCCGCAGCAGCCGGTCGCGGGCCTCGCCGGTCGCGGTGTCGTCGAGGACCGCGCCGCCGACGCGTCCAGCGGCGAAGGCCAGTCCGTCGTTGGTGACGAGCGGGTCGTCGTCATCGCGCCGCCGGTCCGCCCACAGGTAGCTGCCGGGCTCCGCCACGACCAGTTGCAGGGTGTCCAGGCCCATGTCCGCGGGGTGGCGCTGGATGACGCCGACCGTGTCGTGATGGCCTTCGACGGCCAGGAGGTGGTCGTAGCCGTCCATGAAGGAGAGGTTGGTGACGATGCCCGCGCCGGTCAGGTTGAGCACGGCCCGCTCGGCGTGGGCCGCGTCCTGTCCCTTGTGCAGGGAGTCGAGTATGTCCTGGTGGGCCGTCTCGAAACCGGTCGAGATCTGCACGCAGCCGGCCTCGCGCAGCCGGCGGCAGAAGCCGGGGTCGGCCAGCTCCGGCTCCAGGCGGGCCCGGACCCGGAAGGTCAGGTCCGCTCCGCCGCGGCGCACGGCGTCCATGACCCGTAACAGGTGCCGCAGGCCGGTGTTCTCGTCGGCCACGGCCACGTCGGTGATGCCGAGCCGGCGGGCGAGTCCGACGAGGTGCCGGGCCGCGGTGCCCGGGTCGATCTGCTGGAAGGCCCGGGCGTCCCGGTAGCGGTTGCCGTACGAGCAGAAGGTGCACCTTCCCCAGTAGCAGCCCACGGTCAGGCGGTAGGGGAACTGGTGGGCCTGGTTGCTGTAGTCGGCGAAGTCGAACTGCCGGAAGTCGGGCGCCGGCTGGCCGTTGAGCACGAAGCCGTCGCGCAGGCCGTCCGCGGGCCGCTCCGGCACCTTCCGGCCGCGGGCCCGGCCGGTCCCGAGTACGTCGGTCAGGAAGTCCTCACCGTGGCCCACGCACCAGTGGTCGACCGTGCCGGCCGCCGCGGTCCGGCGGCGCAGCAGCGCGGCCCACATCTGGACGGTCGGTCCGCCGAGCGCGATCCGGACGTCCGGCCGGCGCCGCCTGACCAGTGTGGTCAGCGCGAGGGTGGGGACCACCTGGCTGAAGAACGGGACCGTGAAGGCCAGGAGGCGGGGCCGGTGTTCGGCGAGCAGCGCGTCGAGGCGGTCGGCGCACCAGCGGGCGGACCAGGTACCCAGGGACGCCTGGACCAGCTCGTCGATCCGCCCCAGCCGGGGCGTGCCGGGGAGGATCCAGCCGTCCCGGGCGGCCTGTTGCAGGACGTAGCGGCCGGTCGCGGTGATGGCCGTCTCCTGGGCGAACCCGGCGGAGCGGTCCCGGGCGGTGCGCAGCAGCAGGTCCCCGTGGGCGGCCCGGTAGTCCTCGCTGACTCCGCGGTAGATGGCGGCGGCGGTCGGCGCGCCGTCGGCCTCCCTCCGTTCCGGGGCGGACGGGCGGCGCAGGAGCACCTCGTCGCGGTACTCCAGGTTCAGATCGAGGTTGCGCACCCGGTGCCCCTGGGCGGTCCAGGCCGCGGTGAGCTGGGGCAGGGCCAGGTACGGGAACTGCACGGCCTCGCTGACCGGTGGCATCACCAGGAGTACGTCGGTCATGGCAGGTCCGCCTCCGGCCCGGCCGCGGCGCCGGGCCCGGTCAGGCGGGCCAGGCCTCGCAGCTCCCGCTCGGCCGACTCCGCCGTGTCCGGGTCGCCCTGGGCGCGGGCGAGCACGCGCAGCGTCTTCCAGACCCCTTCGCGCAGCGGCAGTTCGGTCGCGAGGGCGCGGAACTCGTCCAGGGCCGCGCCGGGGCCGTCCAGTCGCAGGGTGGCCCGCGCGCCCATGATCCGGGCATGTGCGCCGAGGGTGTCCTGGGGGTCGATGGCCGCCGCCTCCCGCAGGTACGAGCGGGCGGTGCGATGGTCGCCCAGGGCGAAGTGGGCGGCGCCGATGCGGTAGGCGAGCCAGCTGGAGCGGTAGCCGTGCGCGGCGGCCCGCTCGAAGCACTTCTCCGCCTCTTCGGGCTGCCGCTCCGTGTGCGCCAGGCCGCGCAGGGCGGTGACGATGCCCGCCTCCGGACCGTCGCCGCCCGCCTCGGGTCCGGGCGGTGCGGCGCCCTGGTGGACGCGCAGCATCAGGTCCTCCGGCCACGGCGTCGCGGGCAGGTACGAGGACCGGCGCGCGCGCAGTCCGAGCCGCGCCGCGACGTCCGCGCCCACGGTGCGGTACTCGGACGGCAGGAACCCCGACCGGGTGGACCAGGTCATCGCGGTCAGTTCGCCCCCGCAGGCGTCGACCAGGCGGGCCAGTTCGTCCGTGCTGTGCTCGGACCGGCCTTGCTCGTCCACCAGCCAGTCCAGGTCGATGTCCGTGACGACGTCCGTGCGCACGTGCCGGCCGAGGTGGCCGACGAGCAGGTCGGGAGGCACGACGCAGAGCCGTACTCCGCACAGGGTGACCGAGAGGCAGCAGCGCTCCGCGCGCGGTTCGGCCGGTGCGCCCGCGGTGCTGATCAGCGAGACGGCGTCCAGCGCGTGCTCCACCCAGCCGTCGGAGGAACGCCAACTGGGCACCCAGACCAGGTCGGTGAGGCCGGCCGTGATCGCGGCGGCGGACCAGAAGTCGTCGAGGCCGAAGGCGCCGGGCACTCCGCGGACCGGCAGCCGGCGCACCAGCGGGGCCGGGGAGCGGCCCTCTTCGGCGGCGGCCCGCAGCGCCTCGGCGCCGCCCGGAGCCAGAGGTTTGAGGTCGAGGTGACGGTCGAAGCACACGACCGTGCGGCCGCTGTAGGGACGGGCGGACCACAGTGCCGCGACCTCGCCGTGCTCTTCGAAGAGATCAACGTGTGCCGGCATCCTGCGACCGTTCCATGAGAGGTGTTCCCGGTGCCGGGACGGTGTCCGCGGGCCCCGCGGAGGCGAACCGGCGGACGTCCGGCCGCACGGCCACCGCGGCGGTGGAGACGAGCACGAGGGCGCCGCCCCACAGCATGATCGAGCGGGCGTCGGCGAAGCGGAGCAGTGCGGCGCCGAGCAACTGCCCCAGCGGCAGGGAGGCGAAGGAGAAGAAGAAGTCCGCCGAGAAGGCACGGCCGTGCAGGTCCTCGGGCACGTCCCGGCGCAGCCCGGTCATCTTGACGATGTCGAATGCCTGCTGACCGACACCGCCCGCGAAGAAGGCGGCGGCGAGCAGCACGACGGACCCGGTCACCACGGGCGCCAGCACGGTCACGCCGTACAGGGCGAGCAGGGCGAGCGCGTACAGGCCGCGGTGCCGGCCGCCGATCCGGCCGCCGACGAGGGCGCCCAGGGCGTTGCCGACGGCGAAGGCGCCCAGGACGAACCCGTACACGGTGGCGCTGTGACCGCGCTCGATCAGGAAGACGGGCAGGGCCACCATCCAGGGGCCGACGGCGAACACCACGTGCACAACGGCGAGGAGCTGCACGTAGCGCAGCCAGGGGATGCGCCACAGTACGGCGAGGCCCTGGAGCGCGGTGCGCAGGAGCGACGGTTCGGCTTCGTCCGCGCCCCCGGCCCGCTGGTCGTTCGGCGGGCCCTCCGGATCGGGCCCGGACTTCCCGGACGCCGGTTCGGCCACCGCGGGGCCGGCCTGGGACCGGGTCCTCATGTGCGCGCCCGCCCAGCGGGTGGCGGCGGCGGAGACGCCGAAGGCGAACGCGGCGAGCACGGCGCCCGTGGGCGCGCCGAGTGCGCCGACGACGGCGGCGGCCAGGGTGGGGCCGACCATGCCGGCGCTGTTGCGCATGCCTTCCAGCAGGCCGTAGGCGGCGGTGACCTCGGCTTCCTCCTCGTCGGCGGCGCTCCGGGGATCGCGGTCCGGGAGGACCCGGGGCGCGACGACGAGCAGCGCCGGCTCGCTGACCGCCTCGCACAGTCCGATCAGTACGGCGACGACGATGACGACGGCGTCCAGCCCGCCGTCCCACACCAGGGCGAGCGCGACGAGCGCGGCGACGCGGGTGGAGTCCGCGACCACGGCCGCGCGGACCGGGTCGAACCGGTCCAGGAGGGCTCCGCTGAACAGCACCACTCCGCCGAGCGCGACGAAGCGTGCGGCGAAGACGGCGCCGATGGTCTCGGCGGGCGTGCCCGCCTTCGCGGCCGCCACCACGACGATGATAGGAAAAAACGCGTCACCGAGAAGGGAGACTATCTGCCCAAAACAAAGACCGGCGAACCGCCGGTGCCGCAACAGCCGTACATAAATTGCCACGGGGGGCCGTAAAACCTTTCTCGCCGATGACGCCGGGATTCATTCCTCGAAAATGATCCGCACGACGACAACGGGTGGGCGGGCCGGAAAACCGGGCCGCCCACCCGTTCTCATGTCCGGTCCGGGCCGGCCTTAGCTGCGGAACCGGAACGCGTGGAACGCCACGCTGTCGTCCAGGTCCTCGGCCTCCAGGACCTCCAGAGAGTCGAGGTCCTCGATCTCCTCGAGGATCTTCTGGTCGGTGTTCGACTCGCCCATTGCGTCTCCCTCCGAAACAGGGCACCACAGGCCCATCCCCGCAGCGCTCCCAATTGATGCTAGGGGACACCTGTCACCCGCCCACAGAAGGCATCGGGAGTTTGACCGAAAAGCACGTGAGGCGGCCCGGGTTCCGCTTTCCGGCCGGTATCGCGAGCCAGGAAACAGCGGGAAATGGAACGGAAGCCGCCGTTCCTTCACCCGCGCGGTGACTCGTTCCGGTCGGGTTCGGTATTTCGCCCGCGGAAACCTCGTCCCCGCTCCCCGAAAGGGTGATTTCGAACCATGGCGAGCAGGGGTTTCCGGCCGCTGGGAGGACGCCTCAGCCGGTGGTCAGCACCATCCTGAAGCGGGCCCGGCCGGCGAGCATCTTCCGGTAGGCCTCGTCCGCCTGCTCCAGCGGCACGGACTCCGTCATCGGGCGGATGCCGTGCAGGGCACTGAACGCCATGGTGTCCTCGACGTCCTTCGCGGTGCCGGAGGGGTGGCCGCGCACGACCCGGCCGCTCATGAGCAACTGGACCGGGCTGATGCCCAGCGGCTCGGTGTCCGCTCCGATGACCACCAGCTCGCCGCGGTGCGCCAGTCCGTCCACGGTGGCCGTGATGGCCTCGGAGTGCCCGGCGGTGGCGAGGACGACCTTGGCTCCGCCGAGGGACTGCAGGGACTCGGCGACCGGGGTGCCGGAGGTGCTGTCGACGTAGTGGTGGGCGCCCAGCCGCTTGGCGAAGTCGGCCTTCTCGGCGCCCCGGGCGATCGCCACGGTCTCGAAGCCCATGGCGACCGCGTACTGCACCCCGAGGTGCCCGAGGCCGCCGAGTCCGAGCACCGCGACCAGGTCGCCCGGCCTGGCGGAGCTGCGCCGCAGCCCGTTGTACGTGGTGACACCGGCGCAGGCCATCGGCCCGGCGTCGCCCGCCGCCAGCCCCTCGGGGATCCGGGCCAGGGCGTCGACGGGCACCAGCACCTTGTCGCCGAAGCCACCGTCGTACGCCCAGCCCGGTACCTTGAGGTTCCGGCACACGATGAAGTCGCCCTCGCGGCAGGGCACGCAGTGGCCGCAGCTGCCGCCGAACCAGCCGACGGCCACCCGGTCACCGGTCCGCCATCCGCGGTCCCCGGTCCCCTCGCCCAGTTCCTCGATCCGCCCGGCGATCTCGTGCCCGGGCACCTCCGGGAACGACACGCCCGGTAGTCCACCGCTCACGAAGAGGGCGTCGCTGTGGCAGATCCCGCACGCCTCCACGGCGATCAGGACCTGTCCGGGCCCGGGCCGGGGCACCTCTCGCTCGGCCAGTTCGAACGTGCCGTCCGGGGCGGTCACCTGCGCGACTCGGTAGGTACTCATCTGCATCTCCGGAGAACGGATACGACGGTCCCCTGAACCAGCAGACCAGCTACGGCCGGATGCCGCGCGTCGAGCCGGTCCCGCCCCGGCCGACGGGCCTGCGACTTCGGCCGACCGGCCTGCGACTTCGGCCGACCGGCCTGCGACTTCGGCCGACGGGCCTGCGGCCCCGGCTGGCGGCAGCGGCCGGCACCCGGCTCCGGTCTGCCCGCGGTGGGCCGGCCGGGCCCGGCCGGCCAGGACCATCCCGGCCTCAGGCCCGCGCCCCGCTCACCCCGTCCCCCTCACCGCGCCCCGCTCATCCCCGCCGGGCCTGGCGGCCTTCCGGGCGCAGGATGTCCAGCAGTTGGCGGACCAGTTCGTCGACGACCTCGTCGAGGGTCGCGTCCACCCAGCCGGTGCTCCAGTCGTGCAGCAGGCCGTTGACGCTGCCGATGAAGGCGGTGGCCGCCAGGCGGTAGTCGCGCACCGCCGCCTCCCCGCGGGCCGCGGCCGCGTCGGCCTCCGCGCGGATCAGGTCGACCCAGCGGGCCCGGCGGGCGAGCCGCTGCTCCTCCAGCCGGGGGCTGACGCCGATGATCTCCACGAAGGCGATACGGATGCGGCGCGGATCGCTGGTGACGTCGCGGGCGTAGGCACGGAACAGCACGGCGACCCGCTCGGCCAGCGGCAGCCCCTCGGCCGCCGCGAGCGCGTCCAGCACGGCCTGTTCCGCCCAGCCGTTGACCTCCAGGTGCAGGGCGGCGAGGACGTCCTCCAGGGTTCGGAACTCCTCGTAGAACTGGCGGGTGGACAGGCCGGCGGCCTGACTCAGGGCGGCGACCGTGGTCGCCCGGTAGCCGGGGGTGTCACCGAACAGCCGCAGCGCGGCGTCCAGGAAGCGGCGGCGCCGCTCGGCCTGCCGTTCCTCGGCGGACCTGCCGCCGTAACGGCCCGTCGGCGCCCTGAGCCTGCCCGTCACGCTGTCCCCTCCCGTTCCCACCGCTCCCCCAATCTTGTCGTGCACACATCTTGTCGAGAAGGCCGCCCCTTCCTTACTTTTCAGTAAGTTCATAGTGAAAGCGCCCGTGTTCAGATTCCCCGAGGAAAGAGAGCAGTCATGCCTGCCTCCAGAACCAGGCACCTTTGCTCCATGGCCGCCGCCTTCACGCTGACCCTCGCCGGCCCGGTGACCACCGCCGCCACCGCGTCCGCGTCCGCCCCCGACGCCGCAGGACTGCGGGAGGTGCTGTTCGTCGGCAACAACTGGGACGGCACCGCCGATGTGATCAAGTCCTCCGGCGACTTCGCGAAGATCGGCCGGATCGACGTGGTCCCGGACAAGGACCAGCGGATGGCGGAGATCAACGCGGACCCGATCAAGTGGATCTACTTCCAGGCCATCCGCAACAGCGTGGGCGAGGGACACGACCAGTTCGCCGACGACATGTACTCCACCCCGGACGGCCGCTCCGTCGTGGTCTCCCGCCCGAGCTTCGCGGACGTCGTCTCGATCGACCTGGCCACCGGGAAGGTCAACTGGCGCTTCCCTGTGTCCGGTTACCGGGCCGACCACATGGCGGTCTCGCCGGACGGCACCCGCGTCGCGGTGTCCGCGTCGACCGCGAACACCGTGCACGTGCTGGACATCGAGACCGGCAGGCAGCTCGGCTCGTTCGCCACCGGCGACAAACCGCACGAGAACATCCTCACCAGGGACGGCAAGTACATCTGGAACATGTCCATCGGTGACGTCAACACCGCCCTGGACGACCCGATCTGGGACTGGACGAAGGGCGATCGGCACATCACGGTCGTCGACGCGACGACCTTCAAGCAGGTCAAGGTCGTCGACATGCGGCAGCGCCTCGACGCGTACGGACTGAAGGACTTCTCCGACGCCGTGCGCCCCGCCGTCTTCTCCCCCGACGAGTCCAAGCTGTACTTCCAGGTGTCGTTCTTCAACGGCTTCCTTGAATACGACGTCGCCACCGACAGGATCACCCGGCTGAAGACCCTGCCGAAGAACCCGGCGACCAGTGCGGACCGCACCACCTGGGTCAACGACTCCCGCCACCACGGGCTCTCGATGAATCCCTCGGGCACCAAGCTCTGCTTGGCGGGCACCATGGACGACTACGCCACGGTGGTCGACCGCGCCACCCTCCAGGAGGGCCCGCTCGTCACCGCGTCCAAGCCGTACTGGGCCACGGTCAGCGGAGACGGCAAGGACTGCGTGGTCTCCGAGTCCGGCGCGGACCAGGTCACCGCGATCGACTTCGGCACCGGCCGGAAGGTCACGTCGGTCCCGGTCGGCGACCATCCGCAGCGCGTCCGGCTGGGGCATGTGCGGGACGGCTGGACGGGCCCGGGCGGAAACTGAGCGGCGTACGGCCCCCGGGGTGCCCCCATGACCCCGGAGGCCGTGCCACGCCGATGCGGTTTCCCGAGCGGAGACGCCGCCGGGCCGCTGACCGGTGCCGTACCGAACGACCCACTGAGGGGCGAACGTCCGCCGCTCCACGGTGTGGGCGGCCCACTCCTCGTACGCCTGCCGCCGCTCCTGCCGCTCGTCGAACCCGTCCTGGCGCTGGACGCGCCGGGCACGGACGAGGGCCACCTCGAACAGGTCGCCGTACGGCGCGACCACCGCGGCCGCGGCATCGCCCGGCTGCTGCTGCGCCACACGTTCCGGGCCTTCCACCGGACGGGCCTTCGCTCCTGCACGCTGTGGACCCACTCGGACACCGGTGCGCTCGACCTCCACCTGCGGGTCGGCATGACGGTCCGGCACAGCTCCACGGTCTTCCGGAAGGACCTCGGCGGACAGGACCGCCACGTCTCCCCCGGGCCGGCCCCCCGACCGGCGTCGCGCGCGTGACCGCTCCCGGTTCCGGCCGGGGGCTCGTGCACCAGGGGCCGGTCCCACCGGGACGATGGAGCCATACTCGGCAAACCCCCGCCGTAGCACTCGCCGGGGCCGGTGCACCGCCTTAGAGTGATCTACATCGTACCGGTCTGAGGGATTTGTTCGGCTCCCTCTCCTGCCCGCACGGTCCGGAGGGCGCTTGACCCACATCGAAGGCGATGTGGACGGTACGGCGGCACCCCGCTGAGCGAGCCGCCGCGCGAGTTCCTGAACCGCCGGCGGCGGTGGTGCGCGGGGCCGCGGACGGCCGGGTCCCGGTGAAGGGAGCGGAAGGTGCGTGACATCCTCCCGGCGCTGGAGCGCTGGTACCGGGCGGGAGTGCCGTTCGGGCTCGCCACGGTCGTCGCGGTCAGCCGCAGCGCGCCGCGCGGCCCCGGTGCCGCCATGGCCGTGGGGCCGGACGACGAGGTCGTGGGCAGCGTGTCCGGTGGCTGTGTGGAGGGGGCGGTGTTCGAACTCGCCCAGGAGGTCGTGGCGAGCGGCGAGCCGCGGCTCGTGACCTTCGGGTACAGCGACGAGGACGCCTTCGCCGTCGGGCTCACCTGCGGTGGCGAGATCACGCTCCTGGTACGGCCCGTGACGCCCGGCTCGGACCCGGCGTTCGGCCGCGTCGCGGCGTCCGTGGCCGCGGGCGATCCGGTGACCGTGGCCATGGTGGTCGACGGGCCCGCACCGCGCGGGGCCGCCCGCGCGGTCTGGCCGGACGGCGTCGGGGGCACCCTCGGCGCTGCCGGGCTCGACGTGGCGGTCACCGCCGACGCCCGCGGTGAACTCGCCCTGGGCGCCTCGGGGCTGAGGCACTACGGGCCGCACGGGGAACGCCGCGAGGACTCCGTCACGGTGTTCCTGCAGTCGTTCGCGCCGCCGCCGAGGATGCTGGTCTTCGGCGCGATCGACTACGCGGCCGCCGTGGCCCGTGTCGGCGCCTTCCTCGGCTACCGGGTCACCGTCTGCGACGCCCGCCCGGTCTTCGCCACCCCGAAGCGCTTCCCGGAGGGCGTGGAGGTCGTCGTCGACTGGCCGCACCGCTATCTCGCCGCCACCGGCACCGACGGGCGCACGGTGATCTGCGTCCTCACCCACGACCCGAAGTTCGATGTGCCGCTGCTGGAGGAGGCGCTGCGCCGGCCGGCCGCGTACATCGGGGCGATGGGCAGCCGGCGTACCCACGACGAGCGGCGCGAACGGCTCGCCGAGGCCGGTGTCACCGAGGCCGAGCTGGCCCGGCTGCGCTCGCCGCTCGGGCTCGATCTCGGGGCCCGGACGCCGGAGGAGGTCGCGGTGTCCGTCGCCGCCGAGATCGTCGCCCTGCGCTGGGGCGGCAGCGGCGCGCCGCTGACCACGACCGCCGGCGCCATCCACCCGGCCGCCGCCCCCTGAGTGCGAGGAGCAACCCATGGAACTGCACCACGAGTTCACCGTCCCCGTCCCCGTCGACGAGGCCTGGCCGGCGCTCCTCGACATCGAACGCGTCGCCCCGTGCCTGCCGGGCGCGGTGGTGGAGGAGTTCGACGGCAGGACCGTGACCGGCTCGGTGAAGGTCAAGGTCGGCCCGGTCACCGTGACGTACCGGGGCACCGCTGTCTTCGAGGAGCAGGACGCGGCGGCCCACCGGATGGTGCTCGCGGCGAGCGGCCGGGAGACCCGGGGACAGGGCACGGCCAGGGCGACGGTCACCTCCGTGCTGAGCGAGCGTGACGGCGGCACGGCGGTGACCGTGACCACCGATCTGAAGGTGACCGGGCGTCCGGCCCAGTTCGGGCGCGGGGTGCTGGGAGAGGTGGGCGACCGCCTGGTGGGGCAGTTCGCGGCGTGCCTCGCGGACCGGCTGGGCGGCCCGGAGCCCGGGCCCCCCGCGCAGGAGGCCGCACCGGCCGCCGGCCGGGAGGAGCCGAAACCCCTGGACCTGCTGCGCACGGCGGGCCTCCCGGTGGCCAAGCGCGCCCTCACGGCCGCGGCGGCACTGGCCCTGCTGGCGCTTGCCGCCACCCGGCTCCGACACGGCCGCTCCCGGCGGGGCCGCAGGGCCCGCCGGCCCCGCGGCAGGCGCTGACGCCTCCCGCGACGGCCCGCGAGGAAAGCAGGGTCCCCGGCAGCGGCGCCGAGGCGACGACCGCGGCCGCCGTACAAAGGCACGCGAATCTCGGCCACGGCACGGAAGCCGCGGGGGAGACGGCCCGGCGGTCACGCCAGGCGTCAGGTGCCGCCCCTGGGCGGGCAGTGTCCACGGAGACCACACGGCGCCGCCAGTCCCCCGGAGCGGTGGTCAGGCTTCGCCGGCCACCAAGGCGTGCACATGGACGTCGTGGCGGCCGTCCGCGTGTGCCAGGGCGTCGCGCATGGTGCCCTCGAGGGCGTACCCGGCCCTCTCCGCCACCCGGCAGGACGCCGGGTTGGCGGTCGAGTGCCGCAGGGTCAGCCGGCGCAGTTCCAGCTCGTCCAGGGCCCACCGGCCGAGGCGCCGGGCGGCCAGGACGGCGATGCCGCCGCCGCGGGCCTCGGGCAGCACCCAGTAGACGACCTCGGCGGAGCCGTCCGCGGGGTCGACGTCGTTGAGCCCGGCCAGCCCGATCGCCGCACCGCCGGGGGGCGCGACGGCCCAGACGGCGCCCGTCCCGGCCGTGCGGCGGTGGTGCATGCGTGCGATCCGGTCGCGGGCCTCCGTACGGCTGTCGACGCGGAAGAGGTTCCAGTGGCTGATGTCCGGGTCCTGGCCGGCCGCGAGCAGCGCACCGGCGTCGTCGAGCCGCCAGGGCCGCAGCTCCAGTCCGCCGCCCAGCGGCAGTACGGGCTGGTCGCCGGCAGCGAGCCGGCCCGCGGGCACGACGGCGGATGCGGCGGCCGGCGCGCCGGGGTGGGAGGTCATCGCCGCATCCTGCCACAGGGGAACAGCGGGGGGTTCGGGACGCGGAGCCCTAGGTGATGCGGTGCAGGGTCACCTCGGTGAGGGCGCCGTCGGTGACGGCCGCGGTGAGGTAGGTGTGGTGCGGCTGGCGGCGGCGGTCGGTCGGGGAGCCGGGGTTGAGCAGCCGCAGTCCGCCGGGGGCGACGGTGTCCCAGGGGATGTGGCTGTGGCCGAAGACCAGCACGTCCAGCTCCGGGAAGCGGGCGGCGCACCGGGCCTCACGGCCCCGCGCGGGCCCGGTCTCGTGGACCACGCCGAAGCGCAGGCCGCCCAGTTCGGCGTACGCCACCTCGGGGAGGCGGGCCCGCAGCTCGGGGCCGTCGTTGTTGCCGTACACCGCGACCAGCCGGCGGCTGCGGTCCTCCAGCAGGTCGAGGGTGGCCGTGTCGACCCAGTCCCCGGCGTGGAACACCACATCCGCGCGCGGGAGTTGGGCGAGCAGCGGGTCCGGGAGCCGCTTGGCGCGCCTGGGGAGGTGGGTGTCGGACATCAGGAGCAGTCGCACACGGCCACACTAGGGAGTCGGGGAGGTGAGGTGGCGGACGCCGCGTACGGCGCCCAGTACGGCGGCGCTCGCGCCGAGGGCGGTGGCGGCCGGGTGCCGGACCAGGATCTCCTGCCAGGAGCGCGCGTGCGCGGTGTCGTCGAAGGCCCCGTGGGCGCCCTGGTCGTCCTCGGGCGCCCGGTCGACGGGCTCGAAGAGGTTGTCCAGGCCGGTCGGCGGGACGCTGTCGGTCCCCTGGGATCCGAAGCCCGTGCGGGCCAGATAGCGGTCGAGCAGGGCCGGGGCGAGCCGGTTGGCCCAGAGCGTGGCGAGGGTGGAGGCGCCGACGTAGTACTGCTTGCGGCGCGGGTGGTCCGCCGCGTGGGCCACGCCCCGGGCGGCGACCTCCGGCTGGTAGATCGGCGGCACCGGCATGGGGTGCCTGGCCAGCCGGGAGCGCACCCAGTCGAACTGCGGGGTGTTGACCGCGGGCATCTGCGCGACGGTGATGTGCACGTTGCTGCCGCGGTGCAGGAGTTCGACGCGGACGGAGGACGTGAAGCCGTTGATGGCGTGCTTGGCACCGCAGTACGCCGACTGCAGCGGGATGGACCTCTCCCCGAGCGCCGAGCCGACCTGCACGATCGTGCCCCGGTCGCGGGGCAGCATCCGCTTCAGGGCGGAGCGGGTGCCGTTGACGAAACCCAGGTAGGTCGTCTCGGTGGTGCGCGCGAACTCCTCGGGGCCGATCTCGTCGAACGGCGCGAACACGGACGCGAAGGCGCAGTTGATCCACACGTCGACCGGGCCGAAGTCCTTCTCCGCGGCGTCCGCGGCGGCCTCCACCTGGGCCGGGTCGGCCACGTCGGCGACCTGTACCAGAGGCCGTCCGCCGAGGGCCGCGACCTCGTCGGCCGCGTTGTTCAGGCCGCCCTCGCCCCGCGCCACCAGGACGACGTTCGCGCCGCGCCGGCCGTAGAGGCGGGCGGTGGCGCGGCCGATCCCGGCGCTGGCACCGGTGATGACGACGGTGGGGGGCATGATGTCTCCTCTCGTACGGCGGGTGCCGGTCTCTCAGTCCACCCGGTAGGGGCGGGCCCGCTCCTCGGCCAGGGTCAGTCCGTGGCCCGGCGCCCCGTCGGCGCCCGGCGTGACGGCGCCGCCGCCGGGGTCGAGGACGCCGTCGAAGAGGAGCCGTTCGATGCGGACGTGGTCGTGGAACCACTCCAGGTGGCGCGCGCAGACGGACACCCCGCGGGCGCCCGCCTCCACCGTGCGGGGTACGACGACACCGATCGGGACCTGCCGGTAGTTCGAACCGTCGGTGACGTAGGCCCCGCGGCTCCCCGCGTCGAAGCGGACCTCGCCGTCCACCTCGCCCGTCAGCGCCGCCCGCAGGCCGGAGATGTCCCACCCGGTCATCCGCGCTCCCTGAACTCGCCTAGGTGCTGTGCCGCCCCGTGCCCGGAACGGCCGAGTACCCGACTGTTCGACAGGCAAAGCTGAACAGTTGTGACTGGACAGTTTCTCCTGCCGGTCCTAGGGTGACGGCATGCCCGTCATCTCCGAATCCGCCGTCCGCGCCGCGCGGGACCTGCGCGTGGTGTTCAGCCGGCTGCGGCGCCGGATCCGCGAGGTCGCGCAGGACGCCGACCTCACCCCGTCGCAGGAGTCGGCGCTCTCCCTGGTCGGCAAGCACGGCGCGGCCACGGCCAGCGCGCTGGCCGGCGCGGAGGGCGTACGTCCGCAGTCGATGGCGACCACGCTGGCGGCCCTGGAGCAGCACGGCCTGATCCGGCGCGCCCCCGACCCCGACGACGGCCGCCGCCAGCTGGTCACCCTCACCGAGGGCGGCCGGTCCCGAGTCGAGGGCAACAAGGCGCTCCGCGAGGAGTGGCTGGCCCGCGCCTTCGAGGACCGCTACACCGAGGAGGAGCGGCGAACCGTCCTGACGGCACTGGAGCTGCTGGAACGGCTCTCGCGGCCGTGATACCGAGGCTCACCCCGCGCACCGGCCGGACCGCCCGTCCCTCCCCCGCCGGATTCGACCGCCGGCTGATCGCGCCGATGGTGCTCGGCTCGGTGCTGAACCCGGTCAACTCCTCGATGATCGCCGTGGCCCTGGTGCCGATCGGCGTCGCGTTCGGGGCGCCGCCCGCCGAGACGGTGTGGCTGGTCTCGGCGCTCTATCTGGCCACGGCCGTCGGCCAGCCCGTGATCGGGCGGCTGGTGGACACGTACGGGCCGCGCCGGCTCTATCTCACCGGTACCGCCCTGGTCGGCGTCGCCGGTCTGCTGGGCGCGCTCGCGCCCTCGCTCGGCGCCATGATCGCGGCCCGCGTGCTGCTGGGATTCGGTACGTCGGCCGCGTATCCGGCGGCCATGCGGCTGACCCGCGCCGAGGCCGAGCGCACCGGGCGGGACAGTCCGGCGGGTGTGTTGGCCGCACTGGCCGTCGCCGCCCAGACGGTGGCCGTGGTGGGGCCCGCGCTCGGCGGACTGCTGATCGGGCTGGGCGGCTGGCGCGCCGTGTTCACCGTCAACGTGCCGCTGTCCGCGGCCTGTCTGGTCCTCGGCGCGCTGCGGCTGCCGCGCACCCGGCCGTCACGCGGCGGGCGCCGGGGCGCCGACCTGCCCGGCATGGCGCTGTTCGCGGCCATGCTGGTCGCGCTGATGCTGTTCCTGATGGGCCCGCGCCTCGACCGCTGGTACCTGCCGCTGCTGGCCGCCGCCGCTGCCGCCGCGTTCGCGCTGCGCGAGCTGCGCACCCCGGACCCGTTCATCGACCTCAGGGTCCTCGGCGGCAACGGCCCGCTGCTCGCCACGTATCTGCGCCAGCTCCTCGCCTACACCACGTCCTACGCCTTCATGTACGGCTACACGCAGTGGCTGGAGCAGGGCCGCGGACTGAGCGCCGCCACGGCGGGTCTGGTGCTGCTGCCGCTGTCCGCCACGGCGCTCACCGTCTCCGCCCTCACCGGGCGGCGCGAGGCGGTGCGCGCCAAGCTGCTCACCGGCTCCGCGCTGCAGATCGGCGGATCCGCCGCCCTGCTGCTGGTCGGCGCCGACAGCCCGGCGTGGCTGCTGCTCGGGGTCGGTGCCCTTCTCGGCGTCCCGCAGGGCCTCGTCGGCCTCGCCGCGCAGAACGCCCTGTACCGGCAGGCCGATCCGGAACGGATCGCGTCGGCCGCCGGGCTGCTGCGGACCTTCATGTACCTCGGGGCGCTGGGCGCGTCCGCCGCCACGGCGGCGTTCTACCCGCACCGCGCCGACACCGCCGGGCTGCACGGCCTGGCCCTGTTCATGCTCGCCGGCTCGGCTCTGCTGCTGGCGACGACCCTCCCCGACCGTTCCCTCGGCCGGCTCACCCCTCGAAAGGCCTGATCCACCCCATGTCCGTCACCACGCTCGACCCCCGCACCGCCTTCGTCGCGATCGACCTGCAGAACGGCATCGTGGCCATGCCCACCCAGCCGCACTCCGCCGCCGACGTCGTCTCCCGCGGCGCCGAACTCGCCGGCGCCTTCCGTGACCGCGGCCTCCCCGTGGTCCTGGTCCGGGTGTCCTTCGCACCCGACGGGGCGGACGCCGTCCCCGGCCGGACCGAGCGGCAGGCGCGCGGCCTCGCCTTCCCGGAGGGCTGGGACGTCGTCGTCGACGAACTGGCCGGCCACCCCGGCGACATCCGCGTCACCAAGCACAACTGGAGCGCCTTCCACGGCACCGACCTCGACACCCAGCTCCGCCGCCGGGGCATCACGCAGATCGTGCTGGCCGGCATCGCCACCAGCATCGGCGTCGAGTCCACCGCGCGCGACGCCTACGCCCACGGCTACCACGTCACCCTGGCCACGGACGCCATGACCGACAGCGACCCCGCGGCGCACGCGGGCAGCGTCGAGCGGATCTTCCCGCGGCTCGGCGAGAGCGGCACGACGGCCGAGATCCTGGAGCTGCTGGCCAAGACCCACGCCTGATCACCCGCCACGGTGCCTTGTGCGGGCTTGACTTCGCCCGCACAAGGCAGCGGGTTAACATTCGGCCACGCGCCGTGCCATTCAGGCAACGGAAAGCGAACCAAGGGGGCTTGGAAACCGGATGCCGGTCAAGGTCAGCGTCGTCGTACCCGTCTACAACCCCGGGCCGTACATCGAGGACTGCGTGGCCTCGCTGCTGCGCCAGTCGCTGCCCCCCGACGAGTTCGAGGTCGTCTTCGTCGACGACGGCTCCACCGACGCCACCCCCGCCAGACTGGACGCGCTCGCCGCCGAGCACCCGCACTTCCACGTCGTCCACCAGGAGAACTCCGGCTGGTCCGGCAAGCCCCGCAACGTCGGGATCGACGCCGCCCGGGGCGAGTTCGTGATGTTCGTCGACAACGACGACCACCTCGGCGACGAGGCCCTGGAGCGGATGTACGAGTACGGCGTGGCCAACAAGGCCGACGTGGTCGTCGGGAAGATGGCCGGCAAGGGCCGCCCGGTGCCGGTGGAGCTGTTCCGCCGCAACCACCCGCGCGCCACGGTCGCCGACGCCCCGCTGATCGACAGCCTCACCCCGCACAAGATGCTCCGGCGCTCCTTCCTGGACCGCACCGGGCTGCGCTTTCCGGAGGGCCGGCGGCGCCTGGAGGACCACGTCTTCGTCACCGAGGCCTATCTGCGCGCGGACAACGTCTCCGTGCTCAGCGACTACGTCTGCTACTACCACGTCAAACGCGACGACGCCGCCAACGCCGGCTTCCAGAGCTTCGACCCGGTCGGCTACTTCCAGAACCTCCGCGAGGCCCTGGACGTCGTCGAGCGGTACACCGAGCCCGGCGCGCTGCGCGACCGGCTGCTGCGCCGCTGGCTGCGGGTGGAGATCGTCGACCGGATGAGCGGGCGCCGGCTGCTGGCGATGCCGGACGACTACCGGCGCGAGGTGTTCCGGGAGACCCACGCGGTGGTCAAGGAGCGCTTCGGCCCGGGTGTCGCCCCCGGCATGCGGCCGGGCCAGCGGATCGTCGCCGCGCTGATCCGGGACGACCGCTACGACGACCTCGTCGCCTACGCCGAGTGGGAGGCCGGCGTCCTGCCCCGGGCCGTCCCGGCCGCCGTCGAATGGCACGACGGAAGCCTGCGCGTGCGCTTCACCGCCGAGTACACCGACGCCGACGGCCCGCTGACCGTCCGCGCGGACGGGTCCCGGGCCCCGGCGGACGACGCGCCGGCGGACCTCGCCGAGGCCGTGTCCCGGCTGACCGCGGCCGCCGCCGACGGCTTCGGCAGGGCGACCGCCGACCTGATCCTGCGCGACCGGGAGACCGGCGCCTCCTATTTCCAGCCGGTGGAGACCGACCGGGAGCGCGTCCCGGCCGCCGACGGCCGGACCCGGCTGGTGCTGCGCGGCACGGCCACCGTCGACCCGGCCACGGCGGCGGGGGGCGGCCCGCTCACCGGCGGGCTGTGGGACACCTACGTCCGCCTCTCGCTGGGCGGCTGGACCAAGGAGTGCCGGCTGGGGCCCGCGCCGGCGCACGGCGATGCGCTGCCGCCCGCCGGGATCGTGGCCGGCCGGGTGGTGCTGCCGTACTGGACCAAGGCGCACGCCAACCTCTCGCTGGACGTGGACCGGGCGGTGAAGTCCCTCGGTCTGCACCGGCTCACCTCGGCCGACGCGGCGCTGTCGGACCACGAGGTGCTCTCCCTGGCGCTGCCGCTGTACGTCCCCGACAGCACCGCGATCACCCTCCGGCTGACCGGCACCGCCTCCGGCCGCACGTTCGACGCGGAGGCCGTGCTGACCCCCGCCGACGGCGCCCACGGCCTGCTCGCGGCCCGGGTGCCGGTGCGGGAGCTGCGGAACGCCGCCTGGCGCACGGCGCTCTGCCTGCCGGGCGGCCGCGCGCTGACGCTGCCGCTGCTGCTGCGGGCGGGCCGTGACGACGTGCGGGTGGTCCGGGTGGCGCCGCGCGGGCTGCTGCGGCGGATCCTCGGGAGGGCCCGGCGCGTGCTGGGCGGAATGCTGGGACCGACGACTACACGAAAGGCCTGATCCGGTGCGGCAGTTGGAGATAGCGGACGCGTGGGTGCTGGAGCCCAAGGTGTTCCCGGACGACCGGGGCAGCTTCCACGAGTGGTACCGGGGCGCGGAGTTCCGCGAGGCCACCGGTTACGACCTGGGCCTCGCCCAGGCCAACTGCTCGGTGTCGCGGCGGGGTGTGCTGCGCGGCGTCCACTTCGCGGACGTACCGCCCGGGCAGGCCAAGTACGTCACCTGTGTGCGCGGTGCCGTGCTGGACGTGGTGGTGGACATCCGGGTCGGCTCCCCCACCTTCGGGCGGTGGGAGGCGGTACGACTGGACGACGACACCCGGCACGCGGTGTTCCTCGCCGAGGGTCTGGGGCACGCCTTCATGGCGCTGACCGACGACGCCACCGTGGTCTACCTGTGCTCGGCCGGGTACGCGCCGGGCCGGGAGCACGGGGTGCACCCGCTCGATCCCGGTCTCGGCATCGCC
The DNA here is from genome assembly GCF_040704065.1 of Streptomyces sp. NPDC047869. Classification (NCBI taxonomy): domain Bacteria; kingdom Bacillati; phylum Actinomycetota; class Actinomycetes; order Kitasatosporales; family Streptomycetaceae; genus Streptomyces; species Streptomyces sp. NPDC047869. The sequence goes on from NZ_JBEYRK010000029.1 coordinate 26,328, forward strand.
TGGCCCGAGGGCATCGAGCCGGTGCTGTCTCCCAAGGACGCCGAGGCACCCACGCTGGCCGAGGCGGAGCGGTCCGGGCTGCTGCCCTCCTACGCGGACTGCTCCGCCCACTACGCGCGGCTGCGCGGCCGATTCAGCGGGTGACGGAGTAGGGCTCCAGCGCGCGCCGCAGCGGTTCCCAGCCGCGGGCCCGCTTGGTGCCCCGGTTGCGCGCCGCGGCCAGCGGCTTCCAGAAGCCGGCGCCGAGGAAGTCCTCGGGCTTGACGGCCGTGGTGCGCTCCAGGACCGGCTCGGGGACCTTCTGCGGGTCGGGGACCTCGAACTCCGCGATGATCTCGTCGTAGCGGTCCTTCAGCACGGTGTTCGACGGGTCGGCGCCGAAGACCACCAGCTGGCCGGTGGGCGCGGTGTCGACCAGCACCGTGACCAGGTCGGGGCGGTGACGGTTCAGGATCTCGACGAGCTTGTAGACGTCACCGGTCCAGGCGTCGGTGTGCCGGTCGCGGGCGGCCTCGTCGACGTTGCGCGGCAGCATGTCGTCGAAGACGCTGACGCTCGCCCAGTCCGCGTGCTTCTCGATGTTGATGAAGTCCCGCAGCGCGTACTCGAACAGGTGCATGCCGTCGATGAACGACAGGTCCAGCGTGGTGCGCCTCCAGTAGCCGAACGGGCTGCGGTTGCGGGCCAGGTTGCGCAGCGGGTGGCGGCCGCCCCTGAGGTGCGCGAGGGGGTTGTCGCGGGCGAAGAAGTCGTCGCTGGTCGCCTTGGCGAGGTGCACGTCGCAGCGGATCTCCGTGACCACCTTGAACGCGGGGTCGACAGCGACGCTGGGTACCCGGGACAGCGTCAGGCTGCGGCCGTCGTTGACGCCGATCTCCAGGTAGTTGCGGTTCGCGGTGACCTTGTGGAGCTCCCGCAGGAACTCGTGCCGTTTCACTGGGACATCTCCTTGCGGATGTGAGGCAGGGCTTCGTACAGGGCGGACCGCCAGTCCCTCGGCGGTTCCAGGCCGGTCCCCCGCCATCGCGCGTGCCCGAGCACGCTGTAGGCGGGCCGGGGCGCGGGCCGGGTGAAGGACCGGCTGTCGGTGGGGCGTACCCGCTCCGGGTCGGCGCCGGTCAGCCGGAACACCTCGCGGGCCAGCTCGAACCAGGTGGCCTCACCGGAGTTGGTGGCGTGCAGGACGCCGTGGACGTCCCCGGCGCCGAGGTCCGCGACGAGGCCGGCCACGTCGGCGCTCCAGGTCGGCTGCCCGCGCTGGTCGTCCACGACGTCCAGGGTGTCGCGGCGGGCCTCGAGTTCGAGCATGGTGCGCACGAAATTGCGGCCGTGGGCGCCGTACAGCCAGGCGGTGCGCAACACGACGGCGCCGTCCGGGTGTTCGGCGAGCACCGCGCGCTCCCCGGCGAGTTTGGTGCGGCCGTAGGCGGTGCGCGGAGCCGGAGGGTGGTCCTCGGGATAGGGGGTGTCGCGGGCGTCGCCGGAGAAGACGTAGTCGGTGGAGACGTGGACCAGCCGGGCGCCGTGGGCCGCGCAGGCGCGGGCGAGCAGCCGCGGGCCCTCGCCGTTGACGCGCAGCGCGCGTGCCTCGTCGGTCTCGGCGTCGTCCACGGCCGTGTAGGCGGCGCAGTTGACGACAATGTCCGGGCGGTGGGTCTCCAACGCCCCCCGCACGGAGCCGGGTTCGGTGATGTCGAGCGCCGCGCGGCCGAGCCCGGTGACGTCCTCGCCGCGTTCACGCAGTTCCTGGACGGTGTCCTGGCCGAGCATGCCGCTCGCGCCGGTGACCAGCCACCTCATCGGCCGCTCCGCCGCTTGAGCGGCTCCCACCAGGAGCGGTTGTCCCGGTACCAGGCGACCGTGCCGGCGAGGCCGGTCGAGAAGTCGTGGCGCGGGCGGTAGCCGAGTTCGTCGCGGGCCTTGCTCCAGTCGACCGAGTACCGCAGGTCGTGGCCCTTGCGGTCGGTGACGTGCTCCACCCGGCCCCAGTCCGCGCCGCAGGCCTCGAGGAGCAGTCCGGTGAGTTCCTTGTTGCTCAGCTCCGTGCCGCCGCCGATGTTGTAGACCTCGCCGGCCCGGCCCTTGGTGCGGACCAGTTCGATGCCGTGGCAGTGGTCCTCGACGTGCAGCCAGTCGCGGACGTTGCGTCCGTCGCCGTAGAGCGGGACGGTCAGGCCGTCGAGGAGGTTGGTGACGAAGAGCGGGATCACCTTCTCCGGGAACTGGCGCGGGCCGTAGTTGTTGGAGCAGCGGGTGACCCGGACGTCGAGGCCGTGGGTGCGGTGCTGGGCGAGGGCCAGCAGGTCGGAGGAGGCCTTGGAGGCGGAGTAAGGGGAGTTGGGCGCGAGGGGGTGCTCCTCGGGCCAGGAGCCGGACTCGATGGAACCGTAGACCTCGTCGGTGGAGACGTGCACGAAGGTGCCGACGCCGTTTCGCAGCGCCGCGTCCAGCAGGGTCTGGGTGCCCACCACATTGGTGCGGACGAACTCGCCGGCCCCGTCGATCGACCGGTCGACGTGCGACTCGGCGGCGAAGTGCACCACTTGGTCGGCGCCGGCCATGAGCTTGTCGACGAGGGCGGCGTCGCATATGTCGCCGTGCACGAAGTCGAGGCGGGGATGGCCGCTCGGGAGGTTCGTGCGGATGCCGGCGTAGGTCAGCCTGTCCAGCACGGTGACGCTCGGCGCGTCGGGCGAGTCGTCGGCGAGGAGGCCGCGTACGTAATGGGAGCCGATGAACCCGGCGGCGCCGGTGACGAGGAGGTTCATATTGGCCATACCCTAACGGCGGACTGCCCGGTCCGGACCCTTGTTCGCCTTATTGGGCCGGCCCCCGGATTCCCGCCGGGCTCCGCCGCCCGCCCCGGTGTTCCTCAGTCCTCGCCCCGCACTATGTTGCCGTCCCGCTCCGCGCTCTCCTGCCGCGGACCGGTGCGCTCGGCGATGGCCGGCCGACAGGTGCGCACGCTGCCGCCCCGCCTGCCGCGGGCCTTGGACCAGCCGGTCTCGGCATAGGGAAGTGCGGGCCTGTCACTGATGTGCGCGGTCACGGTGTCTCATCTTCTCTCTTCTGCCCTGCCGCCGGGCCGGCCGGTGAGCCGGCCCGGCGTCTGCGGTGTGTCCGCCCGGGTCCCCGCGCCCATGACGGGTAAACCCGCGGGCGGCGCGGCTCAGGTCCGGCCGCCGCCACCGCCGCCGAAGGAGCCGCTGGACCCGGGCGACCAGCGCGGACGCCGCTGGTCCTCGGCCCGCGTGGAACCGACGTTGCCGAGCTGATGGGGGGTGAGCCGGTCGTTCCCGTCCTCGGTCCGGGGCACCTCGTGCGGCTCGCGCATCTCGCTCGTCTCACGGACCGGACCGGACGGCGGCAGCGTGGGCTGCTCCTCGGGCAGCGGCGGAGCCGGTTCGCGCTTGCGCACCGCGACGCCCAGCCGGAACGCCCACAGCAGCCCGGCGACGAGGGCGACGCCGACCACGAGGACGAGGACGTACCCGAACACCTGAGCGCCTGTGGCTGCTTCGTACATGGCAGTGTTCATGACCTGCGGGTACCCGGGACCGGACGCCGGATGCCTGGCCCGGGGCGCTTCAACCGATCGGCGCAGCGGGCGGCGGACCCGACCGTGGGCGTGCGGGGCGTGGCGCGGGCGGGCCCATCGGTCCCGGGAGTAGCGTCGCCCGCGATGACCGAAACACCGGAGATGTCAGAGATCGCGGAGATCACCGCACGGTACCCGGCCACCGCTCCCCGGCCCGGCCGGGTCCTGCTGCGCTGGCTCTCGACGACCGATCACAAAGTGATCGGCCGGCTCTACATGGTCACGGCGTTCTGTTTCTTCCTGCTCGCCGGACTCCTCGCGCTGGCCATGCGCACGGAGCTGGCACGGCCGGGGCTGCAGGTGCTCAGCGAGCAGGGTTACAACCAGTTCGTGACGATCCACGGCACGATCATGATGCTGCTGTTCGCCACACCGATGTTCGCCGGGTTCACCAACGCGGTCATGCCGCTGCAGATCGGCGCGCCCGACGTGGCCTTCCCCCGGCTGAACGCGCTGTCGTACTGGATGTACCTGCTCGGCGGCCTGATGGTGGTCTCCGGTTTCATCATCCCCGGCGGCGCCGCCTCCTTCGGCTGGTTCGCCTACGCCCCCCTCAACAGCGCCTACTACTCCCCAGGCGCCGGCGGCGACATGTGGGTCATGGGACTGGTCGTCACCGGTGTCTCCACCACGCTCGGCGCGGTCAACTTCATCGCCACCATCATGTGCCTGCGCGCTCCCGGCATGACCATGTTCCGGATGCCGATCTTCACCTGGAACGTGCTGTTCACCTCGATCCTGGTGCTGCCCGCCTTCCCCGTGCTGACCGCCGCCCTCCTCGCCCTGGAGGCCGACCGCAAGTTCGGCGCGCACGTCTTCGACGCGGCGAACGGGGGCGCGTTGCTGTGGCAGCACCTGTTCTGGTTCTTCGGGCACCCCGAGGTCTACATCGTCGCGCTGCCCTTCTTCGGTATCGTCTCCGAGATCCTGCCGGTCTTCTCCCGCAAGCCCCTGTTCGGCTATCTCCCGCTGATCGGCGCGACCATCGCCATCACCATGCTCTCGGCCGTCGTCTGGGCCCACCACATGTTCGCCACCGGCGCCGTGCTGCTGCCGTTCTTCTCCGTCATGTCGTTCCTGATCGCCGTCCCCACCGGCATCAAGTTCTTCGCCTGGATCGGCACCATGCGGTACGGCTCGCTGTCGTTCGAGACCCCGATGCTGTGGTCCTGCGGGTTCCTGGTGTCCTTTCTCCTCGGCGGGCTCAGCGGGGTGCTGATCGCCTCACCCCCGCTGGACTTCCACCTGACCGACTCCTACTTCATCGTCGCCCACCTGCACTACGTCCTGTTCGGCACGGTCGTGTTCGCCATGTTCGCCGGGTTCTACTTCTGGTGGCCCAAGTTCACCGGCCGGATGCTCGACGAACGCCTCGGCAAGGTGCACTTCTGGCTGCTCTTCCCGGGCTTCCAGCTCACCTTCCTGGTCCAGCACTGGCTCGGCGAGCAGGGCATGCCCCGCCGCTACGCGGACTACCTCCCCGGTGACGGCTTCACCCTGCTCAACAGCGTCTCCACCGCCGGGGCGTTCCTGCTCGCCGTCTCCACCCTGCCGTTCCTCTACAACGTGTGGCGCACCGCGGCCAAGGGCGAGCGCGTGGACATCGACGACCCCTGGGGGTGGGGCCGGGCCCTGGAGTGGGCGACGTCCTGCCCGCCGCCCCGGCACAACTTCGTGGCGCTGCCCCGGGTCCGGTCCGAGTCGCCCGCCTTCGACCTGCACCATCCGGAGGTCGTGCGCGAGGCCCAGGAGGAAGGGAAACGATGAGGACCGAGGCGATGCTGTTCGGCGGTGTGGCGGTGTTCTTCGGCGGGACCGCGGCCCTGTACGGGGTGTGGTCGGGCGAGCCGGCCGGTACGGCGGCGCTGGTGGTCGCCTGCGGCATGGCGGCGCTGGTGTCGTTCTTCTGCCTGGTGCAGTACCGGCGCAAGGGGAGGCGGGCGCAGGACCTCAGGGACGCCGAAGTGGCCGACGGGGCGGGGCCGGTGGCGTTCTTCCCGGACGAGAGCCCCTGGCCGGTCGTCACCGCGCTGGGCTTCGCGGTGACGGCGACCGGCGTCGTCTACGGGCTGTGGCTGTTCCTCATCGGCTTCGCCGTCCTGGTGCGCGGGGTGTTCGGGATGGTGTTCCAGTACGCGCGTCGCTGAGCTCCCTGCGCGGCGCTCCGGGCTGGAACGACTCAACCGGTTCGTGGTCGGTCTCGTAGCCCCCGGCGACGTTCTGCCGGATGTCGCCGGTCGGCACGCCCTCGGCAAGGCGTTCGCGCTCGGCCGCCGCCAGGGCCCGGCACAGCCACCAGGTCAGCAGGAAGGCGAGGACGGGCGCCACCACGAGGGCGACGCGGTACACGTAGGTCAGCCCGTTGACGGAGACGCGGAACGTCTGGGCGGTGACGTCGTTGGCGCCCTCCAGCAGCAGCACGGCGTAGAACACGGTGGCCGCCACGCCCAAGCCGGTGCGCACGGGACGCTCGCGCGGCCGGTCGGCGAGATGCCGCTCCTGGTGCCACTCCCCCGTCAGGCGCTGCTCGACGAAGGGGTAGGCGTAGAGCACGGCGAACAGCACGGCGGGCAGGACCACGGCCGGCAGCAGCACGTTCCACATCACGGTGTGGCCCGCGAAGGTGGTCTCCCACGACGGCACCAGCCGCAGGGCGCCCTCCAGGAAGCCGACGTACCAGTCGGGCTGGGAGCCGGTGGAGGCCTGGTCGGGGCGGAACGGGCCGTACACCCACACGGGGTTGATCTGGGCGACGGCCGACAGCACCGCCAGCAGACCGGCGACCGTCAGGGACAGGCCGATGGAGGAGGCGCTGAACTGCGGGAAGAGCGGCTTGCCGCGGACGTTGCGGTTGGTGCGGCCGGGGCCGCGCCACTGGGTGTGCTTGAGGTGGAAGACCAGCATCAGGTGCACCGAGACGAGGGCGACGAGGGCGCCCGGGACCAGCAGGATGTGCACCGGGTAGAGCCGGGTGACGATGTCGTGGCCGGGCACCTGGCCGCCGAAGGCGAAGAAGGCCAGGTACGTCCCGACGACCGGGATCGACGTCATGATGCCCTGGGCGATGCGCAGTCCGGTGCCGGAGAGCAGGTCGTCGGGGAGCGAGTAGCCGGCGAAGCCCTCCGCGAGGGCCAGCGCGAACAGGGTGACCCCGATGACCCAGTTCAGCTCGCGGGGCCGGCGGAAGGCTCCGGTGAAGAAGATCCGGAGCATGTGCGCGCCGATCGCGGCGATGAAGAGGAGCGCGGCCCAGTGGTGCATCTGCCGCATCAGCAGTCCGCCGCGGACGTCGAAGCTGATGCGCAGGGTGGAGTCGAACGCGGACGACATGAGCACCCCGCGCAGCGGCACGTAGGAGCCCTGGTAGACGACCTCGCGCATCTCCGGCTGGAAGAAGAACGTCAGCCACACCCCGGTCAGGATCAGCACGAGCAGGCTGTAAAGAGCGAGTTCGCCGAGCAGGAAGGACCAGTGCTCGGGGAACGCCTTGCGCAGCAGCGAGCCTCCCTCCAGCACCGGGAGGCGGGCGTCCGCCGCGTCGGCGAGGCGTTCGGCGCCGCGGGCGGCCGCGCGGGGGCCGGGTCTCACGAGTCCTGGGGTGCGGCCGCCCGCGCCACCTCCGCCTCCACGTCGGCCCGCGGCCTGCCGGTCTCCTTCGCGTACTCGCTCACCGCCGTCTGCGCCTCCCGGTCCAGGTCCCGCCAGGCGCGCAGCGCCGTCTCGTAGGTGCCGGACTGGGCGCCCGTCATCTGGCGCCCGGCGGGCGGCCCGTACGCGTCCCGGAGTTCCTCGACCATGCGGTGTGCCGCGTCGGCGGCGCGCTGCTTCGCCACCAGTTCCTCGAAGGTGTGTGCCACCCCACCGACCTTAGGCACGGTCGGCGCGCGGCGCCTGTTGACCTGCCGTGCGCGGGCGGCACCGGTACCCGAGTGGCGGGTCAGTCCTGCGGTACGAGATCCGCCCAGACCTGTTTGCCGCCGCTGACCGGCACCGTCCCCCAGGCCGCCGACACCGCCTCCACCAGCAGGATGCCGCGGCCGCCGGTGGCCTCCCAGCCGATGCTGGTCGGCTGGACGGGGCTGCGCGGCGAGGTGTCGGCGACGGCGAGCCGCAGCCGGTGGTTGACCAGGCTGAGGTCGAGGCGGACCGGCCCGCCGGTGTGCACGAGGGCGTTGGTGACCAGTTCCGAGACGACGAGGAGGGCCGCGTCGACGGTGTCCGGGGAGACGCCCCAGGTGCGCAGCGTGCGCCGGCTGAAGCGGCGGGCGTGCCGGACGGCCTCGGGGACCCGCCACACCGTCCAGCTCTCGCGCAGCGGGCGTACGGCCATGCCGTCGTAGCGCATCAGCAGCAGGGCGACGTCGTCGCCGCGGTGGGCGCCGGTGAGCAGGGCGTCGGCGACCAGACCGAGGTGGCCCGGGTCGGCGGCGGCCAGTTCGGCGGCGAGCCGGTCCATGCCCTCGTCGATGTCAACGCCCGGGGACTCCACCAGGCCGTCGGTGGTGAGCGCGAGGACCGTGCCGGGCTGGAGCCGGAGCGGGGTCATGCGGAACTCGGCCTGGCCGAGCACGCCGAGCGGCGGGCCGCCCTCGGCCTGCACGATCTCGGTGCTGCCGTCCGGGTGCCGCAGCACGGGCTGCAGATGGCCGGCGCGCACGCACAGGGCGGTGCCCTGCTCCATGTCCACGTCGACGTAGGCGCAGGTGGCGAAGAGGTCGGTCTCCATGTCCAGCAGCAGCCGGTTGGCGTGCGAGACGACGACGTCCGGGGAGTGGCCCTCGGCGGCGTAGGCGCGCAGGGCGGTGCGCATCTGCCCCATGAGGGTGGCGGCGCCCGCGTTGTGGCCCTGCACGTCGCCGATGACGAGGGCCACGTGGTTGTCGGCGAGCGGGATCACGTCGTACCAGTCGCCGCCGACCTCCAGACCGGCGGTGGTGGGCAGATAGCGGGCGACGGCGACCGCGCCGGGCAGCCGGGGCAGCCGACGGGGCAGCAGGGTGCGCTGGAGCATGCCGACGAGTTCGTGTTCGGCGTCGAAGGCGTGGGCGCGCAGCAAGGCCTGTCCGGTGAGGCCCGCGCAGGCGGTGAGCAGGGCGCGCTCGTCGGGGGCGAACTCGTGCGGCTGGTCCCAGCCGATCAGGCAGGCGCCGGCCATGCGGCCGCCGGCCGGCAGCGGCAGCACGGCGAGGCCGCCGGGGCCGACCTCGGCGAGGGCGGGCTCCAGCGGGGTGCCGGCGGGCCAGATGCGGGAGCGGCCCTCGCGCAGCGCGGCGGCGAGGGTGGGCATCGCCCGCACCGGCGCGTCGGGCCATTCGGTGCGCCATTCGGTGCGCCACAGCTCGGGCCAGGCCTCGGGTTCCGGCGGGTCGAGGACGGTGACGACGAGGCGGTCGTTCTCCAGTTCGGCCAGCGCGATGCGGTCGGCGTTGAGGGGGACGCGCAGGGCGGCGACGACGGCGTGCCCGACGTCCTTGACGGTGCCGGCCGTGGCGAGGGCGGCGGCCAGCCGCTGGACCCGGGCCACGTCGGTGACGTCGGAGCGCAGGGTGGAGGCGTCGGCGACGGTGCCGGCGAGCCGGGCGGAACGGCCCTCGCCGCCGGGCACCAGCCGGCCGCGCAGCCGGACCCACTTGGGCGGGCCGGAGTGCTGGAGGATGCGGAACTCCAGTTCGCGTTCGCCGATCGACATGTGGTCGGCCTCGACGACGGACATCAGGGAGGGCAGGTCCTCGGGGACGGTGAGACCGAGCAGTGTCTCCACCCTGCCGTCGAACTCCGGCCGGCCGATGCCGAACAGGCCGAGGATCCCGTCGCCGACCTCGACCCGGCCGGTGTCCATGACCACGCTGAACGCGTCGGCGGGCAGCTCGCCCGTCTCGGTGGCGGCCCCGGCCGGCGCGGGTACGGCGACGGCCCGGGCGACCAGTTCCAGGCAGTCGCGGTCGTCGGTGCCGAAGCCGCCCGGCTGCTCGGTGACGGCGAGCAGACAGCCGCCTGCCGGGCCGAGCGGCAGGGCGGCCAGCGAGAAGTCCGGGGACGGCGCCCGGCGTGCCTCGGCGCACCCGGCCAGCTCGGCCGGACCGAGCCACACCGGCCGCCGGGTGCGGTGGGCCTCGGCCATCGGGGAGCCGCCCGCGGCCGGATAGCCGTCGCGCAGTCCGTACAGCGTGCGGGGCAGACCGGCCGACTCGGCAAGGCAGAGCGTCGCGGGGTCGTCGCACGGCGTGTACACGCCGGCGAACGCGGCCCCGGCGAACACCAGTGCCTGTTCCAGGACACGCCGCAGCCGGTCCGGCGAAGCGGGCACGTCCGCGAGCGTGTCGAGGGCAAGTCCGGCACGCTCGCTCCTCGATCTGCGCACCACAGCACCCTCACTCGCCACGTTCGCCATTACAGCGCGTATGAGCCGACTGCGCAGCCCCTGCGGACGCGGACAAAGCGGACGGGCTCCGCGGGCCCCTGCCGGGGGTGGCCGTCACCACGGCGGCGGACCGAATTCGCGCCTCGGTTCCGGCGCGGGCCCGGTCTCCGCCGCTTCGGCGGCTCACCCGGCGAGCGGCGGCCGGCTCACACGGGGTCTTCGACGGCCGCCGCACCGGCTCCGTCCGCGGCGGTCGCCGCCCCGGCCGCGTGGGGCACGGTCGAAGCCCCGGTCTCCGGCTCCGGATCCTTCGTGCGGATGGCCATCAGCTTCGTCACGGAACCGTCGTCACCGACGACGTCCCGGACGTGCCGGAAGCCAAGGCGGCGGCACAGGGCCAGGCTGGCGGTGTTCTCGGCGCCGACCATGCCGTACACCTCGGTCAGCCCCAGGTCGTCGGCGGCGTGCCGGAGCAGGCCGCGCACCGTCTCGCCGCCCAGGCCGCGCCCCCAGTGGCCGGGGACGAGCGCGGTGACGAGTTCGTGGCCGTCGACGTTGCCGGTCGGCTTCACCTCGGCGTGCCCGACGTAGGTGCCGTCCAGCCACAGGCCCCACACGTCGAAGCGGCGCTGGGGGTAGACGTCGGTGAGGATGGCGCGGAACAGCTCGCGCAGCTGCGGTTCCGGTACGAGGTCCTGCCCCATCCAGCGGCACACCTCCTCGTTGCGCAACAGCGCGACGAAGTGATCCTCGTGTTCGGGCCGGTAGGGGAGGAATTCCAGGCGCTCGGTGCGCAGGACGGGGGTCATGAAGGGCTCCTCGGGTGAGTTGCGGTGCGGTGGGGCCGAGGGCGGTGGGGCGCCGGGACGGCGACGCGTGGGGGTGAGGGGGTGCCGGGCCGGCGCGGGTGCGGCCGGCCCGGCGTGTCGGTGCGGGTGCGCCGGTCAGGCGCCGGCGTTCTCCATGCGCTCACGCAGGCTCTTGGGCCGCATGTCGGTCCAGACCTCGTCCACGTAGGCGGAGCACTCGGCCTCGGTGCCCTCCTTGCCGACGGGCTGCCAGCCGGCGGGCACCTCGATGTCGGCGGGCCAGAGGGAGTACTGCTCCTCGTCGTTGCGCAGCACCTGGTAGCGGGTGTTCTCGTCCATGTCGCCTTCTTTCTCGGTTTCGGTCTGTCTTCGGTCGGTCTTCGGTCGGTCTTCGGCCTGCCTGTCGCCCCGGTCGTCGTCGGGGCGCGGTGGTGGCGGGCGGTCGGGGCGCGTGGGGCGCGAGGGCCGTGCCGGGCGGTGCGCCGGGGCGGTGCCTCGCGGGCCGGGAGTGTCGTCACCTGCCTCCCCGGGCGTGCCGGGCGAGGTGGCGCAGGGCCTCGGCGAACTCCTCGGCCACCCGGCGCACGGTCGCGGTGTCGTGGACGCCGGGCCGGTGGTGCCAGGTGAAGGCGAGCCGGCCGTGCTGCACCGCGCCCACCACCTCCACCGGGTGCGAGCCGGGGTCCCGGGGGTCGTGGTCCTGCCCGAAGGAGCCGTGTTCGGCACGGACCAGGCCGCCGCCGTCGGTCTCGGGGCGGGCGTCCCACTGGCCGAGGTAGTTGAACACCACCTGGCTGTGGGCGTGGGCGCCGAGGCGGCCGCGGACTTCCGGGGTGCCGAAGGTGCGCAGGGCGCCGTAGCCGATGCCGTTGCCGGGTACGGCGCGCAGCTGGCGGCGCACCGACTTCACCAGGGACCGCCAGTCGCGGTCCGCTCCGCTCTCGCCGGGGTCGGGCACCTGGAGGGCGACCGGGTAGACGGTGGTGAACCAGCCGACGGTGCGCGAGAGGTCGACGCCGTCGAGCAGGTCCTCCCGGCCGTGGCCCTCCAGGTCCACGCGGACCCGGTCCTGTCCGGTCCAGCGGGCCAGCGCCAGGGCCAGGGCGGCGAGCAGCACGTCGTTGACCCGGGTGCGGTAGGCGGTGGGCGCGGAGCGCAGCAGGGCCGTGGTGTCGTCCTCGTCGAGTTCCACGCCGACCGTGGCGGCCGGCCCGGCCTCGGCTGCGGGGGCCGGGACCGCCGCGTCCGGTTCGACGGCGACCGCCTGCTCCCAGTGGGCCAGTTCGTGGTCGAGGGCGCCCTCGGCGACGTGGGCGGCGAGGCGCCGGGACCATTCGCGGAAGCTGGTGCCCCGCTCCCCCAGGGTGACCGGTTCGCCCTGGGCCGCCTGCCGGTAGGCGGTCTCCAGGTCGTCGCGCAGGACGCGCCAGGAGACCGCGTCCACCACCAGGTGGTGGACGACGAGCAGGAGGAACGCGGGCCGGTCCGGGCTCCCGGTGAACAGCGCCGCCCGCAGTTGCGGGCCGTGGGCCAGGTCGAAGCTCGCGTGCAGCTCGTCGGCGGCCTTCGCCATGGCCGCGTCGGCGTCCTCGGCGGACAGCCCGGACAGGTCGTGCCGGCCGAGGAGGTCGTGACCGCCGGCGGGCGGCGGGTTGAACTGCCGCCAGCCGTGCTCGTGCCGGGTGAACCGCATGCGCAGGGCGTCGTGGTGTTCCAGCAGGGCGTCGAGCGCGGCACTCAGCGCCCGCGGGTCGGGGGTGCCGTCGAGCTCCAGCAGCGCGGACTGGTTGAAGTGGTGGTGGGCCGCGCGGGGAGTGGTCAGGAACCACTCCTGGATCGGTGTGAGCGGCACCTCGCCGGTCACCGGACCTTCGGCGGCACGCTGGGGCGCGGTGCGGACGACGGTGGCGAGTTCGGCGACGGTCTGGTGCGTGAACAGGTCCCGGGTGGCCACGTGCAGGCCGTCACGGCGCAGCCGCGAGACGACCTGCATGCTCAGGATGGAGTCGCCGCCGAGCGCGAAGAAGTTGTCGTCGGCACCCACCTCCTCGATGCCGAGCACGTCGGCCCAGATCCGGGCGACACGGCGTTCGGTGTCGGTGCGCGGCGCGGTCCGCGGCCCGTCCGCGGCCTGGGTGGGCCCGGGCGCGGGCAGGGCCCTGCGGTCGGTCTTGCCGTTCGGGGTGAGCGGCAGCCGGTCGAGGGGGACGAACACGGACGGCACCATGTGCGGGGGCAGCTCTCCGGCCAGGTGCAGCCGCAGTTCACCGACGGGCAGGGCGACGGCGGACGCGGCCCCGCCGGGGGCCTCGGTCCCGGACCGTGCGGTGGCGGAGGGCCCGGCCCCGGACGGTTCGCCGGGGACGGGCTCGGGGCCGGCCGGCCGTGCCGGTACGACGTAGGCGACGAGCCGGGCCGGCGCGCCGGGCGTCTCCCCCGCCCGGACGACGACCACGGCGTCCCGCACCAGGGGGCTGCGGCGCAGCGCGCCCTCGATCTCACCGGGCTCGATGCGGAAGCCGCGCAGCTTGACCTGGTCGTCGGCGCGCCCGGCGAACCTGAGCCGGCCGTCGGCGGTCCAGCGGACCAGGTCCCCGGTGCGGTACATCCGCTCCCCCGGCCCGCCGAACGGATCGGGCAGGAACCGCTGGGCGGTGAGTCCCGGCCGGCCCAGGTAGCCGCGGGCGAGGCCGGGCCCGGCGATGTACAGCTCGCCGGTCACCCCCGGCGGTACGGGCCGCAGGGCGGCGTCGAGCACCAGGACCCGGGTGCCGCCGGAGGGGCGGCCGATGGGCGGAGCGCCGGCGCCGGGCGTCAGCGGCCCGGTCCAGGTGGCGACGACGGTGGCCTCGGTGGGGCCGTAGGAGTTGATCATGCGGCGGCCGGGGGCCCAGGTGTCGACCAGATCGGCCGGGCAGGCCTCGGCGCCCACGATGAGGCTGCGCAGGTGGGGCAGGCCGGCGGCGGTCTCCGGCGGGACGGTGGCCAGCGCCGCGGGCGGGATCAGCGTGTGGCTGACGCGTCGTTCGGTGAGCACCTCCGCCAGCCGCTCCCCGACCAGCGGCCCCTCCTCGCCCGTCACCAGCGCGGCCCCGCTGAGCAGGGAGACGCACAGTTCCAGCACGGAGGCGTCGAAGCTCGGGGAGGCGAACTGGAGCACCCGGTCGCCGGGACCCGCCGCGTACCGCTCGGCGGCGGCCGCGGCGAAGGAGGCGAGTCCCCGGTGGGTGACGACGACGCCCTTGGGGGTGCCGGTGGAGCCGGAGGTGTAGATGACGTACGCGGGGTGGGCGGGGGTGAGCGCGGTGGTGCGGTCGGCGTCCGTGGGCGCGGTCCCGGGCCCGTCGGCGGACCACACCTCGGCCGGATCGCCGAGGACGAGGTGCGCGCCCGCGTCCCGGATCATGAACTCCCGCCGCTGTTCCGGGTAGCCGGGGTCGACGGGCAGGAACGCGCCGCCGGCCTTGGCCACGGCGAGCTGCGCGACCACGGCCGCCGCCGAACGGGGCAGTGCGAGGGCCACCACGCGCTCTGGTCCGACGCCGTCCCGGACGAGCCGGTGGGCCAGACGGTTGGCGGCCCGGTCGGTCTCCGCGTAGGTCAGCTCACGGTCGCCGTCGATCAGCGCCACGGCGTCCGGGGTACGGGCCGCCTGCCGTTCGAACAGCGCGGGCAGGGTGCTCTCGGGCACCGCGCGGAAGGTTCCCCGGCCCTGCTCCAGCAGGGTCTTCACCTCGTCGTCCGAGGTCAGCGGCAGTGCGCCGAGCGCGCGGCCGGGGTCCTCGGCGACGGCGCGCAGCAGGGCGCCGAGCTGCCCGGCCATCCGTTCGGCCGTGGCCGCGTCGAACAGGTCGGTGTTGTAGGTGAGCAGGCCGTGCAGGGATCCGGAGCCGCTCTCGGCGAACTCCAGGGTGAGATCGAACGCGGCGTGCTCCGACTCCGGCTCGACGTCGGTGACGTCGAGGCCGGGCAGGTCTAGGGCGGCGGCCGGGGTGTTCTGGAGGACGACCATCACCTGGAACAGCGGGCTGCGGCTGGTGTCGCGGACGGGCTGCACCTCGTCCACGACCCGTTCGAACGGCACGTCCTGGTGGGCGAAGGCGTCGAGGACGGTCCGCCGTACGTCGCCGAGGAACCCGGTGAAGGGTTGCCCGGCCCCGACGCGGGAGCGCAGCACGAGGGTGTTGACGAAGAACCCGACGAGGGACTGGGTCTCGGGCCGGTCACGGCCGGAGGTGACGGTGCCGACGGCGATGTCCTCGGTGCCGGAGAGCCGAGCGAGGTAGGCCTGCGCGGCGGCGACGAGCGTGGTGAACAGGGTGGTGCCGTGGTCCCGGGCGAGCCGGGTGAGCCGCCGCACGGCCGGGGCGGGCACCACCAGGCGGGTGGTCGCGCCGGCGCTGGTGCGCACCGGCGGCCGGGGCCGGTCGGTGGGCAGCTCCAGCGGTGCGAGGTCGGCGAGTCGCTCCTTCCAGTGGGCGAGGTGCTCACCGGCCTCGGTGTCACCGGTCGTGCGCTGCCAGTGGGCGTAGTCGGCGTACTGCACCGGCAGCGGCGGCAGTTCCGTCCGCTCGGCGCCGAGTGCGGCGCGGTAGAGGTGGGCGAGGTCGCCGAGCAGTACGGAGGTCGACCAGCCGTCGGTGACGATGTGGTGCAGTGCGAGGGTGAGCACGTGGTCGTCCTCGGTGAGCCGGACCACGCCGGCCCGCAGCAGCGGGCCCTCGCGCAGGTCGAAGGGGCGGGCGCGCTCCTCGGCGAGCAGGCGGCGCAGCGCCGGTTCCCGTGCCGCGTCGGCGTGCCCGGACAGGTCGTGCACGGGCAGCGGCACGTCGGACGGCGGGTGGACGCGCTGGATGCCGTGCCCGTCGACGCTGTCGAAGGTCGTGCGCAGCGACTCGTGCCGGGCCACCACGCCGGCCAGGGCGGCGCGGAGCGCGCCGGTGTCCAGGGTGCCGCGCAGCCGCAGGGCGAGCGCGGTGACGTACTCGGCGCCATGCGGGTCGAACTCGTGCAGGAACCACAGGCGTTGCTGGGCGTGGGACATCGGCGCGACCGCGTCCCGGGCCACCGGGACGAGCGCCGGGCGGCCGGAGCCCCTCCGGTCGCCGAGCAGGCGGGCCAGGGCGGCCGGCGTCGGGTGGGTGAACACCGCGCGTGGCGTGAGGTCGGTGCCGAAGTCCTCCGCGAGGCGGGAGGCGAGCCGGATGCTGAGGATCGAGTCGCCGCCGAGCTGGAAGAAGTCGTCCTCCACGCCGGGCGGTTCACTGCCCAGCACCTCACCGAAGACGGCCGCCGTGCGGCGCTCGGCCTCGGTGCGCGGCTCGATCCGGGTACGGCCCGGCACGGCGTCCGGTGCGGGCAGGGCGGCCCGGTCGACCTTGCCGTTCCGGCTGAGCGGCAGGGCGGTGAGCGGGACGACGACGGCCGGTACGAGGTAGTCGGGCAGGGTGCGGGCGGCGAAGGCCCGCAGTTCCTCGCCGTCCTGGCCGGCCGGTCCCACGACGTAGGCGACGAGCCGCTTGGCGCCCGGGCGGTCCTCGCGGGCCAGGACGGCCACGTCCACGACGTCCGGGTGGGCGGCGAGCGCGGCCTCGACCTCGCCGGGCTCCACCCGGAAGCCGCGGATCTTCACCTGGTCGTCGGCGCGGCCGAGGAACTCGACGGTGCCGTCCGGGCGCCGCCGGGCCAGGTCGCCGGTGCGGTACATGCGGGCGCCGGGCGGGCCGAGCGGGTCGGCGAGGAAGCGGGCGGCGGTGTCACCGGGGCGGCCCAGGTAGCCGCGGGCGACGCCCTCGCCGGCCAGGTACAGCTCGCCCGGGCAGCCGGGCGGTACGGGCCGCAGCCGGGCGTCGAGCACGAGCGCCCGCATGTCGTCCAGCGGCCGGCCGATGGGGACCGTGTCCGGGACCGCGGCCGGGTCGGTGAGGGCGCAGGAGGTCGCGAAGGTGGTGGTCTCGGTGGGCCCGTAGCCGTCCACGACGGTCAGGCCGGGGCAGGCGGCCAGTACCCGGCGCACGGCCGGTGCCGGTACGACGTCACCGCCGGTCCAGACCTGTGCGAGGCCCTGGAAGCAGTCGGGGGCGTCCTGGGCGAGTAGCCGGAACAGGCCGGCGGTCAGCCAGACCGCGGTCAGTCCGCCGTCGGCGGCCAGCCGGCGCAGCAGGGCGGCGTCGACGCCGCCGCCCGGGGCCACGACCACGCGGCCGCCGTTGAGGAGCGGCGCCCACACCTCGAAGGTGGCGGCGTCGAAGGCCACCGCCGAGTGCAGCAGCACCCGGTCGCACGCGCCGTCGGTGAACCGGCTGTCGGTGGCCAGCGCCGCCACGTCACGGTGCCGCACCGCGACGGCCTTGGGCAGGCCGGTGGATCCGGAGGTGAACATCACGTACGCCAGCCGGTCGGGCTCGGCGGCGGGCAGCGGCGCCGCCAGGGGGCCGGCGGTGTCCGCGGGCGGCGTCTGCTCCTTCACGGCCCCGGTGCCGCGCGGCGCCCGGCCGGCGCCGGTGGCCGGTACGGCCTCGGCGGGAGGCGCGGCCGGTGTCCCCTCATCCGTGGCACCCGTGCCGTGGGGCACCGGGACGGGGCCCGGGAGCGGGTTCCGCCGGTCCGCCGTTCCGTTGCCGATGGCGCGCACGGGTGGCGTCCCCTCCTCCGGGGTTCCGCCGCGCGCGGCCGTGACCTCCGTGGTGGTGAGCCGGACGGTCGCGCCCGAATGGGCGAGCAGGGTCCGCCTGCGCTCCTCGGGGGCGCGGGTGTCGACGGGGACGTAGGCCCCGCCGGCCAGGAGCACCGCGAGCTGGGCGACGACCAGTTCGGTGGAGCGGTCCATCAGCAGCGCCACCCGGTCCTCGGGGGCGAGCCCGCCGGCCAGCAGCCGTGCCGCCAGCGCGTGGGCCCACTCGTCGAGCCGGCGGTACGTCAGCAGGAGTTCGCCGTCCTGGACCGCGACCGCGTCCGGTGTGCGGCGGGCCTGCTCGGCGAACAGGTCCACGGGGCTGCGCGGGGCGGCCCGGCGGGCGGGGGTGTTCCAGGCGGCCAGCAGCTCGCGGTCGGCGGCGGTGAGCAGGTCGAGGTCGGCCAGATCGGTGTCGAACCCGTCGGCGAGGGCGGTGAGCAGTCCGGCCAGCCGGGCCGCGGCGCGCTCGGCGGTGGCGGGGTCGAACAGGGCCGGGTCGTAGGCGAGGTCGAAGCCGAGCCGTTCGGCCAGGTGGGCGCGGAGGCACCAGGGGAAGGTGGTGGCGTCGTCGGCGCGCACCTCCTCGACCCGGACGCCCGTGCGGGCCGTCGCCGACTCGTCCACCGGGTAGTTCTCGAACACCACCATGCTGTCGAACAGCGCCTCGCCGGCGGGGACTTCGGCGACGGCTCGGATGCGGGGCAGGGCGAGGAAGTCGAAGCGGCGGGCGTCGCTCTGCCTCTCCTGGAGGTCGCGCAGCCACGGCAGCACCGGCCCGGCGGGTATGCGGACCCGGGTCGGCACGGTGTTGATGAACATGCCGATCATGCCTTCGACGCCGGGCAGTTCGGCCGGGCGGCCGGAGACGGTGGTGCCGAACACCACGTCGTCCCGCCCGCCGATGCGGGCCAGCAGCAGCGCCCAGGCGCCCTCCACCACGGTGTTCACGGTCACTCCGGCACGGGCGGCGGTCTCCCGCAGCCGCCCCGAGACCCCGGATCCCAGCTCGTGGTGGACGGTGGCGGCGGAGCGGGCGCGGTGGGCCTCGGCGGGCGTGCGGTCGTACGGCAGCGGGGTGCGGGCGGTGAACCCGGCGAGGGCGTCGGCCCAGTGCCGTTCGGCCGCCGTCTCGTCCTGCTCGCGCAGCCAGCGCAGGAAGTCCGCGAAGGGCCGCCGTACCGGGGGCGCCGGGTCCGGTCCTCCGGTGAGCGCCGCGTAGCGTTCGCACACTTCGGTGAGGAGCTGCCCGGTGCTCCAGCCGTCGAGGACGATGTGGTGGGTGGACCACACGAGCAGCACCTCGTCGCCGGGCAGCGCGGCCAGGGTGAGCCGGGTGAGCGGCGCGGTGGTGAGGTCCATGCCGGCCGCGCGGTCCTCGGCGAGCAGCCGCTCGGTGGCCTCGGCGCGCTCGGCGGCGGTGAGCGCGCGCCAGTCGAGGCGGGTGACGGGGAGTTCGGCGCGGCGGTGGACCACCTGCACCGGGTGCGGCAGGCCGTGCCAGTGGACGCTGGTGCGCAGCGCCGGGGTGCGGTCGGCGACCTGCTGCCAGGCGGCGGCGAAGGCCCGGGGGTCGGCGACTCCGGAAAGCCTCACGGCCGTGCGGTCGAAGTAGGCGTGCTCGGTGTCCACGAGGCCGTGGAAGAGCATGCCGGACTGGAGCGGGGTCAGCGGCAGGACGTCCTCCGCGTGCCGGCCGGTGCCGACGAGCCGGTCCAGCTCGTCCTGGCCGAGGCCGGCGAGCGGGAAGTCGGAGGGGGTGCGGCCGCCCGCCTCCGCTCCGGCGCAGTGCTCGACGATCTCCCGCAGGGCCGCGAGGGTGTCGTCGGCGAGCCGGTGGACGGTGGCCGGGTCGTAGACGGCCGGCGGGTAGGTCCAGCCGAGTTCGAGGCGGCCCTGCTGGACCACGCCGGTGATGTCCAGGAGGTAGGGCCGTGTCTCGTCCGGGTCGGTGTCCCGGCCGGCCGACGGCAGCGCGCCGCGGAGCAGGCCGCCGGTGCCGGCGCCGGCCGTGTCCCACTGGCCGTGGTAGTTGAAGCCGATCTGCGGGGCGGGGGCGTCGGCGAGCGGGCTGCCGGGCACGAGGTGGCGCAGGGCGCCGTGGCTCAGGCCGTGCAGCGGCACCGCGCGCAGTTGCTCCTTGACCGAGCGGAGGGTGTCGTGCCAGCCGGCGTCCGGGGCGACGCGCAGGGCGAGGGGGAACTCGGCGGTGAACCAGCCGACGGTACGGGACAGGTCCACGTCCGCGAACAGTTCCTCCCGGCCGTGGCCCTCGACGCCCAGCAGGACGGTGTCCCGTCCGCACCAGCGGGCCAGGGTGCGGCCGAGGGCGCTGAGCAGGACGTCGTTGACCTGGGTGCGGTAGGTCCCGGGCACCTTGCGCAGCAGGGCGTCGGTCGTCTCCGCGTCCAGGATGACGGTGAGGGTGTCCGCGGTGCCGTGGGTGTTCGGGCCGGGCTGTCCCGCGGGCAGGGCCGCCGGGGCCGCCGCGGTGCGCGTCCAGTACGCCAGGTCGGCGTCGAGCGCGCCGGAGCGGGTGTGCCGGTCGAGCCTGGCGGCCCAGCGGCCGTACGACGTACCGGTGGCGGGCAGTTCGACGGGCCGGCCGGCCGCCGCGGCCCGGTGGGCGGTCTCCAGGTCCGCGAGCAGGATGCGCCAGGAGACGCCGTCGATGACCAAGTGGTGCGCGGTGATCACCAGTTGTCCGGGCAGACCCGGACCGCGGTCGAGGAACAGCACGCGCACGACCCGCCCGGTGGTGGGGTCGAGGGCGGCCTGCGCCTCGTCCGTGAGCCGCTGGACCTCGGCCTCCAGCGCCGTACCGTCGAGCGCGGTCACGTCGTGCCGGGTGAGGACCGCGTCCGGTGCCTGGGGCAGGACCTCCTGGCGCCGGCCGTCGGCGGTCGAGCGGAACCGGGTGCGCAGGGCGGCGTGGTGGCGTACGAGGGCGTCGGTGGCGGCCCGCAGCGCCGGTTCGCCGGTGCCGGGGGCGAGTTCCAGGCGCTGGGTCATGGTGAACCGGAGCGGTCCGCCGGGCTCGCGGCCGTCCAGGTACCAGTGCTGGATCGGGGTGAGGGGCGCCTCGGCGGGCTCCTCGGCCGCGTCCTGGTCCGGGGCCGACTCGGTCACGCACAGGGCGAGTTCGGCGACGGTCTGGTGGCGGAAGACGTCCTTGGTGGTGACGGTGAGTCCGGCCTGCCGGGCGCGGGAGACGATCTGGATGCTCAGGATGGAGTCGCCGCCGAGCGCGAAGAAGTTGTCGCGGGCGCCGACGCGTTCGACGCCGAGCACCTCCGCCCAGATCCCGGCCAGCCGCTCCTCGGTGCCGGGCCGGGGGGCGACGTACGGGGTGGCGCTGTCGGGCTGCGCGGGCGGGGCCGGCAGGGCGCGCCGGTCGGTCTTGCCGGTGGCGGTCCGCGGAACGCGGTCGAGCGGGACGAACGCGGCGGGCACCATGTGGTCGGGCAGGGTGCGGCGCAGAGCGAGGCGCAGGGCGTCGGCGGACAGGACACGGCCGGCGGCGGGCACCACGTAGCCGACGAGCATGAGCCGGCCGGCGTGCTCGCGGACGGTGACGGCGGCGTCGGCGACGTCGGGGTGGTCCAGGAGGGCGGCCTCCACCTCGCCGGGCTCGACACGGAACCCGCGGATCTTGACCTGCTCGTCCACCCGGCCCAGGAACTCGAGCAGTCCGTCCCGGTCCCAGCGGGCCCGGTCGCCGGTGCGGTACATCCGCTCCCCGGGCGGCCCGAACGGGTCCGGGACGAAGCGGGCGGCGGTGAGGCCGGGGCGGTTCAGATAGCCGCGGGCCACTTGGGCGCCGGCGAGGTACAGCTCGCCGGGTGTCCCGGGCGGTACCGGGCGCAGGGCGCCGTCGAGGACGTAGGCGCGCAGGTTGCCGCCGGCGCGGCCGATGACCGGGCGGTCGGGCAGGTCGGCGCGGCGGCCGTAGACGGCGTCGACGGTGGTCTCGGTGGGACCGTACATGTTGTAGACCGCGACACCCAGTTCCCGTTCGGCGCGCAGGAGTTCGCGCCAGTCGGCCGGGGTGACGGCCTCGCCTCCGACGAGCAGCAGGCCCGGGTGGTGACGGCCGGGGGCGAGCAGGCCGGCGGCGGTGAGTTCGCGCAGGAAGGACGGGGTGACGTTGACCAGGTCGAGGCGGTCTGCGGTGACCCGGCCGCAGAACGCGTCCGGGTCCAGACGGGTGTCCTCGTCGATCAGGTGGACCTCGTGGCCGAGGGCGAGGAGCAGCGGTCCTTCCCAGGAGGTGTCGAAGGAGAAGGAGGCGCTGAGCGCGGCCCGCAGCCGCCGTCCGCCGGTGGTGTGCGGGGCGAGCAGGTTCGCGCGGTGGTCCTGGCAGAGGTTGACGAGCTGGCGGTGTTCGACGGCGACGCCCTTGGGGCGGCCGGTGGAGCCGGAGGTGTAGACGATGTAGGCGGTGTGCCGCGGCAGCAGGGGCCGGACGCGGTCGGCGTCGGCCGGGTCGTGGCCGGGCAGCCGGTCCCAGGGCACCTCGGCGAGATCGGTCAGCAGGGTGTGCGGGCGGGCGTCGGTGAGCAGGAACTCCTGGCGTTCGTCGGGGAGTCCGGGGTCGAGGCAGAGCAGGGTGGCGCCCGCCTTGAGGACCGCGAGCAGCGCCACCATCAGGTCGGAGGTCCGCGGGAGCCGTACGGCGACCACGTCCTCGGGACCGGCGCCCCGGGCGATGAGGTGGTGGGCGAGCCGGTTGGCCCGCGTGTTCAGCGCGGCGAAGTCCAGGGTGGTGTCACGGGCGGCCAGGGCGGTGTGCTCGGGGGTGCGGGCGGCCTGGGCCTCGAACAGGGCCGGGAAGGTGGTGTCGGGCTCGGGCAGCCGGGGGCCCCGCCCGTGGCGCAGGACCTGGCGCCGCTCGTCCCCGGTCATCAGCGGCAGGCGGCCGACGGCCTGCCCGGGGTCGTCGGCGGCGGCCTCCAGCAGGGTGCGCAGCCGGTCGGCCAGCCGTGCCGCGGTGTCGGCGTCGAACAGCCCGGTGTTGTACTCCAGGTGCCCGGTGAGGCCGTCGTCGCCCTCCACGAAGTCGAAGGCGAGGTCGAAGGTGGCGCTGCGGACCGGCGGGGTGACCGGCTCCGCCGTCAGACCGGGCAGCCGGGGCGGCTCGGCGTCGAGGTTGTGCAGGGCGACCATGACCTGGAACAGCGGGGTGCGGCTGGTGTCCCGCTCGGGCTGGACGGCGTCCACCACGCGCTCGAACGGCACCTCCTGGTGGGCGAACGCCTCCAGGACGGTCGTGCGCACCTCGGCCAGCAGCTCGCGGAAGGACAGGTCGGGACGGACCTGGGCCCGCAGCACCAGCGTGTTGACGAACATGCCGACCACGTCGTGCAGTTCGGGGCGTTCGCGGCCGGCGGTGACGGTGCCGACGGTGACGTCCTCCTGGTCCGCCCAGCGGGCGAGCAGTGTCTGGCAGGCCGCCACCAGGGCCATGTAGAGGGTCGCGTCGGACTCCCGTGCCCGTTCGCGCAGCCGCTCGGTCAGCGCGGCGGGCAGGGTGAAGGTCACCAGGGCGCCGTCGCGGGTGCGGACGGCCGGGCGGGGCCGGTCGGTGGGCAGCTCCAGCGGGGTCACACCGTCCAGGGCGCGGCGCCAGTGGGCGAGTTCGGCCTCGGCACGGTCGGCGCGGGAGCGCTGCCAGGCGGCGAAGTCGCCGTAGCGGACGGGGATCGGGGGCAGCTCGGGGGCACGGTGCGTCAGGGCCGCCGCGTACATCTCGCCCAGGTCGCGGGCGAGTACGCCGGTGGACCAGCCGTCGGTGACGATGTGGTGCACGGCCAGGACGAGTACGTGCTCGTCGGCGGCGAGCCGCGCCAGGCGGGCCCGCAGCAGGGGGCCGGTGGCCAGGTCGAAGGGCTCGGCGGCCTCCCGGTCCAGGAGGCCGTCCAGGGCGGCACCGTCCGGGACGTCCGTCACCGGCAGGTCGACGGGGCGGGGCGGGTGGACGATCTGCCGTGCCTGGCCGTCCTGTTCGGCGAACGTGGTGCGCAGCGCCTCGTGCCGGACGACCAGGCCGTCCAGGGCGCTCCGCAGGGCGGCGGTGTCCAGCGGCCCGCGCAGCCGGAGCACGGACAGGGTCGTGTACTCGGTGCTGCCCGGTTCGAACCGGTCGAGGAACCACAGGCGTTGCTGCGCGTACGACAGCGGCGCCGGCGTGCCGGGGGCGGCGGCCGGAATGGTGTCGGCGGTGTCCCCGGCGCCGGGTTCGCCCAGGGCGGCGGCGAGGCCGGACAGCGTGGAGTGGGTGAACAGCAGCCGGGGCGAGACGTCCGTGCCGAAGGCGGCACGCAGCCGGGAGGTGACGCGGACGGCCAGGATGGAGTCACCGCCGAGGGCGAAGAAGTCGTCGTCGGCGCCGACCTCGTCCGTGTCCAGCACGTCCGTCCAGGCGGCGGCGACCAGCCGTTCGGCGTGGGTGCGCGGCGGGGTCCGGGTGCCGTCGGCGGCGAAGCCGTCCGGGCCGGGCGCGGGCAGGGCGCGCCGGTCGAGCTTGCCGTTGACGGTGAGCGGCAGCGCGGCCATCGGCACGTAGGCGGCCGGCACCATGTGCGCGGGCAACAAGTCCTGTAGATGGGCGCGGAGTTCGGCGGCGGACGGGGGCTGGGCGGCGCCGTCGCCGGTGCCGACGACGTGGGCGACCAGCCGGCGGGTCCCGGCGGTGTCCTCGTAGACGCCGACGGTGGCGGCGGCGACACCCGGATGACTGTGCAGGACGGCCTCGATCTCGCCGGGCTCGATGCGGTAGCCGCGGATCTTCACCTGCTGGTCGGCGCGGCCCAGGTACTCCAACGTGCCGTCGGCCCGCCAGCGGGCCCGGTCCCCGGTGCGGTACATACGGGTGCCGGGCCGGCCGAAGGGGTCGGCCAGGAAGCGGGTCGCGGTCAGGCCGGGCCGGTTCAGATAGCCGCGCGCCAGCCCCTCGCCGGCCACGAACAGCTCCCCGACGGCGCCCGGCGGCACCGGCCGCAGGGTGTCGTCGAGGACGTAGAGGCGCAGGTCGGGGATGCCGGTGCCGATGGGGCTCGCGGTGTCCGGGCGGGCGGTGGAGCGGTCCAGCGCGGCGTACGTGACGTGCACGGTGGTCTCGGTGATGCCGTACATGTTCACCAGGCGCGGCGCGGTGTCGGGATGGCGGGCGTACCAGTCGTCGAGCCGGCCGACGTCGAGGGCCTCACCGCCGAAGATCACCGTGCGCAGCGCCAGCCGGGCGCCGACGTCGCGGAGCCGGGCGTCCGCGCGGATCAGCGGATAGAACGCGGACGGGGTCTGGTTGAGGACGGTGACCCGCTCGTCGGCGAGCAGGCGCAGGAAGTCCTCCGGGGAGCGGGCGGTGTCCTCGGGGACGATCACGAGCCGCCCGCCGTGCAGCAGGGGGCCCCACAGCTCCCACACCGAGAAGTCGAAGGCGTAGGAGTGGAACATGGTCCACACGTCGTCGGGTCCGAAGCCGAACCAGTGCCGGGTGCGGCCGAACAGGCGGACCACGTTGGCGTGCGGGACGACGACGCCCTTGGGGCGGCCGGTGGAGCCGGAGGTGTAGATGGCGTAGGCGGGGCTCTCGGGCAGCGCGCGGCGGGCGGGGCCGGTGGCCGGCCGGCGGGCCAGGTCGGCGCGCACGCCGGGGTCGTCCAGCAGCAGGCGGGGGACGTCCGGGCCGGGCGCGCCCTGCCCGGTGGTGACGAGTGCGACCGGCCGGGCGTCGGCGAGCAGGTGCCGGACGCGTTCCGCGGGCAGGTTCGGGTCGATGGGCAGGTAGGCGGCGCCGGTTCTCAGGACGGCGAGGACGGCCACGACGAGATCGGTGGAGCGGGGCAGCGCGAGGGCCACGAACCTCTCCGGTCCGGCGCCGAGTTCGGCGAGCCGGTGGGCGAGGCGGCCCGCCCGCGCCTCCAGGGTGGCGTAGTCGAGCCGCTCGTCGCCGCAGGTGACGGCCACGGCGTCGGGGGTGCGGGCGGCCTGGGCGGCGAAGAGGGCGTCCAGGGTGCCGTCGGGGCGTCCTTCCTCGGTGCCGTTCCAGTCGGCCAGCATCCGACGCTGTTCCCCGGCGGTGGTCCAGGCCAGGTCGCGCACGGGCCGGCCGGGGTCGTCGGCCAGCTCGGTGAGCAGCAGGCACAGCCGGCCGGCGAGGTCGCGGACGGTCGTGGCGTCGAACAGCTCGGGGTCGTAGGCGAGGTCGAAGCCGAACCGCTCGCCCTGGTAGGCCCGCAGCACCAGCGGGTAGTTGGTGGCGTCCCGCGAGGAGACGTCCGCCAGGCGTATCCCGGTGCCGGCCGAACGCGCGTCGTCGAAGGGGTAGTTCTCGAAGGCCACCATGCTGTCGAAGAGCGCGCTCCCGGCGGGCACATCACTGAGCGAGGTCAGTTCGGCGAGGGACACCGCCGCGAACCGCCGCGCCTCGGCCTGCTCCTCCTGGAGTTCCCGGAGCCAGGCGACGGCGCCGCGGCCGCCGTCCACGCGCACCCGGGTGGGCAGGGTGTTGATGAACATGCCCACCATCGACTCGGCGCCGGGCAGGTCGTCGGGGCGTCCGGAGACGGTGGTCCCGAACAGGACGTCCCGCTCGGCGCTGTAGCGGGACAGCAGCAGCGCCCAGGCGCCCTGCACCACGGTGCCGAGGGTGAGGCCGGCCGTCCGGGCGGTGCGGGCCAGCCGGGCGGAGACCTCCTCGGACAGCGCGGCCGTGTGGACGCCCGCGGACCGGGTCTCGTGCCCTGGGCGCCGCGGGCGGTCGGCGGGCAGCGCGGTGGGCGTGGCGAACCCGTCGAGGACGGTCCGCCAGTGCGCGTGCGCGGCCGCGGAGTCCTGGCCGGCCAGCCAGCGCACGTAGTCGCCGAACGGCCGGCGCGCCGGGGGCCGGGAGGCGGCGCCGGTGGTGAGGGCCGCGTACTCCTCGAACACCTCGGTGAGGACCTGGGCCAGGCTCCAGCCGTCCAGAATGAGGTGGTGGGAGGTCCACAGCAGGTGGGTCCGGGCGCCGGGCAGCCGGACCAGGGTGAGCCGCATCAGGGGTGCCGTGCCGAGGTCGAGGCCGCGTGCGAGGTCGTCGGCGCGCAGCCGGGCCAGCCGTTCGGCCCGCTCCGTCTCGTCCAGTTCCCGCCAGTCCAGCCGGGTGACCGGCACCTCGGTCCGGCGGTGCACGACCTGGAGCGGCACCGGCACGCCCTCCCACACCACCGAGGTGCGCAGGGCGGGGGTGCGGTCGGTCACCCGCTGCCAGGCCCGGGCGAGGGCGTCGGGGTCGGTCACCCCGTCCAGCAGCAGCGCGGCCTGGTCCACGTACAGGTCGTCGGGGCCACCGACCAGCCGGTGGAAGAGCATGCCCTCCTGGAGCGGGGTGAGCGGCAGCAGGTCCTCGACGTCCCGGCCGTCGCCGGCGAGGCGGTCCACGGCGGCCTGGTCGAGGCGGGCCAGCGGGAAGTCGGAGGGGGTGCGGCCGCCCGCGCCGGGACGGGCGCAGTGCGCGGCGATGGCGGCGAGCGCCCGCGCCATGCCCTCGGCCAGGTCCCGGACGGTGCCCTCCCGGTGCACCTGGTCGCTGTAGTGCCAGGTGATCTCCAGCTCGCCGTCGGCCACCAGGGCGGACACGTCGAGCAGGTGGTCCAGCGGCGCGCCGGGGTCCATGTCCCGGCCGGGTACGTCGGCGACCGGCGCGAAGTCGCCTCCGGCGGGCGCCTCCCACTGGCCGTGGTAGGTGAAGCACACCTGCGGCAGCGGCCGTTCGCCGAGGGCGCGGGCCTCGGGCCGGGGCGAGCCGAGGTGGCCCAGCGCCTGGTAGCCCAGGCCGCGGCGGGGCACGGCCCGCAGCCGTTCCTTGACGGACTTGAGGGTGGCGCCCCAGTCGTCCGCTCCGGCCGGGGTCAGGGTGACCGGGTACTGGGTGGTGAACCAGCCGACGGTGCGGGACAGATCGGCGCCCTCGGCCAGCTCCTCCTCCCGGCCGTGGCCCTCCAGGGCGACGGTCACCCGGTCGGCGCCCGTCCAGTCCGCCAGCACCCGGCCCAGCGCGCTCAGCAGCACGTCGTTGACCTGGGTGCGGTACACGCCGGGCACGCGGCGCAGCAGGGCCTCGGTGGTCTCCCGGTCCACCCGGGTGCGGACGGTGCGCACGGACCCGGCGAGCGGGGTACCGGGCAGGTCGACGGGGAGCGGGGCGCCCGGCAGCGCGGCTTCCCCGGTCCAGTGGGCCAGGTCGTCGTCGAGGTCGCCGGCCCGGACGCGGTCCGCCAGGGTGTGCGCCCAGTCGGCGAACGGGGTGTGCTCGGGTTCCGGCCGCGGGTCATCGCCCGCCGCCGCCTGCCGGTAGGCCTGTTCCAGGTCGGCGAGCAGCACCCGCCAGGAGACGCTGTCGACCGCCAGGTGATGGGCGGTGAGGAACAGGCGCGGGCGTTCCCCGCCGGTCAGCAGGGCCGCGCGCAGCAGTGCGCCGGTGCCCGGGTCGAGGGCGGCGCGGGCGGCCTCCGCGGCCTCGGCCGGCGGGGTGCCGGGGTCGTGGCGGGTCAGGAGTCCGGTGGCCGGGCCGGCGCCGGGGTGCTGCCGCCAGGTGCCGCCGGTGCGGGTGAAACGGGTGCGCAGGGCCGGGTGGCGGGCCACCACGGCGTCCAGGGCCCGGTCCAGGGCCCGCTCGTCGAGGTCGCGGGGCAGGTCGAGGAGCATCGACATGCTGAAGTGCCGCAGCGGTCCGTGCGTGGCGAGGAACCATTCCTGGACGGGGGTGAGCGGGGCGGGTCCGTCCCGGTGCGGGCGCCGGGGCGGCGCGGGCGCGGCGGCGGTACGCCGGGACGCGGCGGCCGCCAGGTCGGCGACCGTCTGGTGCCGGAAGACGTCCTGCGACCCGATGTGCAGGCCGGCGGCTCTGGCGCGGGAGACGGCCTGGATGCTGAGGATCGAGTCGCCGCCCAGCTCGAAGAAGTTGTCCGTGACACCCACCCGGGCCACCCCGAGCACCTCGGCCCAGATGCCGGCGAGGGTCTCCTCGCCGGGGGTGCGCGGGGCGACGAACTCCCGTTCGCCCGCGGTGTTCTCCGGGGCCGGCAGGGCGCGGCGGTCCAGCTTGCCGCTGGTGGTCAGGGGCAGCGCGTCCAGTGCGGTGAACGAGGACGGCACCAGGGCGTCGGGCAGCACCTGGCGCAGGGCCGCCCGCAGGTCGGCGGGGGCGGGCAGGGGCGCGCCGGGCGCCGGGACGACGTAGGCGACGAGGCGGCTGTGGCCGTGCGGGTCGGGCACGGCGGCGACCGCGGCGGCGGCGACGCCGGGCACCGCGAGCAGCGCGGCCTCGATCTCGCCGGGCTCGATGCGGTGGCCGCGCACCTTCACCTGGTCGTCGGCGCGCCCGAGGTAGTCGAGGCGGCCGTCGGCGGTCCAGCGGGCGAGGTCGCCGGTGCGGTACATCCGCTCCCCCGGGCCGCCGAACGGGTCGGGCAGGAACCGGGCCGCGGTCAGGCCCGGCCGGCCGGCGTAGCCCCGGGCGAGCTGGGCGCCCGCGAGGTACAGCTCGCCGCCGACGCCGGGCGGCACCGGCTGGAGCCGGTCGTCCAGCACATAGGCCCGCACCCCGGGCAGGGGCCGGCCCACCAGCGGGCGGTCGCCGCCGTCGATGCGGCAGGACAACGCGTCGACCGTGCACTCGGTGGGGCCGTAGAAGTTGTGGGCCGCCACGTCCGGGTGGGCGGCCAGCTCACGCCAGAGGGCGGGCCCGACCGCCTCGCCGCCGAGCATGAGGACCCGGGGGCGGTGCCGGGGGTCCGTGAGCAGTCCCGCGGGCAGCAGTTGCCGCAGGTAGGACGGGGTGACGTCGAGGAAGTCGACGCGGTGTGCGACGACGTACTCGACCAGTGCGGCCGGGTCCATCCGGGTGACCTCGTCGACCAGGTGCAGCGGGTGGCCGTCGGCCATCAGCAGGACGCCTTCGAGGGAGGTGTCGAAGGAGAAGGCGGCGGTGAGCGCGACCCGCAGCGGGCCGCCACCCACCTCGGCGACGAAGCCGGCCCGGTGGGCGGCCAGCAGGTGGACCGCCGAACGGTGGGACACCGCGACGCCCTTGGGGCGGCCGGTGGAGCCGGAGGTGTAGATGACGTACGCGGTGTGGTCCGGGTGCAGCGGGGCGAGCCGGTCGGCGTCGGTGGGGTCGGTGTCCGGGGCGGTCGCGGGCACGGCGCGCAGGGCCGCCTCGTCGAGCACCAGGGCCGGGCGGGCGTCGTCCAGCAGGAACCGGACGCGCTCCTCGGGCAGGGCCGGGTCCAGCGGGAGGTAGCCGGCGCCGGACTTCCAGACGGCGAGGATCGCCACGATCATGTCGGCGGTGCGCGGCAGCCGGAGCGCCACCAGCCGTTCGGGGCCCGCGCCTCGGTCGACGAGGTGGTGGGCGAGCCGGTTGGCGCGCGCGTTGAGCGTGCCGTAGTCCAGTTGTTCGCCGCCCGCGACCAGGGCGAGGGCGGCAGGGGTCCGGGCCGCGCGGCGCTCGAACAGGCCGGGGTACGTGGTGTCGGCGACGGGCAGCGGGGCGGGGTTCCAGTCGTGGACGACCCGCCGCGTCTCCTCGTCGGACAGCAGGGGCAGGCTGCCCAGCGGGCGGTCCGGAGTGTCGCAGGCCCCCTCCAGCAGGCGCAGCAGCTGTCCGGCCATCCGCTCGGCCGTGGCCGCGTCGAACAGGTCGGTGCGGTACTCCAGCAGGCCGGTCAGGCCGTCCCCGTCCGGCACGAATTCGATGCTCAGGTCGAAGGTGGCCGCCTGCCGGGGCACGGTGACCGGAGTGGTGGTGAGCCCGCGCGGGGCGGAGGCGGCGGGCGGGTCGGGGTGCAGCAGGACCATCACGTCGAACAGCGGGTTGCGGCCGGCCTCGCGGGGCGCGCCCACCGCCTCCACGATCCGCTCGAACGGTGTGTCGCCGTGGGCGAAGGCGTCGCCCACCGTGTCGGCCGCCGCCGCCAGCAGGTCGCGGAAGGATCCGGAGGTGTCCACCGGGGTGCGCAGCACGACGGTGTTGACGAAGAAGCCGACGGCCCGTTCGAGGTCGGTGCGGGAGCGGCCCGGCGTGAGGGAGCCGACGGTGATGTCGTCCTGGCCGGACCAGCGGGCCAGCAGCGCCTGGGCGGCGGCGACCAGCGCGGTGTGCAGGGTGCTGTGCCGCTCCCTGGCGAGGTCGCGCAGGCGCGAGGTCAGGCGGGCCGGTACGGCGAAGGTGTGGACGGCGCCCGCGCCCGCCTCCTCGCCGCGCCGCGGCCGGTCCAGGGGCAGCTCGGGTGCCACCGCCCCGGTCAGCTTCCCCTTCCAGTGGGTGAGTTCGCCGTCGAGGCGGGCGCCCGAGAGCAGGTCGCGCTGCCACACCGCGAAGTCCGGGTACTGCGTGGCCACCGGGGGCAGCTGCGGTGCGGCGCCGTGCACGAGGGCGTCGTAGGCGGTGCACAGTTCGTCCAGGACGACGCCCATCGACCAGCCGTCCGTGATGATGTGATGGGCCGTCAGCATCAGGACGTGCGAGGTGGCGGACTCGCGCAGCAGCAGGGCGCGGAGCAGGGGCCCGTGCCTCAGGTCGAAGGGCCGGGAGTACTCCGCCGGCAGGTCCGCGTCCAGGTCGGCGCAGTCACGGACCGGCAGCGGGACGGGGGCCGCCGGGTGCACGCGCTGCACCGGGCGGCCGTCGGTCTCCTCGAAGGTGGTGCGCAGGGCCTCGTGCCGGGCCACGACGGTGCTCAGCGCCGCCCGCAGGGCCTCGTGGTCCGGTGTGCCGGTGAGGCGGACCGCGACCGCGCTGTTGTAGCGGGCGTCGCCGGGCCGCAGCCGGTCGAGGAACCACAGGCGCTGCTGCGCGAACGACAGCGGCAGCGGGCGGTCCCGGTCGGCGCGCGGGATGCCGGGGCGGGCGGCCGGGGCGGAGCCGCCGGCCCGGCCGGCGAGCCGCCGTCGCAGTGCCTCCCGCATGTCGTCGGGCAGGGCCGCGGCGCGGTCGCGGCGGGAGGGGCCGTCGGGGCGCGGGGAACCGGAGGGGCGCGAAGGGGTCGAAGACGTCATGGTCGTCGGATCCTCACCGTTCGTGGTCGTGGCCGCCGGACGCGGCGTCTTCGGTGTCGTGGCCGTCCGCCGGGCGCGGGCCGCCGGCGTGGTGCGCGGGGCCCGGATCGGCGTCGTCGTGCGCGGGGTCCCGGCCGTCGGCGTACCCGGCGTCCGGGGCGTCGTCGCCGTACGCGGCCTGTTCGAGTTCGCTCAGGACCTGTTCCTCCACCAGTTCCGCCAGGGCGGCGACGGTGCGGGCGACCAGGACGTCGCGGGGGGTGAGCGTGACGCCGAACGCGTCGTTGGCGCGGGAGGAGATGAGCAGGGCGCGCAGGGAGTCGCCGCCGAGCAGGAAGTAGTCGTCCTCGGCGCCCACGGCCGTCTCGAGGGTCTCCTCCCAGATGTCCGCGAGAGCCTCCTCGGTGGGGGTACGGGGTGCCACGTACTCGGGCCGGTCCCGTTCCCCGGTGCCGGCCGGGGCGGGCAGGGCGGCCCGGTCGGTCTTGCCGTTCTCGGTGACCGGGAAGCGGTCCAGCACCACGAACGCGGACGGCACCATGTACCCGGGCAGCGAGCGGGCGGCCAGCGCCCGCAGCTCGGCGGGGGCGGGCGGTTCGGCGCCGGGGGCGGTGAGCAGGTGGGCGACCAGGCGCGGCAGGCCGGGTTCGTCCTCGCGTACGGTCACCACGGCGTCCAGCACGCCGGGATGGCGCACCAGGGCCGCCTCGACCTCGCCCGCCTCGATGCGGTGACCGCGCAGCTTGAGCTGGTGGTCGGTGCGGCCGAGGTAGTGCAGTTCGCCCGCGCTGTCGCGGCGCACCAGGTCGCCGGTACGGTACATGCGGGTGCCGGGCGGTCCGAACGGGTCGGCGGTGAAGCGGGCCGCGGTCAGTCCTGGCCGGCCGAGGTAGCCGCGCGCCAGTGCCGGTCCGCTGAGCCACAGTTCGCCGGTGACGCCGTCGGGGACCGGCCGCAGCCGGGCGTCGAGGACGTGGGCGCCGGTGGCGGGCAGCGGGCGGCCGATGGGCGGTGCGGTGCCGTCCGCCGTCAGCGGGGCGGACCAGGTGGCGACGACGGTGGCCTCCGTGGGGCCGTAGGAGTTGACCATGCGGTGGTGCGGTGCCCAGCGGGCGACGAGTTCGGGTCCGCACGCGTCGGCGCCCACGATCAGCGTCTTCAGGTCCGGCAGGGTGCCGGGGGTGCCGGCCGGGAGGGTGGCGAGCGCGGCCGGCGGCAGCAGGGTGTGGGTGATGCGCCCGGCCCGCAGGACGTCGGCGAGTTCGGCGCCGAGCAGCGGTCCCGGCCGGGGTACGACGAGCCGGGCGCCGTGCGGCAGGGACGCGCACAGCTCCAGCACGGAGGCGTCGAAGCTGGGCGTGGCGAAGGCCAGCACCCGGTCGCCGGGGGCTACTTGGTAATGGGCTGCCTCGGCCGCCGCGAAGGCGGCGAGGCCGCGGTGGGTGACGACGACGCCCTTGGGGGTTCCGGTGGAGCCGGAGGTGTAGATGACGTAGGCCGGGTCGTCCAGGTCGAGCGGGCGGGTCCGGTCCGCGTCGGTGGGCCGGTGCCCCGGCACGTCGTCCGGCGGGGCGGTGAGCAGGCCGGCGATCTCCTTGGCGTCGAGGGTGAGGGCGGGGGCCGCGTCGCGGAGCATCAGGGCGATCCGCTCCTCGGGGTAGGCGGGGTCGACGGGCAGGAACGCGGCGCCTGCCTTCGTGACCGCCAACTGCGCCAGCACCATGTCGGCCGAGCGGGGCAGCAGCAGGGCGACGAGGTCGCCGGGTCCGGTGCCGAGGGCGATGAGCCGGTGCGCGAGCCGGTTGGCCCGCTCCTCCGTCTCCGCGAAGCTCAGCGCCGCCCCGTCCGCGTCGAGCGCGGGCGCGTGGGGCCACCGGTCGACGGCGGCCTCGACCAGGGCGGGCAGGGTGACGGCGGGCACCGGGCCGAGCTCGGGCCGGGCCGGGCCGTGCAGCAGCCGGTCGCGCAGCTCCGGCGGCAGGAGGTCGAGGTCGTCGAGGCGGGCGGTGCCGTCCGAGGCGGCCAGGACGTCCAGGGTGTGCAGCAGCTGCCCGGCCAGTGAGCGGGCACTGGCCTCGTCGAAGCACCGGGGGTCGTAGCCGAGTTCGACGGTCAGCCGGTCGCCGGGTGACACGACCACGGTGAGCGGGTAGTTGGTGGCCTCCCTCGCGTCCAGGTCCCGCAGGGCGAGTCCGTGCGCGCCCGCGGTGGCGTCGCCGACCGGGTAGTTCTCGAACACCACCAGGCTGTCGAACAGGGCGGTGCCCGGCGGGAGTCCGGCGAGAGCGTGCAGCGCGCCGAGGGGCAGGTGGTCGTGGCGGCGGTCCTCGGCCCGGGCCTCCTGGAACGCCCGCAGCCAGGTGTCGCAGCGGGCGCCGCCGTCGACCTCGGCGCGGGCGGGCAGGGTGGTGATGAACAGGCCGGTGATGGTGTCGGCGCCGGGCAGGCCGGCGGGCCGCCCGGAGACGGTGGTGCCGAAGCACACCTCCCGCTCGCCGCTCCACCGCGCCAGCAGCAGCGCCCAGGCGCCCTGCACCAGCGAGTTGAGGGTGAGTCGGTGCCGCCGGGCGAACTCCAGCAGCCGGTGCGTCTGTTCGGCGCCGAGCCGCCGGGACAGCCAGGTGCCGGAGCGGGCCGTGGTGTCCGGGCTGGGCCTGCGGTCGTAGGGCAGCGGGGTCGGGGCGCCGAGGCCGGCCAGGGCGCCGCGCCAGTGCTCCTCGGCCTGACGGTCGTCGCGGGCGGCGAGCCAGGCGGCGTAGTCCGCGAACGGCCTGCGCTCGGGCAGCCGGGGCCGCTCGCCGCGGGCCAGGGCGTCATGTGCGGCCATGACGTCGGACAGGACGTGGAAGACGCTCCAGCCGTCCAGCACGACGTGGTGGAAGGTCCACACCACGCGGACCGCGTCCGGGCCGAGCCGGACCAGGGCGAGCCGCAGCAGCGGGGCGCGGTCCAGGACGACCCCCCGGGCCCGCTCCTCGGCCAGCAGCCGCTCCAGCTCCGCGTCGTGCCGGTCCGCCGGGATCCCGCTCCAGTCGTGCTCGGTGACCGGCAGGGTCGCGTCCCGGTGGACGACCTGGAGCGGCACGGGTACGCCGTGCAGGGCGACGGAGGTGCGCAGCACGGGCGTGCGGTCGACGACGTGCTGCCAGGCGGCGGCCAGCGTCCGCGGGTCGCGGGCGCCGTCCGCCACGAAGGTGATCTGCTCGACGTACAGGCCGTGTTCGGCGTCGTCCAGGCCGTGCATCACCATGCCGGTCTGGGTGGGGGTGAGCGGATAGACGTCCGTCACGTCCGTCCCGTCGCCGGCGAGCCGGTCCACGGCCGCCTGGTCCAGCGGGGCGAGCGGGAAGTCGGACGGGGTGCGGCCCCCGGTGCCGGGTTCGGCGCAGTGCCGGACGATCTCGCGGAGTTCATCGGCCAGTTCGGCCGCCAGCCGGGCGACGGTCTCACGCCGGTGCACCTGGCGGGAGTACGACCAGGTGAACTCCAGCCGCTCGTCCATGACTTGGCCGAGCACGTCGAGGAGGTACGGCCGGTCCGCGGCGCGGTCCATGCCGCCGGCGAGCCCGCCGTACGGCGCGTGCAGCAGGCCGCCCGGCGTGCCGGTGCGGTCCTGCCGGCCCAGGTAGTTGAAGCAGACCGGCGGCAGGGCGGGCAGCTCGCGGCCGGCCGTGGGGTGCAGGAAGCGCAGCGCGCCGTAGCCGAGTCCGCCGTGCGGTACGGCCCGCAGGTTCTCCTTGACGGCCTTCAGCACGCCGCCGGTGTCCGCGTCCCGGGGCACGTCCAGGGCCACGGGGTACATGGCGGTGAACCAGCCGGCGGTCCGGGCGAGGTCGGTGTCCTCGAACAGTTCCTCGCGGCCGTGGCCCTCCAGGGTGACCGCGACCCGGTCCCGCCCGGTCCAGCGGGCCAGGACCCGGCCCAGCGCGCACAGCAGGACGTCGTTGACGCGGGTGCGGTAGGCGTCGGGCACGTCCTGGAGCAGCCGGCGTGTCTCCTCGGCGTCGAGTCCCGCGGTCACGCTGTCCTCGTCGGCGACGGTGCCGGCGCCGCCGGGGTGGTCGGTGGGCAGCACGGCGTCGGTGTCGACGCTCTGCCAGTGGGCGAGTTCGCCGTCGAAGCCGCCCGCCTCGGTGTGCTCGGCGAGCCGCCGCGCCCACGCCCGGAACGAGGTGCTCTTCGGGGCGAGGGCGGGGCGCCGGCCCTCCCGCAGCGCGTGGTGGGCGGTGTCCAGGTCCTCCAGGATCAGCCGCCAGGACACGGCGTCCACGACCAGGTGGTGGGCGGCGAGCAGGAGCACCGGCCGGCCGCCGGCGCCCGGCCGGCACAGCGCGGCCCGCAGCAGCGGCCCGCCGGCCAGGTCGAACCCGGCGCCCAGGGCCCCGGCCACCTCGTCCGGGGCCGCCCCGTCGTGCACCTCCAGGTGCGGGTCACCGTCGCCGGGCGCGGTGACATGGGCCCGCCACCGTCCGGTGCCGGCCGGCTCGAACCGCGTCCGCAGCGCGTCGTGATGTTCCAGTACGGCGCCCAGGGCTGCCCGCAGCACGGCCTCGTCGGGGTCCGTGGCCAGCTCGAAGGAGACCGTCTGGCTGAAGTGCGCGTGGTCGCCGGTGAGGGTGTCCAGGAGCCAGTGCTGCACGGGGGTGAGCGGGATGTCGCCGGTCACCGGGCCCTGTTCCGCGGTGACGGCGGAGTCGGTGGGATCGGGCATCCGCTCGGCCACGGCGGCGAGTTCGGCGAGGGTCTGGTGGGTGAACAGGTGCCGGGGTGTCAGGGCGAGTCCGGCCCGGCGGGCGGCGGAGACGATCTGGATGCCGAGGACGGAGTCGCCGCCGAGCGTGAAGTAGTTGTCGTCGGCGCCGACTTCGGGCACGCCCAGCACCTCGCACCAGATGGCGGCGAGTGTCTGCTCGGCCTCGCTGCGCGGCGGCCGGGCAACCTTCCCGGCGGCCGGCGCGGCCCACTCGGGCACGGGCAGCGCCCGCCGGTCGAGCTTGCCGGTGGCCCCGAGCGGCAGCCGCTCCAGCGGCACGACGAGGGCGGGAACCAGGTGGTCGGGGAGACTGCGGGCGAGGAACGCCCGCAGCTCACCGGTGTCGGGCAGACCGGCCGGGCGGTTCTCCGCGCGGCCGTCGCGGGCCGGCGGGACGGCCGGGTGGTCCTCCGCATGGCCGTCGCGGGGTGACGGGACGGCCGGGCGGCGGCCCGCGGGAACGGGCGCGTCCGGCGTGCGCGGCACCACGTAGCCGACCAGGCGGCGGTGGCCCGCGTGTTCGACGACCCGGGCCGCCGCCGCGGCCACGGCCGGGTGGCGGGCCAGCGCGGCCTCCACCTCGCCGAGTTCGATGCGGAAGCCGCGCACCTTGACCTGGTCGTCACCGCGGCCGAGGTAGACGATGTCGCCGTCGGCCGTCCAGCGGACCAGGTCGCCGGTGCGGTACATGCGGCTGCCGGGCGGGCCGAACGGGTCGGGCAGGAAGCGGCCGGCGGTCAGGCCGGGGCGGCGCAGGTAGCCGCGGGCGACGCCGGTCCCCGCGAGGAACAGCTCGCCGGGCGCGCCGGCGGGCACCGGGCGCATCCGCTCGTCCAGGACGTAGGCGCGGGCGCCGCCGAGCGGCCGGCCGATCGGCGGGTCGCGGTCGGGGTCGGCCGGGTCGCAGGTGAAGGCGGTGGCGTAGACGGTGGCCTCGGTGGGGCCGTAGATGTTGCGCACCTCGCTGCCGGGGACGGCCGCGCGGACCCGGCCCACGGTCCGGGCCGGCAGCCCCTCGCCCGCGAGGACGACCGTGTCGGCGGTGATCCGGACGGCGTCCTCGGCGAGCAGCCGGTCCAGGGCCGAGGGTACGGCGCTGAGCAGTCCGGCCCGCCAGGGCCCGGGGCGCTCGGCGAGGGCCAGCAGGTCGCGGACGATCTCCACGCAGCCGCCGGACAGCAGCGGCGAGAAGATCTCGAAGACCGACACGTCGAAGTTGAGCGAGGTGGACGCCACCACGTGCTCAAGGCCGCGCCCGGTGAACTCGGCCGCGGCCCAGTCGGTCAGGGCCAGTACGGACCCGTGGCTGACGACCACGCCCTTGGGGCGGCCGGTCGAGCCGGAGGTGTGGATGACGTAGGCGGGGTGTCCGGGCAGCAGGGTGCCGCGGCGTTCGGCGTCGCCGAGGGGGGTGTCCGCCGGCTCGCCGCCGGGTTCCTCGTCCAGCAGGATGCGGGTGAAGGGGCCCTCGGGCAGCCGGCCGGAGGTCTCCGTGGCGGTGATCACGACGTCGGGCCGTACGTCGTCGAAGAGGAACGCGACGCGCTCGGCGGGGTACTGCGGGTCGACCGGCAGATAGGCGGCGCCGCTCTTGAGCACCGCGAGGAGCGCCACGACCAGGTCGGCGGTGCGCGGCAGGCAGAGGGCGACGAAGCGCTCGGGTCCGGCGCCGGCGGCGATCAGCAGCCGGGCCAGCCGGTCGGAGCGGGCGTCGAGTTCGCGGTAGGTGAGGCAGGTGCCGGCGTGGCGGACGGCGGGGGCGTCCGGGGTGCGCCCGGCCTGCCGCCGGAACGCCTCGGGAAGGGTGCCCCGCGGTGCCTCGGCCACCGGTCCGCCGAACCGGGCCAGCAGCGCCCGCCCCTCGGCCGGGTCCAGCAGCGGCAGTTCGGCGAGGCGGCGCTCCGGTGCGTCGGCCATGCCGGTCAGCAGGGTGCGCAGGCTCTCGCCGAGCGCCTCCACCGTGGTGGCGTCGAACGCGGCCGGGTCGTAGTCCAGGTTCACGGCCAGGGTGTCACCGGGCGCGACGATCACGCTGAGCGGGTAGTTCGTCGGCTCCAGGTCCCGCTCCTGATCCATGGCCAGGCCGTGCCGGGACAGGGACTCCTCGTCGAAGGGGTAGTTCTCGAAGACCACGATGGAGTCGAACAGGCCGGTGCCGCCGGGCACCTCGCTCCACGACTGCACCTGGGCCAGCGAGACGAAGTCGTGGCGCCGGGCCTCCGCCTGGGCTTCCTGAAGTTCGCGCAGCCAGTCCAGCAGCGGCCGCCGCCCGTCGACGCGGGCCCGGGTGGGCACGGTGTTGATGAACAGGCCGACCATCGAGGTGACGCCGGGCAGTTCGGCGGGCCGGCCGGAGACGGTCGTGCCGAACACCACGTCGTCCCCGCCGCCGTAGCGGGACAGCAGCAGTGCCCAGGCGCCCTGGAGGACCGTGTTGAGGGTCAGCCCGGCCCGCTGGGCGGTCTCCCGCAGCCGGGCCGAGACGTCCGCGCCGAGGGTCATCCGCACCGACCCCGAGGAGGAGGCGCGATGGGCCTCGGCGGGCCGCCGGTCGCGGGGCAGTTCGGTGGGCGCCGGGAAGCCGGCCAGGGTGGCACGCCAGTACCGCTCGGCGCGGCCGGTGTCCCGCCCGGCCAGCCAGCGCAGATAGTCGGCGAAGGGCCGGCGCTCGGGTACGTGCGGGTGGCGCCCCGCCGTCAGGGCCGCGTACCGCTCGCACACCTCGTCGAAGACCTGGGCCGCGCTCCAGCCGTCGAGCAGCACGTGGTGGAACGTCCACACCAGCCGTACCCGGTCCGGCGACAGCCGGATCAGCATCAGCCGCATCAGGGGCGCGGCGCCGAGGTCGATGCCCTTCTCCCGGTCCTCGGCGAGCAGCCGGTCCAGCTCCTGCGCGGTGCTCCCGGCGGGCCGTCCGGACCAGTCGTGGTGGGTGACGGGCACGGTGGCCCGGTGCCGGACGACCTGGAGCGGTTCGGGGGTCTCCCGCCACACCAGGTGGGTGCGCAGCACCGGGTTGGCGTCCGCGGTGTGCTGCCATGCCTCGGCGAACGCGTGGGGGTCGGTGACGCCGGACAGCACCATCTGCGCCTGGTTGACGTAGGTACGGCTGTCGGCGTCGAGCAGACTGTGGAAGAGCATGCCGGCCTGCATGGGGGTCAGCGGGTGGACGTCCGCGACGTCCCGGCCGTCCCCGGCGATCCGGTCCACGGCGGCCTGGTCCAGCCGGGCCAGCGGGAAGTCCGACGGGGTACGGCCGCCCGCGTCCGGCAGGGCGCAGTGCGCGACGATGTCGCCGAGCGCCCGCAGCATGCCCTCCGCCAGCGCGGTGACGGTCTCCGCGCGGTGCCGTCCGGCGCTGTAGTACCAGGTGATCTCCAGCCGGTCGTCCTCGACCCGGGCCACGACGTCCAGCAGGTGCGGCCGCTCGCTGCCGGGGGCCTCCGCGCCGCCGAGGCCCCCGGGCACGGACCCGATCAGGGCGCCGGTGTCGGCGGACCAGTCGAAGCGGCCCAGGTAGTTGAAGGTGATGCCGGGCCCGGGTGCGCCGGTGAGCCGCTCGTCGCGGGCGAGGTGGCGCAGCACGCCGTAGCCGAGCCCGCGGTCGGGTACGGCCCGCAGCTGCTCCTTGACCGCCTTCAGGGCGGTGCCCCAGTCCCCCGCCGGGACGGTCAGGGCGACGGGATACAGGGAGGTGAACCAGCCGACCGTGCGGGACAGGTCGACGTCCTCGAAGAGCTGGTCCTCGCGGCCGTGCCCCTCCAGGCCGACGGCGACGGTGTCGCGTCCGGCCCAGTCGGCGAGGACGCGGCCGAGCGCGGTGAGCAGGACGTCGTCGACGCGGGTGCGGTAGACGCCGGGGACGCGGCGCAGGAGGCCGTCGGTGCGTTCGCGGTCCAGCCGGACGGTGACCTCGCGGACGTCGGCCATGGTGTTGCCGCCGTCGGCGTCCACGGGCAGCGGGCCGGCGCAGGCGCGGGCGGCGCGCTCCCAGTGGGCGAGCCCGTCGGCGAATCGGCCGTGGTCGCGCAGCCGGCGGGCCCACTCCCGCACGGAGGTGGTGCGGGCGGGCAGGGTCACGGGTTCGCCGGACGCGGCCTGCCGGTAGGCGGTCTCCAGGTCCTCCAGCAGGATCCGCCAGGAGACGCCGTCGACCACCAGGTGGTGGGCGACCAGGATCAGCCGGGCGGGCCCGGTGCCGTCGTCGGTGAACAGGCGGGCGGCGAGCAACGGGCCGGTGTCCAGCCGGAGTCCGGTGTGCGCGGCCGTGGTGGCGCGTTCCTCGTCGGCCCGGTCGTGGACCTGGAGCAGTTCGGGGACCGGGGCGTCGGCGGCGGCGACGTCCTGGCGCCAGGTGCCGTCGCCGTCGGGGGCGAACCGGGCGCGCAGGGCGTCGTGGTGCGTCCACAGGGCGGTGAGGGCGGCGCGCAGGGCGTCCTGGTCGACGGCGCCGGCCGCCTCGATGACGACGGACTGGTTGAAGAACTCGGGGTGTGCCGGGCGCGGGTGAAGGAACCAGTGCTGGATCGGCAGGAGATCCGCCGCTCCGCCGACCGGTTCGGTGCCGGCGACGGCGGGCGCGGCGCCGCCGGTGGCGGCGGCGAGTTCGGCCACGGTGGGGCGCCGGAAGAGGTCGCGGGGGCTCAGCGCGAGTCCCGCGGCCCGGGCCCGGGAGACCACCTGGATGCTGAGGATGGAGTCGCCGCCCAGCATGAAGAAGTTGTCGTCCACGCCGACCCGGTCCACGCCGAGCAGCTCGGCCCAGATCCCGGCGAGGATCCGCTCGGTGTCGGTGCGCGGGGCGCGGTGGGCCCGCTCGCCGCCCGCCGACCAGTCGGGGGCGGGCAGCCGGCGCCGGTCGACCTTGCCGTTGGCGGTCAGCGGCAGCTCCGGCACGGTGACGAACGCGGCGGGCAGCATGTAGTCGGGCAGTCCGGCCGCCAGGTGGGTGCGCAGTTCGGCGGCGGAGGGCGTCGTGGCGCCGGCCGGCACGAGGTGGGCGGCCAGCCGCTTGCGTCCGCCGTGCTCGTACAGGGAGACGACGGCCTCGGCGACGGCCGGGTGGGCGGTGAGCAGGGCCTCGATCTCGGCGGGTTCGACGCGGAAGCCGCGGATCTTGATCTGGTCGTCCGCGCGGCCGACGAAGTGCAGCTCGCCGTCGTCGCTCCAGCGCACGATGTCGCCGGTGCGGTACATGCGCGTGCCGGGCGGGCCGTAGGGGTCGGCGAGGTAGCGGGCGGCGGTCGCCCCCGGCCGGCCCGCGTAGCCCCGGGCCAGGCCGGCGCCGGCGATGTACAACTCGCCGAGAATGCCAGGGGGCTGGGGCTGGAGGGCGGCGTCCAGGACGTACACGCGGGTGTTGTCGAGCGGGCGGCCGATGGGCAGCACGGCGGGCAGCGGGTCGCCGGACCGGAAGTAGCGGCGGGTGGCGAAGGCGGTGGTCTCGGTGGGGCCGTAGACGTCGACGACGGTCAGGCCGGGGCAGGCGTCCAGGACCCGGCGCACGACCGCGCCCGGCACGGCCTCGCCGCCCGTCCACACCTCGCGGGCGCCGCGCAGACAGCCGGGGTCCTCCTGCGCGAGCAGGCGGAACAGGCCCGCGGTCAGGAACAGGCAGCTCACCCGCTGCTCGGTGACCGCGCGCCGGACCTGCGCGGCGTCCACGTCGGTGGGCGGTGCGAGGACGGCCGTGCCGCCGCGCAGCAGCGGCACCCACACCTCGTAGGTGGCGGCGTCGAAGGCGTGCGGCGAGTGCACCAGGACGCGGTCGTGCCCGGCGAAGGACCGGTCCAGGGCGAGGGCGACGACGTCCCGCTGGCGTACCGCGACGCCCTTGGGGGTGCCGGTGGAGCCCGAAGTGAACATCAGATACTGGACGTTGTCCGGGTGGACGGCGTGGGCGGGGACCGGACCGCCGGCGCCGGAGCCGGCGTCGACGCGCAGGACGTTGTCGCCGGGCAGCACCTCCCGGGCCGTCTCCTCCCAGGCGGCGTCGGTGAGCAGCAGGCCGGCGCCGGCCTCGGTCAGCATCCGGCGCAGCCGCTCGGCCGGTGCCCTGCCGTCCAGCGGCACGCAGACGCCACCGGTGCGCACGAGCGCCAGCTGGGTGACGATCAGCTCGGCGGAGCGGTCCATGAGGACACCGACCGGATACTCCGGCCGTACCCCGAGTCCGGCCAGCCGGGCCGCCAGCCGTGCGGCACGGGCGTCCAGTTCGCGGTAGGTGAGGTGCTCGCCCCCGGCGTCCAGGGCCACGGCGTCGGGAGTCCGGTCCACCTGTGCGGCGAAGAGCCCGGCGACGCTGGTGTCGGGCAGCTCGGTGGCCGTGTCGTTCCAGACGTGCAGCACCTGCTCGCGGCGGTCCCGACCGAGCAGCTGCAGCCGGGCGGGCGGCCGTCGGGAGCCGGTGGTCATCCCGGTGAGCAGGACGGTCAGATACTCGGCCAGGCGGGCGGCGGTGCCGGCGTCGAACAGTTCGGGGTCGTAGCCCAGCCGCAGGGCCAGTTCCGCTCCCGGGTAGACGGTGAGGCTCAGCGGGTAGTTGGTGGTCTCGACGCCCTCCAGGCCGGTCAGGCGCAGCCCGTGGGCGGCGGCGAGGTCGTCGTCCACCGGGTAGTTCTCGAAGACGAGGATGCTGTCGAACAGCCCCACGCGGTCCGGGAGTCCGGTGAGCGTCTTCATGCGGGTGAGCGGCAGGTGGTCGAAGCGCCGGTCCTCGCTCTGGTCCTGCTGGAGCGTGCGCAGCCAGTCGGTCAGGGTGCCGTCGCCGGGGACGGTGACCCGGGTGGGCAGGGTGGTGATGAACAGGCCGGTCATGGCCTCGGCGCCGGGCAGCTCGGGCGGCCGGCCGGACACGGTGGTGCCGAACACCACCTCGTCCCGGCCCGCCTGCCGGGCCAGCAGCAGCGCCCAGGCGCCCTGCACCAGCGTGTTCAGGGTGAGGCCGGAGGTGCGGGCCAGCTCTTCCAGCGCCCGCGTGGTGGCGGCGGGCAGCGTCTCGTGGACCGCGTGCGTGGACTCGGCGCGGTGGGCCTCGCGCGGCTCACGGTCGTAGGGCAGCGCCGTGGCCTCGGTCAGGCCGGACAGGCGGCGCCGCCAGTGCTGTTCGGCCGCTTCCCGGTCGCGCAGGCGCAGCCAGGCCACGTAGTCCCGGTAGGGCGGGCGGTGCGGGAGAGTGTCGGGACCCGCCCCGGCGTGGTGCGCGAAGACGTCCGAGAGCACCTGGAACATGCTCCAGCCGTCCAGCAGCAGGTGGTGGAAGGACCACACCACACGCACCGCGGTGCCGGAGACGCGCGCGAGCAGCAGCCGCTGGAGCGGGGCCCGCCCGAGGTCGATGCCCTCGGCGCGGTCCCGGGCCAGCAGGTCGTCGAGCCGGGCGCGGCGCTCGTCCTCGGTCGGTTCGCGCCAGTCCAGGTGGGTGACGGGCACGGCCGTGCGGCGCTCCACCACCAGCAGCGGTTCGGGTACGTCCTGCCAGACGACCCGGCCGCGCAGCACCTCGGCGCGGTCGGTCACGTGCTGCCAGGCGGCGGCGAGGGCCGCCGGGTCGGGCACGCCGTCCAGCACGAACGTCAGCTGCTGGACGTAGACGCCGCGGTCGTCCTGGGACAGGCCGTGGAAGAGCATGCCCGCCTGGGTGGGCGTGAGCGGCAGGACGTCGGCCACCGCGGCCGGGTCCGCGCCG
The DNA here is from genome assembly GCF_040704065.1 of Streptomyces sp. NPDC047869. Lineage (NCBI taxonomy): Bacteria > Bacillati > Actinomycetota > Actinomycetes > Kitasatosporales > Streptomycetaceae > Streptomyces > Streptomyces sp. NPDC047869. The sequence continues at coordinate 70,249 of NZ_JBEYRK010000029.1, forward strand.
GTGATCCGGTCCACGGCGGCCTGGTCGAGGCGGGCCAGCGGGAAGTCGGACGGGGTGCGGCCGGCGGCTCCGGGCCGGACGGCGTGCCGGGCCAGGTCGGCGAGCGCGTCGGCGAAGCGCCCGGCGAGGTCCGCGACCGTGTGCTCCTGGCCCGGCCGGTCCGCGTAGAACCAGGTGAACTCAAGGCTTTCGCCGACGAGTTGCCCGACGACCTCGAGGGCGTGCGGGCGCTCGGCCGCGGGGTCGGCGTCCAGCTCCAGCGGGCGCACGGTGCCCCGGTAGAGGCCGTCGGGGTCCTGAGAAGTGTCCATGCGGCCGAGGTAGTTGAAGCTGATCTGCGCCTCGGCGGTGCGCGGGGCCGCACCGGGGCAGGGCAGCCGGAGCAGCGCGTCGTGGCCCAGGCCGTGCCGCGGTACGGCGCGCAACTGCTCCTTGACCCGCTTCAGTACGGCGTCCCAGCCGGCGTCCTCGGGGACGGTGAGCGCGACGGGGTACCGGGTGGTGAACCAGCCGACCGTGCGGCTGATGTCCAGATCGGGGAAGAGTTCCTCGCGGCCGTGTCCCTCGACGTCGACCACCACCCGGTCCCGGCCGCTCCAGCCGCACAGCGCCCGGCCGAGGGCGCTGAGCAGGACGTCGTTGGCCTGGGTGCGGTAGGTGTCGGGCAGCGTGCGCAGCAGGGCCGAGGTCGCCTCGGGGTCCAGGCGCACGGACAGCGAGCGCTGCTCGGCGTAGGTGCCGGGGCCGCCCGTCAGCCCGGCGGGCAGGGCCGGTTCGGTGCCGGGGCCGCCCGTCAGCCCGGCGGGCAGGGCCGGTTCGGTGCCGGGGACCGCCTCGGCCCAGTAGGCGCGCTCGTCGTCGAAGCCGCCGTCCGCCGCGTGGGCGTTCAGCCTGCGGGCCCACTGCCGCAGCGGCGAGGACTTCGCGGGCAGGGCCGCGGCGCCGTCCTCACCGGCGCGGCGGGCCCGGTAGGCGCGGTCCAGGTCCTCCAGCAGCACCCGCCACGACACGCCGTCGACGACGAGGTGGTGGACGGCGAGGTGGAGCACGGCGGGCCGACCGGAGCCGGAGTCGTGCAGCACGGCCCGCAGCAGCGGTCCCCGGGCGAGGTCGAACGGGCCGAAGTGCGGGGTGTCCGTCTCGGGGCCGGTGTGGCGGTCCAGGCGGAGGCGGGGCGCCCCCTCGTCGACGCGCCAGCCGGCGGTGTCCGCCGTGTCGCCGGGGGTGAAGCGGGAACGGAGGGCGTCGTGGTGGGCGGCCAGGTCGTTCAGGGCCGCTTCCAGCGCCGCCGGATCCAGGTCCTCGGGCATGCGTACGGACAGCGCCTGGGAGAAGTGGCCGGCGCGTTCGCCGGCGGTACCGAACAGCCAGCGCTGGATGGGCGTCAGCGGCGCCGTGCCGGTGGCCGCCTCCGGTGCGGGGGCGGCCTCGCGCGGGCCCGTGGCGGCGTCCGCGCAGTGCGCGAGGGCGGCCACCGTCTGGTGCCGGTAGACGTCCCGGGAGGTGAGCGGCAGGCCCTCCTGCCGGGCGCGGGCCACCACCTGGATGCTGAGGATCGAGTCGCCGCCCAGTTCGAAGAAGTTGTCGTCGACGCCGACCCGCTCCACGCGCAGCACCTCGGCCAGGATCGCGGCGAGGGTCCGCTCGGTGGGCGTGCGGGGCGCGACGTGCCGTACCGCGCGCACGGCGGGCCCCGGGTCGGGGAGCCTGCCGCGGTCGACCTTGCCGTTCGGGTTGAGCGGCAGGGCGTCCAGCACGACGAAGGCCGACGGGACCATGTAGTCGGGCAGCGTACGGCCGAGTTCCCGGCGTAGGGCGTCGGGTTCCGCCCGCTCCCCGGCGGCCGGGACGATGTAGCCGGCCAGGCGCCGGTGGCCGTCGGCGTCGGTGGCGGCGACGGCCGCCGCCTCGGCGACGCCCGCGCAGCCGCGCAGCGCCTCCTCCACCTCGCCCAGTTCGATACGGAAGCCGCGGACCTTGACCTGCTGGTCGATCCGGCCGACGTACTCCAGCTCGCCGTCGGGACGCCGGCGCACCAGGTCGCCGGTGCGGTACATGCGCTCCCCCGGCGCGCCGAACGGGTCGGCGACGAACCGGGCCGCGGTGAGTCCGGCGCGGTTCAGGTAGCCGCGGGCCAGACCGCCGCCCCCGAGATACAACTCGCCGGTGACGCCGACAGGCTGGGGGCGCAGGCGGCCGTCGAGGACGTAGCAGCGGGTGAGCGCCACCGGGCCGCCGATGGGCGGGGCCTGCTCAGGCAGCCGGTCGCCGGCGAACCAGGCGGTGGCGTACACGGTGGCCTCGGTGGGGCCGTAGATGTTGGCGATCCGGCAGCCGGGCATGGCGGCCCGCAGATCGTGGACCGTCTGGAGGGGCAGGGCCTCACCGGCGAGGACGACGGTCGCGGCGGTCACCGGCGCCGTGCCGCCCGCGATGAGCCGGGAGACGACGGACGGCACCCCGCTGAGCAGGCCGGCCCGCCGGGGACGGGCCCCGTCGGCGAGGGCCGGCAGATCGGCGACCACCTCGACGGTGCCGCCGGCCGCCAGGGGGCAGAGCAGTTCGAAGACCGAGACGTCGAAGTTGAGCGAGGTGGAGGCGACCACATGGGCCGGCTCCTCGGCGCCGAACCGCTCCCGCGCCCACTCCGCCAGCGCGGCGACACTGCGGTGGGTGACCACCACGCCCTTGGGGCGGCCGGTGGAACCGGAGGTGTAGATGACGTAGGCGGGATGTTCCGGCAGCAGCGGCCGGACCCGGTCGGCGTCGGTCAGCGCGGTGTCGGCCACGTCCGGCGCGGCGCAGTCCTCCAGGAGCAGCGGTGCGCACTCCGGCGGCAGGGCGGCGGCGGTCTCGCGGGTGGCGATCACGAGGGCGGGCCGGGCGTCGTCGAGCATGAGGCGGACGCGCTCGGCGGGGTAGGCCGGGTCGACGGGCAGATAGCCGGCGCCGGCGGTGAGCACCGCCCACAGCACGGGCACGAGGTCGGCGGAGCGCGGCAGGCACAGGGCGACCAGGTCCTCCGGTCCGGCACCGCGCTCGACGAGCAGCCGGGCCAGCCGGTTGGCGCGCCGGGCGACCTCGGCGTAGTCCAGCCGGACCGGACCGCAGACGACGGCGGTACGGTCCGGGGTGCGGGCCGCCGTGGCGTGCAGCAGTCCGGGGAGCGTGCCGTACGCGGTCTGCCTCGCCGGGCGGGCGGGCGGGTTCCAGGTGTCGACCAGGGTGCGCCGTTCCTGGGCGGCGAGCATGGGCAGTTCGGCCAGGGTGCGGCCGGGGCCGTCCGCCATGCCCTCCAGCAGCCGGTGCAGATGGGCGGTCATCCGGGCCACGGTCGCCGCGTCGAACAGGTCCGTGTTGAACTCGGCGGTCAGCGCGCAGCCGCCGTCCGCGTCCGGCGTGAACTCCAGAACCAGGTCGAAGCGGGCGGCCGGGCGGGGCAGCGGGTGTTCGCCGACGCGCAGGCCGCCGGCGAGCGGCGGCACCGGCAGCGCGGTCTGCTGCACGACGAGCGCCTGGACCAGCGGGGTGCGGCTCGGGTCGCGGGGCGGGGCCAGTTCCTCCACCACCCGGTCGAACGGGACGCCGTCATGGGCGAAGGCGTCCAGCACCGTCGTCCGCATGGTCTCCACGAACCGGTCCACGGTCGCCCGCTCGTCCACCTCGCCGCGGAGCACGACCGTGTTGGCGAAGAAGCCCGGCACGTCCTCCAGGTCCCGCCGGCCGCGGCCGTTGGTGACGGTGCCGAACGCGATGTCCCGCTGTCCCGAGTAGCGGGAGAACAGCAGGGCCGCGGCGCCCGTGAACAGGGTGAACAGCGTGGTGCCACGGCCCGCGGCGAGCTGCCGCAGCCGGTTGGTCAGCTCCGCCGGCAGGGTGTGCCGGTGGGCGGCGCCGGCGGTGGTGCGTACGGCGGGACGCGGCCGGTCCGTGGGCAGTTCCAGTTGCTGGATGCCCGCCAGGTGGCGCTTCCAGTACGCCAGGTCGCCGGCGTCCGCGTCACCGGCCCGCCGCGCCCGCTCCCACACCGCGAAGTCCGGGTACTGCAGCGGGGGTTGAGGCAGCGCGTCGGGTTCGCCGGTGGTCTCCGCGTGGTAGAGGGCGGCCAGTTCGCGGGTGAGGACGCCCACCGACCAGCCGTCGGTGACGATGTGGTGCTGGGCCAGGAGCAGCAGGTGGTCCTCGGTGGCGAGCCGGACGAGCAGGCCCCGGGTGAGCGGGCCGGCCGCCAGGTCGTACGGGCGGCTCAGCTCCTCGGTGAGCAGGGCCTCGGCGGCCTCGGCGCGGCGCGCGTCGGGTACACCGGTGACGTCGGCCGTCCGCAGGGGCAGTTCGGGCTCGGGCGCGACACGCTGGACGCCCTGCCCGTCGACGGTCGGGAAGGTGGTGCGCAGGGAGGCGTGCCGGGCCGCGAGACGGAGCAGGGAGCGGCGCAGCGCGTCCGGGTCCAGCGCGCCGCGCAGCCGCAGGGCCACACCGGTGTTGTACTCGGTGCCGCCCGCGGTGAGGTCGTCCAGGTACCACAGCCGGCGCTGCGCGCTGGACAGCGGCAGGCCGCCCTCGCGCGGCGCCGGCGGGATCGGCTCCGGCGCCGCGGCGGCCGCCGGGTCGGCGAGCAGCGGGGCGAGAGCGGCGACGGTCCGCGCGGTGAACACGTCCCGCACGGTCAGCCGGACGCCCAGCTCGTCGCGGACGCGGGCGAGGACACGGGCGGCGAGGATCGACTCTCCGCCCAGGTCGAAGAAGTCGTCGGTGACCCCGACCTCGCCGACGCCCAGCACCTGCGCCCAGATCGCGGCGAGTGCCCGCTCCTCGGCCGACCGCGGCTCCACCCGTCCCGCCGTGACGGCACGCCCCGGAGCGGGCAGCGCCCGTCGGTCGATCTTGTGCTGCGGGGTGAGCGGCATCCGGTCCAGTACCACGAGGGCGGAGGGCACCATGTGCGCGGGCAGCACCGCGGCGACGGCGGCACGCAGGGCGACCGGGTCGAGGGGGCGGGCGGGGTGCGGGGCGGGTGCGGCCGGGGCCGCGGAGGGCGCGGGCGCGGTGGGATCGGCCTGGGCGGGGGCTGCGGCCGGGTCGGCGGCGGGCGGCTGTTCGGACGCGGTGACGTAGCCGACGAGGCGCTGGTGGCCCGGCTCGTCCTCGCGTACCACGACCACGGCCTCGCCGACCGCGCCGGCGCCGGCCCGGCGCAGCGCCGCCTCGATCTCGCCCGGCTCGATCCGGAAGCCGCGGATCTTCACCTGCCGGTCCAGCCGGCCCAGGAACTCCAGCTCCCCCGCCGCGGTCCGGCGGACGCGGTCCCCGGTGCGGTACAGGCGGGCACCGGACGGGCCGAACGGGTCGGCGACGAAGCGCGCGGCGGTCAGGCCCGGGCGGCCCAGGTAGCCGCGGGCCACGGCGTCGCCGCCCACGAACAACTCACCGTCCGCGCCGGGCGGTACGGGCCGCATCCCGGCGTCGAGCACGTACGCCCGGGTGTGCGGCAGGGCGCCGCCGATCGTCGGCGTGCCGCGGCCGGCGCCGAGCGGCCCGGTCCAGGTGGCGACGATCGTGGTCTCGGTCGGACCATAGCTGTTGATCATGCGGCGGCCGGGTGCCCAGCGGTCGACGAGCGCGGCCGAGCAGGCCTCGGCGCCCACGATCAGGGTGCGCAGGTGGCGTCCGGTGCCCTGGGCGGGGTCGGGCAGGGTGGCCAGCGCGGCGGGCGGGATGAGGGCGTGGGTGATGTGGTGCTCGTCCAGGACTCCGGCGAGTTCGTCGCCCAGCCAGGGCCCCCGCGGAGGTACGACGAGCGTGGCGCCGGACAGGACGGAGACGAACAGTTCCAGGACGGAGGCGTCGAAGCTCGGCGAGGAGAACTGGAGCACCCGGTCGCCAGGACCCACCGCATACCGTTCGGCGGCGGCCGAGACGAAGCCGCCGATGCCGCGGTGGGTGACGGTCACGCCCTTGGGGGTGCCGGTGGAGCCGGACGTGTAGATGACGTAGGCCGCGTGGTCCGGGCAGACGTGTCCCGTGTCCCCGGTGTCCGGCGGCTCACCGGTGCCGAGCAACTCGGCGACCCGGCGCGGATCGTCCAGGGTGACGGCGGGGCCGGCGTCGGCGAGCATCAGCGCCCGGCGCTCGGCGGGGTAGGCGGGGTCCACGGGCAGGAAGGCGGCGCCCGCCCGGGCGACGGCCAGCTCCGCGGCGATCAGCTCCATGGAGCGCGGCAGGACGAGCGCCACGACCTGGTCGGGACCTGCGCCCCGCCGTAAGAGATGGGCGGCCAACCGGTCGGCGCGCGTGGCGAGTTCGCGGTAGGTCCAGGTGCGCCGGCCGTCGGTGAGGGCCGGCGCGTCCGGGGTGCGGGCCACCCAGGCGGTAAACAGTTCGCCGAGCGTCGGATACGCCGGATCCGCCGCGCTCCGCGGCGCGCCGGCGGCGGGACCGGCCTGCGGCAGGGAGGACGCCGGTGCGGGCTTGTCGTGCAGGTCCGTCATGGGTGAAGTCCTTTGGGGAGCGGGACGATGCGGCGCGGGCCACACGGACGACCCCGGCCCTGCCTCGCGGGCGGTGCGCCGGATCGGAGGTGACACGCCGGTGTGCGCGACGGTGGGCCGGTACTGCTGCTGCGGTGACCTGGTGCGGGAGCGAACGGGCGGGCAGGTGGGCGGCCTGGTACGGCAAGGGGCTGGGCGGGGCGCCGGTGCGTGACGGGGTGACCGGGCCGCCGGCCGGCTCACCGGATCCGGTGGGCGGGCCACCCGGCGGGCCGCCCGCCGTCGAGTCCGGTGGGAGGGCCGGAGCTCCAGGCGGTGGAACCCGACGGCCCGGCGTCCTGGCGGCCCGACCCGCCGAGCCGATGGCCCGCCCACCGGCTCCGGCACCATGCCCTCCGACTCCGGCACCCGGCCCTCCGGACCCGGCGGCGCGTCCACCGGCCGGCCCGGCCGGAAACGCTCGGGCCGCCGGCCGAACCGCCTGCCCGGCGACCGGCCACCGGCTCCACCGACCGGTGCCGCCCGGTTCGGACCACAGGCTCGGCCGACACGCCCGTCGCCGGAGGGACCGTCACCGGAAAGGCCGTCGCCGGAAGGGCCGGGCACGGCCGCCCCGGCGGGCCGGTGCACCCCAACCGCGGGTCCGGCGTGGCATCACCGGAGTCGCGGAGTACCGGCCGGACCGGCGGCGCCGACCAGCCGGACACGGATCGGCCGCGTCCGCCCGCCGGTGCCGGCACCCCTGACAACGGCCACCGAGCCTGGCGGACTCGGGACCGGTGGGCGTCGCGGCGGCCGGGACCGCCGCGACGGAACCGGGTGCCGGTGGCGACCGTGGCTCAGCCGTCGTCCATACGGCGCGCCGTGCGTCCGGATATCTGGACCCGGTCGACCCGGCCGGTGGCCGGATCCCGGTGGAACCGGCCTCCGGGTTCGAGGCGCCCGGTGGCCGGATCGCGCAGATCGCAGGAGAGGTCGGCGTAGCAGACCAGCGGAAGGGGCAGGTCGCCGTCCACCGACAGGGCCGGCGTGCCGTCCGGCCCGGGCTCTATGCGGTAGGTCGTGGTGCCGTTGCGGTAGGTGCCCGCGCAGTCGGGCAGGTGGACGGCCCCGCCCCGGTCCACGACGACCGTTCCGGCGGGCACCCGGATGCCGGCGAGCCGGCCCAGTTCCTCGGTCAGGTCGCGCCAGAGCGCGGTGGCGCCCCCGGCGTTGCCCGTGAAGGCGACCACCACGCCGCTCTCCGGGTCGGCCCGCAGATGGCAGGACGTGCCCTGGGCGTTTCCGTCGTGCCCGCACCAGACACGGCCGTGCCTCTGGTACAGGGCGAGCCCGGTGCCCCAGCCGTCGGCGAGCGTGCCCGGACGGGCGGCGGTCTCGGCCCGGCGCATCTCCTTGACGACGGCGGGCGGCAGCAGGTCCGAGCGGCCGGTCAGCGCGTTGCCGAACGCGGCCAGGTCCCGGGCGCTCGCGAGCAGCGCACCGGCCGGTGCCTCCAGCGGCGCCAGGTTCTGGCGGGCCGGAACGGCCTGCCCGGTGGCGGTGTTGACGGCGTGTCCCGCGGCCACCGGACGGACGGGCGAGACGTCGCCGACGAACGCGGGCAGGACGTCGAGGGCTTCGAGGAGCAGCGCCCGGACGGCCTCGGACCACGGCATGCCGGTCACCGTCTCCACCAGCCGTCCGGCGGCCACGTAGCCGGCGTTGGAGTAGGAGAAGTCGGTCCCCGGCGCGAACAGCAGGTCACGGTCGGTGCAGACGGTCGTCAGGTAGCGCGCGGCGGTGGTCGCGGCGGCGGTGTCGGAGTCGGGTCCGGTGGGCAGTCCGGCGGTGTGGCTCAGCAGTTGACGGGCCGTCACCTCGGGTGTGCCGCGGAGTTCGGGAAGGTGGTCGGCCGCGGGCTCGTCCAGGTCGAGGTCGCCGTCGTCGGCCAGGAGCATGACGAGGGCGGCGGTGTAGGGCTTGGTGAGTGATCCCAGCGGGACCGCGGTGTCCGCGGTGAAAGGGCTGCCGGTCGTGACGTCGGCCGTACCGGTGTGCACGGTGACGACGTCGCCGCCCGTGTCCAGGGCGAGTTGGGCGCCGGGCACCCGGTGGATCCGGGCGAGCGCGTCGAGGCGGCTCTGTAATTCCCGGCGCAGAAGGGACGGCGTCCGGGAAGCGGCCGGAGCGGCGGGGATGGTGTACGGCATGAGAAGGGGACTCCCGTTGAGTGGGTCTCATGTGCGGGTGTTGCCGGTCCGGCCCGAACGAGCGGTGTGGGGGCCGGCCGGGGGCGCCTCGGGCGCCGGGGGGCTACGGTCTGCCGACCTCGACGGGCAGCTGCCGTACGCCGACGATGACGGCCGGGTTCTGGTGGACGACGTCGTCGTAGGAGGGGATCACCAGGGTGCGGAATCGTTCATGCAACTTGTGAAGAGCGATCCGCGCCTCGAGCCGCGCCAGCGGAGCGCCGAAGCAGAAGTGGATGCCGTGCCCGAAGGTCAGATGCGGATTCGGGCTCCGGGTCACGTCGAAGACGTCGGGTGCGGTGAAGCGGGCGGGGTCCCGGTTGGCGGCGCCCAGATGCGCCATCAGCATCGTGTCGGCCGGGATCTCGTTGCCCCCGAGGACCACCGGCCGGGTGACCCGGCGGCCCAGCTCCGGGAAGGGCGGCAGCCAGCGCAGCACCTCCTCGACGGCGGCCGGGATGCCGGCCGGGTCGGCGCGCAGCGCGGCGTCGGTGCCGGGGTGCCGGTCGAACATGACGACCGCGTTGCCCAGCAGCGCGGTCGTGGTGATGTGCCCGGCCACCAGCAGCAGGGCCACGAAGCCCACCATCTCCTGGTCGGCGAGACGGACGCCGTCCACCTCGGCGGCGATGAGTCTGCTGGTGAGGTCGTCGCCGGGGTCGGCACGGCGGGCGCGGATGTGCTCCAGCATGTAGCCGTTCATCTCGCGCACGGTGGGGGCGATGGCTTCCAGCGCCCGCTCGAGGTCGGCCATGTCGGGCGCCTCGCCGAGCTGGTCGCCGCCGAACAGGACGCTCGCCCACTCCTGGAAGAGCCGGTGTTCCTCGGCCGGGATGCCGAGCAGTTCGGCGATCACGATGATGGGCAGCGGATAGGCCAGCGCGTCGACCAGGTCGAACCGGTCGCGGTCGGCGACGGCGTCCAGCAGCCGGTCGCAGACGGCCTCGATGCGGGGGCCGAGTCCCTGCACGACCCGCGGGGTGAACGCCTGGCTCACCAGGGTGCGGAGCTTGCGGTGCTCCGGCGGGTCCATGCCGACGAAGTTGCCCCGGGTGAAGGTCTCGAAGTCGGCCTGGGTGGGGGCCAGGGCGGAGAGGTCGGAGGAGTACGTCGCCGGGTCGGCGAGCACGGTGGACACGGTCTCGTGGTCCAGCACCTGCCAGATCCGCTGCGTCTCGTCGTACCGCACGGGTCCGGCCTCGCGTAAGCCGCGCCAGCGGTCGGGTAACCCCTCCAAGAGAAGGCGTTCCCCCGTCACTTGCTCAATCGTCACCTTGTCTCCTTGCTTGCGGGTGGCGCGTTCTGGCATGGAGGAGTCACGCGCGCCGGGGCGTGGTACATCCGGGCGGTCGGGGGCACGGCTGTGCCGTCGTGTTCGGAACATCGGACGAGAGCGGCGCGCAGCCGGCGAGGCCGCCTGCACGCACGGCGGCACGTTCAGCCGGCGCAGGTTCCGTGCGGGGGCCGGTCCTCGGCCCTCAGCACATGCGGTGCGGAACACGGCCGCCGCACGGCCGGCCCCTGTTCCGGCTCCGCAGCGAGCCTCGTCTTGCGGCGCACATGTCCGACATCACCCATCCCCCTCGGCGATACCTCCCGCGCAGCGATCGCGCGGGACCCTCCCGGCTCCTGAACGGACAGTGAGACTCCTAGCCCCCGGCCCGTCCGAAACGAGGTGTGAATATACGCACTCGCAGCCCATGCCGCCCGACGATTGGCATGACTGCGCGGCACGACACCTTCGTTTCCATGAAACTCGGCCACAGTCTTCACGGCGAGTCACGAGCAAGCAACCCCCTGAAGTTGAACGGAGCGTACTCTGGCGGTGCTTTTGCGTCACTGCTCGGCCACTTCGCGCCGCCCCCCGCACGCGAGGGCCGGGCGAATGTCGCACCGCGTGTGCCCCGGACCCGCAGACGTAAACCGCACGCGCCGGAAAAGGAATCCGCCAGTGCGTCGGCGGACACGCCGACCGCCTGTCGGCCACGCCCGGCCGGCGCTCGCGCGGCCGTTCGGCGGACCGGTCGGCACCCCTCCTGAACTGGGATGATGATACGACCGACATACGCTTCCGGGTCCGTCGGCGGGGCGGTGCCGCGACACGCCGTGCCGAGCTCCGCCCACGGCCGGCACGCACCGCGGCCCGCACCGCGTCGCCGTCACCCCTTCGACCGCTCAGGAGGCGGGACGACGCGCCAAGCGCACAGATTCGGCCATCATGGCGCGACGGGGGCGCACTTGGCGCACTGGCACATCGCCCGTGCTTCTCCCGCCGAGCGGCGCGTCCCGGCCAGGGACCGCGACACGCCCGAACAAGGCGGGCCGGGACGCGGCAGCCTCGCGGAACGCGCGCCCGGCCCGCGGCGGCGCACGTTGGGGGAACGCCCGTGCGCCGAGGCCGGAGGGCCCCTGAGGCCGCCAAGACGTCCGGCGCGACGGCCCGGCCACCTCGCCCGCCATCCCGGCTGACGCCCCGGCCACCTCCTCCTCCGTCCCGGCTCCATGCCCCGGTCGGCGCCGGCGCATGGAGACGGCCGGCCGGGGTAAACGAAGGCATCCGTCGCGCCCGGGCGGGAGCGGGGTCTGCTGCACGTTCGCCGTGCGCCCGGCGCCCCCACGGGGCAGCCTTGATCCCGGGAGGCGACGCGCGGCCGTACGAGGAGGTGGTCGCCGTGCCCGACGGGCCAGGGGCCGGGCAGACACCGGAGGTGGCCGGCACACCGGCCGGCCGGCCGCTGCTGTCGCTCGCGCTGGCCTCGATGCTGGAGGACCTGCGCGCCCACTCCGGCGCGGTCTACCTGCTGCGTCACTCCGAGCCGGTGCTGGAGATGGCGGTCATGGCGGGCATGCCCCGCGCCTTCGCGGCGCCGTGGGAGCGGGTCGGCGTGCACGCGCCGATCCCGGTGGCGGACGCGGCGCGCGAGCGCCGGCTGGTGTGGGTGAGCGGCGAGGAGGAGATGGCGCGCCGCTATCCGCGTATCTCGGTGGTGCTTCCGTACCCGTTCGCGCTGGCCGCGGCGCCGGTGGCGACGGCCGACACCCTGTTCGGCGCCGTGTTCGTGACCTGGCCCGGGGTGCATCCGCCGGAGCTGTCCGACCCGGAACGGGAGCGTCTGACCGCGGGCTGCGAACGGCTGGCGCTGCGGCTGGCCCGGGCTGCCGAGGAGAACCTGACGCTGCTCCCCGAAGCCGATCTGCTGGCGGCGCCGGTGTCGGGGGTGGCGGGCACGCTGGGCTCGGTGGAGGCGGCGCGGATGGTGGCCCGGCTGCCGTACGGGCTGGTGTCGCTGGACCTGCACGGCCGGGTCGGCTTCGTCAACGCGGCGGCCGCCGAGCTGCTCGGCAGGCCCGCGGGCGAACTGCTGGGCACGCTGCCGTGGGTGTCGGTGCCCTGGCTGAACGACCCGGTGTACGAGGACCGCTACCGGGCCGCGCTGATCAGCCAGCAGGTCGCGTCGTTCGTGGCGCTGCGCCCGCCGGGCGAGTGGCTGTCGTTCCGGCTGTACCCGAGCACGACCGGGCTGAGCGTGCGGATCACCCGGGCCCGGGCGGTCGCGGAGATCACCCGGGAGGCGCCGCAGCCGGCGCCGGGACCGGGACCCTCCCGGCTGGTGACGATCTCTCAGGTGCTCAGCCTCGCCGGGGCGCTGACCGAGGCGGTCGGAGTGCACGACGTGGTGCAGATGGTCGCCGACGAGGTGTCCCCCGCGGTCGGCAGCCAGGCGCTGGTGATCCTCGGCTCCCAGGGCGGGCGGCTGCACGTGCTGGGGCACCGCGGGTACCCGGACCCGCATGTCGTGGAGCGGTTCAACGGACTGCCGCTGAGCGAGCGCACCCCGGGCACCCACGTCCTGAGCAGCGGCGTGCCGGCGTTCTTCGAGACGCAGGAGCAGATGGAGCGGCTGTACCCCAGCCGGCAGCAGACCCCGGACGGCTACGCGGCCTGGGCGTTCCTGCCGCTGATCGCGTCCGGACGGCCGGTGGGCACCTGTGTGCTGGCCTACGCCGAACCGCGGGTCTTCCCCGCCGACGAGCGGGCGGTGCTGACGAGCCTCGGCGGTCTCATCGCGCAGGCACTGGAGCGCGCCCTGCTGTACGACGCCAAGCACCGGCTGGCGCAGGGGCTCCAGGAGTCCCTGCTGCCGCACTCGCTGGCGAGCCTGCCCGGCATCGAGGCGGCCGCCCGGTATCTGCCGGCCACCCAGGGCATGGAGATCGGCGGCGACTTCTACGACCTGGTGCCGACCGGGCCGCGGGCGGCGGCGGTGATCGGGGACGTACAGGGCCACAACGTGACGGCGGCCGCGCTGATGGGACAGATCCGCACCGGGGTACGCGCCTACACCACGGTGGGGCAGCCGCCCGAGGAGGTGATGAGCAGCACCAACCGGCTGCTCATCGACCTCGGCGCCGAACTGTTCGCGAGCTGCCTGTACCTGCGCCTGGATCCGGCCCGGGGCCGGGCCGTGATGGCCCGCGCCGGGCATCCGCCGCCCCTGCTCAGGCGCCCGGACGGCCGGGTGCGGGTGCTGGACCTGGCCGGCGGCCCGCTGCTGGGCATCGACGCCTCCGCCACGTACCCGACGACCGAGGTGTCCCTGACGCCCGGCTCGGTCCTCGCGCTGTACACGGACGGTCTGGTGGAGTCGCCCGGTGTGGACATCGAGGACTCCCTGGTCGACCTGGGCGCGCTGCTCGGCGAGATGGGCGGCCGGCCGCTGGAGGAGCTGGCCGACGAACTGGTGCGGCACAGCGCGGCGGCGCGAAAGCGGATGGACGACGTGGCGGTGCTGCTGCTCAGAGCCCACGACTGCGGCTGAGCCGCGCTCGCCGTGCCGGCGGCCGGGTCCCGGGTGCCGGGACGGCCGTGGTCCGGCCCTCCCGCCGGAGGGCCGGACCGTCCCCGGCCGGCCGGAACCGCTGTGGGCCGGTCAGGGAGTCGTGGTGCGGCTCGGTGGTCCCGGTACGGCTCGGCGGGACCCGGTGAGGGTCAGTGGGACCCGGTGGCCGAGGACGACCCGTCGCCCGCGCCGGACTCGTCACCGGCGCCGGCACCCTCGCCCGTACCGCTCTGGTCGCCGCCCGCCGTTGCCGACGGGTCGGCGCCGCCGCCGATCTGGTCGCCGCCCGCCTGGTCACCGGTGCCCGAGCCGTCGCCGGCACCCGCCTGGTCACCGGCACCCGCCTGGTCACCGGCTCCGGCCTCGTCGCCCGCGCCGGCACCCGCCTGGTCACCGGCACCCGCCTGGTCACCGGCACCCGCCTGGTCACCGGCACCGGCCTGGTCGCCCGCGCCCGCCTGGCCGCCCGCGCCGTTGCCGCCGTCGCCGAGGGTGGCGCCGGTGGCCTGCAGGGCCGCGGTGACCGGCTGGAAGAAGGTCTCGCCGCCGCTGGTGCAGTCACCGCTGCCGCCGGAGGTGAGGCCGACCGCGCCGCCGTCCTGGGTGAACAGGGAGCCGCCGCTGTCGCCCGCCTCGGCGCAGACGTTGGTCTGGATGAGGCCGGTGACGGTGTCGACGCCGTTCGGGTCGGTCTCGCTCTGGAAGTTGACGGTGGCGTCGAGGCCGGTCACCTGACCGTTGTGCAGCCCGGTGGTGGAGCCCATCCGGAACACGGTCTGGCCGACCGTGGCGTCCGCCGCCTGGTTGATCTGCACCGTCTGGCCGTTGCCCGCGTTGACCTCGCTGGGCGCCTGGGTGTTCGGGTCGTCGTACTTGACGAGCGAGAAGTCGCCCTCGCCGGGGAAGGTGGCCTGGTCCACGGTGGCGATGGGCTGCCCGTTCTGGGAGTCGGACCACTGCTTGGCCGCCACGCCGCAGTGACCGGCCGTCAGGAAGGCCGGGCTGCCGTCGGAGGCGGTGACGTTGAAGCCGAGGGAGCAGCGCACGTTGCCGCCCTGCACCTGGGAGAAGATGGCGTCGCCGCCCGAGACGAAGGTCTTGAAGGCGCCGGCGGACCTCTTCAGGGTGGCCATGCCGGAGCCGAGACCTCGCACGGTCGACTGGACCCGGTCCCACTTGGCGCCGGTGACGGTGGAGTCGGCGGTGACCACGACCTTGTTGGTGCGCGGGTCGATGGCCCAGGCGGTGCCCGGGACGGTGGCCCTGCTCTTCAGGGTCCGTGCGGCGGACTCCAGTTCGGCGGTGCTGTTGTCGACCTGGCGTACGGCCGCGCCGGCCTTCTCCGCCTGGACGATCACGTTCTTGTCGCCGCTGACCACGTTGACGACGAGCTGCTGCTTGGAGCTGTCGTAGTAGGACCCGGCGAGGGCGTCGCCGAGCGCCTTCTGCAGCTGCGCGGCGAGATCCGAGGCGTCCGCGGCCTTCAGGGTCCTGGCGGTGCCGGCGGTGCCCGAGGCCTTGTCCTGGGAAGCGTTGGCGTTGGGCAGCAGGAGGGCCGCCGCGCCGAGCGCCGCGACACCGCCCACCGCTATCGCGGCCTTGCGCTTGGGCATTCGCTTGTGACTCAAACTTCTCGACCTCCTGGGGACGGGGAGTCTGCCGCTGTCGGGCAGTTGTTCTGGGCGCCTGGATGGCAACAGGTACGGGCGGGTCACGTGGTGCGTTCAATTCCGGTTGCCGACTCCCGTGCCACGGCGGCGAATCGGCCACGTCGCGCGTGTCGTGGCGCCGGAGCGGGAACAATCGCCCACATGACGATGACCATCGCCGAAGCCGACAAGATCCTCTCCACCTGCTTCGCCCCCTGGGTCCTCGAACTGGGGCTGGTGGTGGAGTCGTTGAGCGAGGACCGCGCGGTGCTGCGGCTGCCCTGGTCGGAGCGGCTGGCCCGGGAGGGCGGCGGGCTGTCGGGGCAGGCGCTGATGGCGGCGGCCGACACGGCCACGGTGATCGCGGTCTCGGCCGCGCGGGGCGGCTTCGTCCCGATGACGACCGTGCAGCAGTCGACGTCCTTCCAGCGCGCGGTGACCGGTTCGGACGTCCGGATCGAGGCGGTGCTCACCAAGCTGGGCCGGCGGATGGCGTTCGCCGACATCACGCTGGGCGACGCGAAGTCGGGCGCGCTCGCGGCGCGCGCGAACACGGTCTACGCGCTGCTGGGCTGACGGTCCGTGCGTTCCCCGGCCCGCACTCCGCGCGCCTCCGGATCGACACGCTCGGCTACCGACCGATAACGGTCTGTTCCACTCACGTACCGGAATCCCCGCTTCAGGAAATCTGCACATCGAATGCCCAAGCGCGTCACCACCGCCCTCGTTTCTGCACATCCACGCGCCCCCCGGTACGCCTTTGGCGCGGAGTGCCGGATTCGCCGTCCGGCGGGCAAGGACATGGCTGCGCCGATGCCGTGCGGCATGTGAAGGAGTGGCCGACATGACGTGCGCACATCTGCACCGTTGAGCCCCTGGGCACGCCAAGTGCCCAGGTGAGAGGCCTGTTTGATTGGAAGCCGGGGACACGGGCGTGCTTTGATCCATCGCACCGCGGGCATTCCCCCGGGCTTCCGGAAACGGGGGCCCGGGGCCCTCGGTCGCGGCCGTCCGTCTGTCCCCAGAAGGGGCCGCTCCCCCTTATGAATATCCATACGAAGGGAAGTTCCACCATGAACTCCACCCCCCAGGTCGAGACCGTCGAGATCTCGGACGCCGAGCTTGACAACGTCTCCGGCGGTCTGTCCGTGAACGCCCTCAACACCGCCACCGGTGCCCTGAACGGCATCGCCCCGGTCGCCGGCCTGGCGGACACCGCCGTCGGCACCGTCGAGGGTGTCACCGGCCTGAACACCGCGCCGATCACCGGCCTGGTCGCCGGTCTCTGACCGCACCTCGGTGTCACCGACGTCCCGGAGCCGCCCCCCGGCTCCGGGGCTCTCGGGTGCCCGCACCGGACCGACGGTCCCGCCGCGGCACCCGCGGTCTTGTCGTAACGATGTCTCTCCTCGGGTGAGGGAAGTTCCGTGCAGTTCCGCCAACAGGCCCTCGCCAAGCTCCAGTCGCCGGAGGAGCTGGACCTTCCGGTGCGGCTGGCCCGCCCCCAGGGCTGGCTCGCGCTCGGCGTCACCGTCGTCGTCATGGCGGCGGCCTCCGTGTGGGCGGTGACCGGTTCGGTCGCCTCCACCGTCGGCGCGCAGGCCGTCCTGACCCACGGGCAGGGCAGTTACCTGCTGCAGAGCCCCGTGGCCGGCCAGGTCACGGCCGTGCTCGCGAAACAGGGCGAGCGGCTGCCGGCCGGCGCGCCCGTCCTCCAGGTCCGCACGGGCCAGGGCGACACGGTGGTGCGCACCGTCGCCGCGGGCCGGATCACCGCGCTCGCCGCCACCATCGGGCAGATCGTCCAGACCGGCGCCAACGTGGCCTCCGTGGAGAAGATCGCCCACGCCTCGGACCCGCTGTACGCGACCGTGTACGTCCCCGCCGAGAACGCGGCCGCCATCCCGGCGCACGCCCCGGTCGACCTGACCGTGTCCTCCGTGCCGACGCAGCGGTACGGCGTGCTGCGCGGGCATGTGAAGTCGGTGGACCGTGCCGCGCAGTCCCCGCAGTCGATCGCCGCGTTCCTCGGCGACAGCCAGCTCGGCGAGCAGTTCACCCGGAAGGGCCGCCCGGTGGCGGTGCTGGTCGCGCTGGACAGGTCGGTGTCGACGAGGAGCGGTTACCGCTGGTCGTCCGCCGAGGGGCCGCCGTACCGGCTCGACTCCATGACACTCGCCTCCGGTTCGATCAAACTGGCCGACCAGCGTCCCGTCGATTGGCTGCTCCCGTGACCACGCAGACGGAATCCCGCGGCCGCAGACGGGCCGCCCCGGCCCGCAGGCCCGTCCCCAAGCCCCGCGGCGGCACCGTCCGTACGCCCACCGTGCTCCAGATGGAGGCCGTCGAGTGCGGCGCCGCCTCCCTCGCGATGGTGCTCGGCCACTACGGCCGGCACGTCCCGCTGGAGGAGCTGCGCATCGCCTGCGGTGTCTCCCGCGACGGCTCGCGCGCCAGCAACCTGCTGAAGGCCGCGCGCGGTTACGGGCTGACCGCCAAGGGCATGCAGATGGACCTGGCCGCGCTCGCCGAGGTGAAGGCGCCGGCCGTCCTCTTCTGGGAGTTCAACCACTACGTCGTCTACGACGGCATGGGCCGTCGCTTCGGCCGCCGCGGGGTGTACATCAACGACCCCGCCAAGGGCCGCCGGTTCGTGCCGATGGAGGAGTTCGACGGCAGCTTCACCGGTGTGGTGCTGGTGATGGAGCCGGGCGAGGACTTCACCAGGGGCGGCCGCCGGCCGGGCGTACTCGGCGCGATGCCGGCCCGGCTGCGCGGCACCGCGGGCACCCTGCCGGCCGCCGTGCTGGCCAGCCTGCTGCTGGTGGCGGTCGGCGCGGCCGTGCCCGCGCTCAGCCGTACCTACATCGACATGTTCCTCATCGGCGGACAGACCTCGCTGCTCGGCGTGCTGTTCGCCTCGATGGCCACCTGCGTCGCGCTCACCCTGGTGCTGACCTGGCTCCAGCAGGCCAACCTGCTGCACGGCCGGATCATCTCCTCCACCCTCTCCAGCGCCCGTTTCCTGCGTCATCTGCTGCGGCTGCCGGTCACCTTCTTCTCCCAGCGCTCCCCGGCCGACCTGGTGCAGCGGCTGCAGTCCAACGACCAGGTGGCCGAGACCCTGGCCCGCGACCTCGCGGCGGCCGGTGTGGACGCCATCGTTGTCGTGCTGTACGCCGTGCTGCTGTACACCTACGACCCGCAGCTGACGTTCGTCGGCATCGGCGTGGCCCTGCTGAACGTGGTGGCCATGCGACTGGTGGTACGGCTGCGGGCGACCCGGACGGCGAAGCTGCGCGCGGACACCGCCCGACTCACCAACACCTCGTACTCCGGGCTGCAGCTCATCGAGACGATGAAGGCGACCGGCGGCGAGGACGGCTACTTCCGCAAGTGGGCCGGGCAGCACGCCACCACGCTGGAGGAACAGCAGCGGCTCGGCGTGCCGAGCGCCTGGCTGGGAGTGGTCGCGCCGACGCTCGCCACGCTCAACAGCGCGCTGATCCTCTGGATCGGCGGCATGCGGGCGGTCGAGGGCCACATCTCGGTCGGTCTGCTGGTCGCCTTCCAGGCGCTGGTCACCCGGTTCACCGCGCCGCTGACCCGGCTCAACGGCGTCGCGGGCCGCATCCAGGACTTCGCCGCCGACGTGGCCCGGCTGAAGGACGTGGAGAACTTCCAGGCCGACCCGCTCTACGCGCGGCCCGGCTCGGGTGACTCCACCCGCCGGCTGCACGGGCACATCGAGCTGGAGAACGTCACCTTCGGCTACAGCCCGCTGGACCAGCCGCTGCTGACCGGGTTCGACCTCACCGTGGGCCCCGGCCGGCAGGTGGCGCTGGTCGGCGGCTCGGGCAGCGGCAAGTCGACGGTGTCCCGGCTGATCTCGGGTCTGTACACGCCGTGGGACGGGGTGATCCGCATCGACGGCCGCCGGCTGGAGGACATCCCGCGCGGCGCGCTCGCCGCCTCGGTGTCCTTCGTCGACCAGGACGTGTTCCTGTTCGAGGGCTCGATCCGCGACAACGTGGCCCTGTGGGACCCGTCGATCCCCGACGAGGCGGTGATCGAGGCGCTGAAGGACGCGGCCCTGTACGACGTGGTGACGCGCCGGCCCGGCGGCATCCACAGCACGGTCGAGCAAGACGGCCGGAACTTCTCCGGCGGCCAGCGGCAGCGCCTGGAGATCGCCCGGGCGCTGGTGCGCCGGCCGAGCATCCTGGTGCTGGACGAGGTGACCAGCGCGCTGGACGCGGAGACCGAGCTGGTCGTGATGGACAACCTGCGCCGGCGCGGCTGCGCCTGCGTGGTGATCGCCCACCGGCTGAGCACGGTCCGCGACAGCGACGAGATCGTCGTACTGGAGCACGGCGCGGTCGTGGAACGCGGGCGGCACGAGGAGCTGGTGGCGCGCGGTGGCGCGTACGCCGCGCTGGTCAGGGAGCGGTGAGATGACGTCCGTGCACGAAGGCGACCTCGTCCTCGGCGCGCTCGGTTCGCTGGGCACGCGGGTCGACTGCGCCGGTTTCAGCCGGGTGGACCTCGAAGGGCCGCAGGTGCTGTGGCTGGTCGCGGCCGGCGCGCTCGACCTGTTCGCGGTGGACGCCGCGCAGCAGGGCCACTGGCACCATCTGGGCCGTCTGGAGGCGGGCGCGCTGCTGCTCGGCCCGGTCGCCGGGCCCCAGCACACGCTGGTGGCCCGCCCGGTGCGGGACTGCGTGCTGCACCGGGTGAACCTGCGCGAGCTGTACCAGCCCGCCCACACCCAGACCTGGTCGTACGACGAGTACGGCAACCCGCAGTACGTGCCGCCCACGACCAGCCCGCTGGAGTACGCCCTCGCCCTCGGCGTCGGCCGTGGGCTGTCCGTCCTCTTCCAGGCGCCGATGGCCGAGGAGCGGGCCGCCGCGCCCGCCGACGACGACGTCTTCTGGATGCAGGTGCCGCCGGGCAGCGTGCAGTACGGCTCGCTGTACGGCGCCGAGGCCGCCGCCGATCTGCTGATGGACCCCGCGCTGTGGCAGAGCATGGTCGATCAGCAGTACCGGCTGCTGACCGCGCTGGACCGGTGGATCGAGCAGCTCGAGCGCACCCACGAGACGCGTACGGCGGCCGGCATCAAGGCCGGTGAGGCGGTTCGCGCCCAGGCCGACCGGACGCTGCTGGCCTCCATCGGCAGGCGCTCGGCCCGTCCCGCGACGGCCGCCGACGCCGACGCGAGCTACGCCGCCTGCAAGCTGGTGGCCGAGGCGGCCGGCATCGAGCTGGCCGCACCCGCGCAGAGCGGCACCGAGAGCGAACGCCTCGACCCGGTCGAGCGGGTGGCGCTCGCCTCCCGGGTGCGCACCCGCGCGGTCCGCCTGGACGGCCGCTGGTGGCGGGAGAACGTGGGCCCGCTGGTGGGGCACCGGGCGCTGTCCGGGGCGCCGGTGGCGCTGCTGTGGCGGCGCGGCGGCTATGTGGCCGTGCATCCGGGCACCGGGCGCGAGACGCCGGTGGAGAAGGCGAACGCCGAGGAGTTCGAGCCGCGCGCGGTGATGTTCTACCGGCCGCTGCCCGAGCGGCGCCTCGGTCCGCTCGGGCTGCTGCGGTTCAGCCTGCGCGGCACGCGCGGCGACCTGGGCAATCTGGCGCTCGCCGGGCTGGTGACGGTCGCCATCGGCGCGCTGGTGCCGATCGCCACCGGCAAGGTGCTCGGCGAGTACGTGCCGAAGGCCCAGACGGGCCTGATCGTGCAGGTGTGCCTGGCGGTGATGGTGAGCGGGGTGGTGTCGGCCGCGTTCACACTGCTGGAGAACCTGACCATCCTGCGCATGGAGGGCCGGATCGAGTCGGCGCTGCAGCCGGCCGTCTGGGACCGGCTGCTGCGGCTGCCCACCCGGTTCTTCACCCAGCGCTCCACCGGTGAACTCGCCAGCGCCGCGATGGGCATCAGCGCGATCCGCCGGCTGCTGGCCGGGACCGGCCCGGTGGTGGCGCAGTCGGTGACGGTCGGCGCGATGAACCTGGGGCTGCTGTTCTGGTACAGCGCGCCGATGGCCATGGCGGCGATCGGCATGCTCGTCGTCATCGCGGCGGTGTTCCTGGGGCTCGGTCTGTGGCAGGTGCGCTGGCAGCGGCGTCTGGTGGTACTCGGCAACAAGTTGAACAACCAGGCCTTCCAGACCCTGCGCGGCCTGCCCAAGCTGCGGGTGGCGGCGGCGGAGAACTACGCCTACGCCGCCTGGGCGCGCCAGTTCGCGCGCAGCCGGGAGCTCCAGCAGAAGGTGGGCCGGATCAAGAACCTCAGCTCGGTGCTGGGCGCGGTCTACCTGCCGGTGTGCACTCTGCTGATGTTCATGCTGCTGGCGGGACCGGCGCGGGGCGCCATGTCGGCGGCGGCGTTCCTCACCTTCAACACCTCGGTGACGATGGTGCTGACCTCGGTCACCCAGCTCACCGGATCGTTCGTCTCGGCGGTGGCGGCGCTGCCGCTGTTCGAGGAGATCAGGCCGGTGCTGGACGCCACGCCCGAGGTGCGCACCGCCAGCACCCGCCCCGGCCCGCTGTCGGGTGCCGTCGAGGCCCGCCGGCTGTCGTTCCGGTACGCCGAGGACGGCCCGCTCGTCCTCGACGACGTGTCCTTCGCCGTCCGCCCGGGCGAGTTCGTGGCGGTCGTCGGCCCGAGCGGCTGCGGCAAGTCCACGCTGCTGCGGCTGCTCATCGGCTTCGACCGGCCGGTCTCGGGCAGCGTCCTGTACGACGGGCAGGACCTGGCGGCGCTGGACCAGTCGGCGGTGCGCCGCCAGTGCGGTGTGGTGCTCCAGCACGCGCAGCCGTTCAGCGGTTCCATCCTGGACGTCATCTGCGGCACCGAACCGTACACGCCGGAGGAGGCGATGGCCGCCGCCGAGCTGGCGGGCCTCGCGGAGGACATCCAGCGGATGCCGATGGGCCTGCACACGATCGTGGCCGGCAACGGCGCGATCTCCGGCGGTCAGCGGCAGCGGCTGATGATCGCCCAGGCGCTGATCCGGCGGCCGCGCATCCTCTTCTTCGACGAGGCGACCAGCGCCCTGGACAACGACACCCAGCGCACGGTCATCGACAGCACCCGGAAGCTGAACGCCACCCGGATCGTCATCGCGCACCGGCTGTCGACGGTGCTGGACGCGGACCGGGTGATCGTGATGGAGGACGGCCGGGTGATCCAGCAGGGGCCGCCCGCCGAGCTGCTCGCCGACACCGGGGGCCGGCTGCACGAACTGGTGCGCAGGCAGTTGGCCTGAAGGCCTGCACCGATCCGCGCCGAGCGGTCAGTCCAGGCCCGGTACCGGCGCGCCCGAGGGCACTCCCGCCGCGACATAGGCGTCGTAGAACTCCCGCCAGGCCGCGCCCGCCCCGGCGTGCGGTCCCGTGGGGCGCTCGCCGCGTGCCCTGGCGTCCAGGGCGGCCAGGCACACCTCCCAGCCGGAGCCGTTGCGGGCGGCGGCGTTCTCGGCGGTGAGCACGTCGGTGAGCGTCAGCCGGGTGCGCCGGCCGTCCTCCGCCTCCAGGTCGAAGCGGAGTTCGTCGCCGCCCCACTCGAAGGAGAGGTGCCGGAGCGGCTCGGCGGCGAGCACGCTTCCGGTGGAATCCGGCATGTGCGGGTCACCGCTGAACCGGATGGCGCCGCCGGGGCGCGGGTCGATCTCGGCGCGCGAGGGGAACCAGCCGGCGAGCTCGCCGGGGTCGGTCACCAGCCGCCAGACCCGGTCGGGGGGCAGGTCGTAGGTCCGGCTGAACCGGACGGCCGGGCGGCCGTCGTCCAGGGTCAGGAAGGTGCCGGTGAGGTCGACGGGCATGGTGATCGGTCCTCCACGGTGCGGTGCGGGCCCCCCTCGGCGCATCGAGGCTACCCGCCGGCCCTCCGGCGCGTCCGTACGCCGTACGCGGGAGGGGCCTTCCTCGCGGGCCCGCGCCGGGGCGCTTGAGACGGCGCCGACGGGTAACCCGTAGTGGATCAAGACGAGGTCACGGAAGGAGACGCCATGCCGGGCGGGAACGACCAGGGGAAGAAGCCCGAGACGGCCCTGGAGGAGGTGCTCCGCGAAGCCGAGGAGGCCGAGCGGCACAGCGAGGACGAGCGGAGCCGGGGCGAGGCGGCGGACGCCATCACCCCCAACACCGGAGCGCAGGAGCGCTCCGAGGGGGACTGAGCGCCGTCCGGCTATTCGGCGGAGCGCCCACGGGGTGCTCCGCCAGCGCCCGGGCCACCGCGTACAGGTTCGCGGCCATGGCGCGGCCGGTCCGGTGCGACCATTCGCGGCCGCGTTCCTCCTCCAGGTAGTCGGGGCCCGACGGCGTCCAGCAGCTTGTCGTGGACACCCGGTCAGGCGTCGCCCCCGGTCACGGGCTCGCTGGTGACGCCCGGCTCGATGGGCAGGTCCACGGCCCGTACGAGGTCGACGCCGACACCCTCCTTCTCCAGTTGCCCGGTGACCACCCCGGCGAGCGCCTCGGTGTTGGAGGGGCCGGGTGACCGTTTGAGAGTGCAATTGATCACTAGTGCTTTCGTGGCGCCCGGGTACCCGGCTGTCATGAACCACCACCTGCGAGGACCCGAGCTGCCCGCGTCGCGCGGGCCCCTGTCCGCCGGGGTCACCGCGTGTCTGCGCGGCACCGGCCCGCTGCCCGACTCCTCCGGCGCGGCGGCCGCCGACCCCTACGGCGACGATCTCCAGCTCGCCCTGTACCTGTGCTACGAGCTGCACTACCGGGGCTTCGCCGGGGTCCGCCCGGAGCTGGAGTGGGATCCCGGGCTGCTCGGGCTGCGGGGCGCGATGGAGGACCGCTTCCTGTCCGCGCTGCGCGCCGACACGCCGGTGCACGACAGCCTCGACGAGGCTCTGGCCGCCCTCCTGGTCGAGCCGGCCGAGGGCACGGGCGTCACGCACTTCCTGCGCGACGAGGGCGAGCTGTGGCACCTGCGCGAGTACGCGGCGCAGCGTTCCCTGTACCACCTGAAGGAAGCTGACCCGCACGCCTGGGTGCTGCCCCGGCTGTGGGGGCGGGCGAAGGCGGCGATGGCGGCGGTGGAGTTCGACGAGTTCGGCGGCGGGCGGGCCGAGCGGGTGCACGCCCGGCTGTTCGCCGACCTGATGACGGACCTCGGTCTGGACACCGCGTACGGCCGCCACCTGGACGCGGCCTGCGCCGAGATGCTCGCCGTCGTCAACCTGATGTCGCTGTTCGGGCTGCACCGCCGGCTGCGCGGGGCCCTGGTGGGCCATTTCGCGGACGTGGAGATCACCTCCTCGCCCGGTTCCCGCCGGCTGGCCGAGGCGATGCGCCGCACCGGTGCCGGGCCGGCCGCCGAGTTCTTCTACGACGAGCACGTCGAGGCGGACGCGGTGCACGAGCAGGTCGTCCGCCACGACGTGATCGGCGGGCTGCTGGCGGAGGAGCCCGAGCTGGCGGGCGACATCGCCTTCGGCGTCGACGCCACCGAGTTCCTCGAGGAGCGACTGGCGCGGCGGCTGCTCGGCGAGTGGCGTGCGGGACGGTCGTCGCTCCGTGCTCCGTATGCCCAGGAAATGGCCCATACATCCTGATGGCGGGGGTACCCGGGCCGACGTGACAGCATGGGTACTTCCGGGCGTGTACGCCCCTCAGGACGACACCGCCTTGTTGGCCGAGGCACTGGACGAAGAGGCGCCTGCGCCGGGCGCGCGGGTACTGGACGTGGGCACCGGAAGCGGTGCGCTGGCCCTGGCGGCCGCCCGGTACGGCGCCGAGGTGACCGCGGTGGACGTGTCCCGGCGGGCGGTGTGGACGGCGCGGCTCAACGCATGGCTGACGCGGCTGCCGGTGCGGATCCAGCGCGGAAACCTGTTCGGCCCGGTCGCGGACGGGGCGTACGACCTCATCCTGGCCAACCCCCCGTACGTGCCGGCGCCCGGCACCGGGCGCGAGCCGCACGGCCGGTCCCGGGCCTGGGACGCCGGTCACGACGGGCGGCTGCTGCTGGACCGGATCTGCCGGGACGCGCCCGGGCTGCTGCGGCCGGGCGGGGTGCTGCTGCTGGTGCACTCGACGCTGAGCGGCCCCGAGCGGACCCTGGAACTGCTGCGCGCGGCGGACCTGAAGGCCGCCGTCGTCCGGCGCCGCTGGATCGCGTTCGGCCCGGTGCTGCGCTCCCGGGAGGACTGGCTGCGCCGGAGCGGTCTGCTCACGACCGCCGACGACAAGGAGGAGCTGGTGGTGATCCGTGCCGAACGAGTCTGCTGAACGACCCCGCCGGATCCGGATGCAGCGGAGCGGGCCGCTCCTGATGGAGGGCCCGGTGGAGATCGAACTGGAGGACGGCACCACGGTCTCCTCCGACCGCTTCCGGGTCGCCCTGTGCACCTGCCGGCGCAGCCGCCGCTACCCCTGGTGCGACACGAGTCACCGGCGCAAGGCCTGACGTCCGATCTTCAGTTGAAACCGGTTGTTTTTCGATACCGGTCGTTTTTCGCCGCTCCCCGGAGAGGCCCCCCACGGGCCTGTTCCGGGGAGCGGCTGTGTGCCCGGGAATCCGGCGGGCGGCCCCACTCCGCCCGTTGGTCCCGGTACGAGATCGCAGGTCCCCGCTCCAGGGGCCGCACTCCCCAGTTGCGAGCCTGATCCGGCGTCGCGGGGACCGTACGATCCCGGCTCTAGAACGTGAAGACGCTACTCATGGCGTCCTTCACGCAGGAGTTGCCGAAGGTGCGCTCGTACGAGACGCGCTTGCCCTGCCAGACACCCTGGACCGTCACCACGACGGGGTCGTAGAGCTTGGTGCACCGCACGTCGTCGCGGCCCTTCAGGGCCGAGAGGTCGCCGCCGACGGCGCGCAGTTCGGCGCAGGCGTCGATCGCCGCCGGGTGGGTGCCGGAGGCGGTCGGGGCGCAGTTCAGGGTGACGGCGCGCTCGGGGGTGGCCGCGGCCGCGGTCTCGCCGTGGCCGGTGGTCAGCACCAGTGCCGAGGGGGCGTAGAGCGACGACGGGGCGGCGCCCGGTGCAGCGAGGGCGGCCCCGGTCAGGGGTCCGCATACGGCGGCCGTGAGGCCGAGGATCGCTGCCCAGCGCGCGGTGTTCCGCATTGTGTGCATCCTTCCGCTCGAATAGACGGTCGCCCTCCGGCCCGGTCGGCGCCGGAGCGGCGAGCGCCACTCTGCCGAGTCCGCCGGCGAAACACACATCTCACCCACTGCTTTCGGTAACATTGCGTGTTGAAACAGTGGCGTGAAGTCACGGAAACTGAACGCATCGACCGCATAACTGAGCGGTTCTTGATCGCGGTGATCAGCCGAATGGCTGAAAAGCACCCTCTCGTTAATCGGCCTGAAACATAACGCCCCAGCCCCACGGCGAGCCCTTCACGACCCCTTCACGACTTCTCGCGTTCATGGAGTGTCCGGGTACGCGCGTGCCCCTGGCGCGGCGGGGCGTTCCCGGTGGAGCCGTCCTGGCCTACCCGCGAGTATCGTCGGCACGCGCCGGCGTGGCGGCGCGTGGGGCGAGTGACGGGAGGGACGGATGGCCAAGCACTGGGCTGACTTCCAGTACGAGATCTACCTGAACGGGATGACGGGTGCGGTGCCCCGGCTGCCCACCGATCTGACCCGGCTGGAGGAGCTCGCCGAACACCGGCTCGGGCCGGGCCCGGTGGGCTACGTGGCGGGCAGCGCGGGTGACGGCGGCACCGGCCGCGCCAACCGGGCGGCCCTGGCCCGGCGCCGGATCGTGCCGCGCATGCTGCGCGACG
The DNA here is from genome assembly GCF_040704065.1 of Streptomyces sp. NPDC047869. Taxonomy (NCBI): domain Bacteria; kingdom Bacillati; phylum Actinomycetota; class Actinomycetes; order Kitasatosporales; family Streptomycetaceae; genus Streptomyces; species Streptomyces sp. NPDC047869. The sequence continues at coordinate 97,213 of NZ_JBEYRK010000029.1, forward strand.
TACAGGAGCGGGACCTGACGGCCGAGGTGCTGGGCCGCACCCTGCCCGCGCCGCTGGCCCTCGCCCCGGTCGGGGTGCTGTCGATCATGCACCCGGACGCCGAGCCGGCCGCCGCGCGGGCCGCCGCCGCGCAGGGCGTGCCGTTCGTCCTCTCCTCCGCCTCCAGTACGCCGCTCGAGCGGGTGGCGGAGGCCATGGGGGACGCCGAGCGGTGGTTCCAGCTCTACTGGGGCAAGGACCGTGAGGTGACGCGCAGTTTCCTCGCCCGCGCGAAGGCCGCCGGGTTCTCGGTGCTCGTCGTCACCCTGGACACCCCGCTGCTGGCCTGGCGCCCGCGCGACCTGGACCAGGCGTACCTGCCGTTCCTGCACGGCGTGGGCACCGCCAACTACTTCACCGACCCGGCCTTCCAGGCAGGTCTCGCCAAGCCCGTCCACGAGGACCCGAACGCCGCGGTGCTGCACTTCCTCGGCCTGTTCGGGGACGCGAGCCACACCTGGCCCGACCTCGGTTTCCTGCGCGAGAACTGGGACGGGCCGATCGTCGTCAAGGGCGTCCTGCACCCGGACGACGCCCGGCTCGCCGCGGACGCCGGGATGGACGGCGTGGTCGTCTCCAACCACGGCGGCCGGCAGGTGGCGGGCTCCATCGCGGCGGCCGACGCGCTGCCCGGCATCGCGGACGCGGTGGGCGACCGGCTGAGCGTGCTGTTCGACAGCGGGGTGCGCACCGGCGACGACGTGTTCAAGGCGCTCGCCCTGGGCGCGCGGGCGGTGCTGCTCGGCCGGCCGTACGTCTACGGCCTCGGTCTGGACGGGCAGGCGGGCGTCGAACACGTCGTCCGCTGCGTCCTGGCGGAACTGGACCTCACCCTCGCCCTGTCCGGCCACGCCACACCCGCGACGGTGACGCGCGGCGACCTCGTCGAGGCGGCCGTCTGACCGGCCCGTCCCGCCACCTCGGCGGCGGCGGGACGGGCCGGGCCGGCTACGTACCCGCCCCCGGCAGCGCGGCCGGCCGGGCCGGAGCCTGCCGTGCGAGCCCCGTCGCCCGCCCGTCGGACGGCACCGCGCCGGCCCCCTGGGACCCCCCACCGCCGGCGACGGACAGGGAGCCCGGGCTCGCGGACGGCGTGTCGGTACGCCAGCGCTGGGCGGCGGAGTCGTCGCGGACCTTGACGACGACATCGGCGCCCGCCCGGTCCGCGGCCGGGGCGAGGGCGAGGGTCCGGTCCCAGCGGGGCGACAACTCGCCCCGCACGGTGAGGTCGTAGCGCACGTCGTCACCCCGCCGCTCCCCCGCGCCGGCGCACCGGCCGAGGATGACGACGCCCGCGTCGGCGTGCGAGTCCAGACACAGCCGAGGGTCGGCCCCGCTGCGCAGCAGCCCGTCGGCCTCGTACATCCACTGCTGCGCGGGCGCGGCGGAGCAGCCGGCGAGCACCGCGCCCGCGCCCGCCCGGACCTCGCCCCTGACGTCCAGGCACAGACCGCTGGCGGCGTTGCGCAGCCGGGCGGGCCGGCCGGCCGCGGGCAGACCCGCCGTGCCGGGCGAGGTGGCCGGCCCGGTCGGAGGCCGGATGCCGGTGCCGGGGGCCGCGTCGGAGGCGACCGGGTCGGTGTGGTCGCCGCCGTCGGGCCAGGCACTGAGGGCGACGACGGTCGCGAGCAGCACGGCCGAGGCGACCCCGGCCCCCACGAGCAGCGTCCTGACCGGCCAGCCGGCCGCGGGCATCAGGACCGCGCCGAACGGTCCGGACGCCCTGCCGCGTCTGCGGCGTCCGCCGGAGGCCCGGGCCGGCACCCCGTCGAGCGGCCCGCGCCGTCCGCCGCCGCGTCCCCGTCCGCCGGGGCTCGAGGAGGCGCCGCGGGCACGGGCGGGTCCGGACCGGCCGGGGCGCGACTCCAGGTACCGCCGGGCGCCCCAGCCGAGCACCGCCTCGGCCAGCAGCACGCCGAGGCCGCCCTCGATACGGCCCAGTTGCTCGGCGGCGTGCCGGCAGTACGGGCAGCCGGCGAGGTGCTGCTGAACGTCGGGCAGCAGGGCGCCGCCCCGGCGGATCGGTACGTCCAGAAGGCGGTTGTAATGACGGCAGTCGGCGGTCGGCGCGAGTTCCCGGTGGGCCCGGACACAGCCTTCGCGGAATTTCTCGCGGGCCTGTTCCAGTGCCGCCGCCGCACTGTCGGTGTCCAGACCGAGCAGAGCGGCGGGGACGTTCATCGGTTCGGCCTCGACCTCGATGTGCCACAGCAACGCCTGTTCGAGTCGCGGAAGGCTCTGGAAAGCATGTTCGGAGAGGGCCCGGTTTTCCGGTATCAGGGTCTTCGCGGTCCGCATACCGCGGGCCCCGGCGGGTTTTCGCAAGGCCGGCAGCACGGCGGCCGTCAGGTCCGTGCCGGCCCAGTTCTGGACCGTGTCACGGACGGCCACCAGCAGGCGGGGCCGGAGGGCCTCGGCGGCCTCGCCGAGCGCGAGCCGGGCGAGTGTCCGGTGGAAGGCGGCGCCGGTGACCATGTGGGCGAGCGGGCCCGACGTGGCCAGGCAGACGACCGCGTAGTCGTGTGCGGCCGGCCAGTGGCGGGCCATCAGCAGCGCGGTGGACCGGGAGGCCTCCGCGTCGGAACCGGCCCGCAGCGGGGCGGCGAGGAACTCGTCCGACTCCCCGGGGTCACCGCCGGGCGGTGGACAGGACGGACGAGGGGGGTGGGGGGTTGGCACTGAGCGGAATCCTTTGATGGGTGTGGTGCGTCGATTGCCGATCGCCGGATACGCGCGCGGGGAGCGGGAATTCACCGGTGCCGGACCGGCCCGGTTCCCAACTACCTTGAGAATCCAGGCGATTACCCCCCGCACCGTGTTTCAACCCTTGCACAACCTCCACACACGGAACAAGGCATTCGTGCGACATCGACAGCCTTCGGAACGAAGCCGGACGGGTGCCGCCGCGACGGGTCCGCCCCGTCCCTTTCCGTTTTCCGTGCGCCCCGTGTGAACGCCGTGCACGCACGGGCCGGCCGCGCACGCTCCCCGGGCGTGCGGCGGGGTGGTGGACTGTGTCCGGCCCCTCGGAAGGCCGCGCGGCGGAACGGCGGCTCCCCGCCGTGAGAACGGCCGCCGGCCCCGTTCCACCGCCCTCGGCCGGCGGCCCCCGGTCCGTGCGGGCATCCCCCGGCCGGCGGCCCCGGCGGCTTCCCCCGCCGGCCGGGGCCGTCTCAGATCTGCCAGGAACGCAGCCGGTCGGCGGCGCCGTACACGTCCGTCTTGCCGGACATCAGGTCGCGGGCGAGGTCGACGAGGGCGCCGTAGGGCGCGTCGATGCCGGCGCCGCTGACGAACATGTAGGCCACCGCGGTCGCGCAGGCGAAGCGCGCGTTGGCCGAGGGCAGCGGCTTGAGCACGGCGAGGGTGTGCAGCAGGGCGGCGGCCCGCCAGGCGGGGTCGGAGTCCACACCGAGCCGGGGCGGGTCGACGCGATGCCGGGCCACGGCGGCGACCAGCGCGGAGAAGTCGTCGACCGTGGGCTGGTCCGGCAGGACCTCCTCGTGCCGCTGGAGCAGCCATGGGACGTCTATGTGGATGACGGGTGGCATCGCTCAGGCGGCCTCGCCCTTGGCGGGGGGCTCGTCGTCGGGGAACGCGGCCGCGAACTCCTCGGCGTGGGCGGTGAAGAAGCTCCGGAACGCCTCCGCGCCCTCCTGCAGCGCCCGGTGGCGGGCGATGTCGGCGGCGGCGGCCTCGCGCACCAGCGCCTTCATCGACGTACCGCGCTCCTTGGCGATCTGGCGCAGGTCCTCCAGTTCGCGGTCAGTGAACTCCACGTTGAGAGCTGGCATGCACCAACGGTACCGCTCGGGTACTCGCCCGTAAATATCGGCAGGTCGGAGCCAGTTCGTCCCGGTACCCGGTGAACTCCGGGGCCATGTCCGTTCTCCGCCGGTGACGCGACGCCCACGCACACGGTCCACACCCCCAAGCAGTCCGGTGGCCCCACTCTGGCGCCGCCGTCCCGGCGGGGCAACACGGCGCGCCCGTTCCCGCGCGCGGGAACGGGCGGGGCCTCTCGCGGCCGGGGCACGGACTCCATCGGACGCGCCGCCCGGGATCCCGCACATATCACAGCAAAACGTGTCTTATTTCATTTATGCACACACCTTCGCGGCGTACCCTGCTCCAAGCCCCGTTCGCTGCCGCCGGCGCGGGACTGCTGGCAGCCTGCACCGACTCCGGCTCCCACCCCCGCTCCGGCTCCGCGGCCGCGGCGACCGTCCAGGGGGACTTCGTTCCCCCCGGGCCGAAGGGATATGTCGAGCCGTCGGGTCCCGAGGTGCGTGCCGCCGAACGCAGACGCGGCTCCGGCCCGGTGCGCATGCTCAGGTTCACGGCCGCCGAGAACACCCTGGACCTGGGCGGGCGGCAGGTGCGCACCTGGGCGTATCACGAGCAGCTGCCCGGCCCGCTGGTACGCGTCACCGCCGGTGACGTCCTCAGCCTGACCCTCGCCAACCGGCTGCCGGACACCACGACCCTGCACTCGCACGGCGTGCGCATGCGCTGTGACATGGACGGCGTTCCCGGCCTGACCCAGAACGCCATCGCGCCCGGGACCGACTTCACCTACCGCTTCACCGTCTCCCATCCGGGCACGTTCCTGCTCCACTCCCACGTCGGTATGCAGCCCGACCGCGGTCTGTACGCCCCCTTCATCGTCGACGACCCCAGGGAGCCCCTCGCCTACGACAAGGAGTGGGTCATCGTCCTGGACGACTGGCTCGACGGCGTCCAGGGCTCCACCCCCGACGGGGTGCTCGAGCAGCTCATGCCCAAGGGCATGAGGATGGAGGGCATGGCGATGGGCCCGGAGCCGGCCGGGACCCGTTCCGGCGGGACGGGCCCGCACGCCGCGCACACCCGGGCGGCGGCCGGCGGGCCCAGCCGGGTGCTGCACCACGGGCGCAGCCGCATGCTGCACGGGGACGCCGGCAGCGTCGACTACCCCCTCTACCTCGTCAACGGCCGTACCGCGAGCCATCCCTCGGTGTTCCGGTGCCGGCCCGGTGAGCGGATCCGGCTGCGCATCATCAACGCCGGTTCCGAGACCGCCTTCCGGGTGGCGCTGGACGGGCACCCGATGACCGTCACGCACACCGACGGCTACCCGGTGCGGCACACCGAGACCGACGCGCTCCTCATCGGCATGGCCGAGCGCTACGACGTCCTCGTCACCGCCAAGGACGGCGTCTTCCCGTTCGTCGCCCTGGCCGAGGGCAAGAGGGGCCAGGCCGTCGCCGTCCTGCGCACCGACAAGGGCCGGGCCGTTCCCCCGGCCGACGTACGCCCGGACGGGCTGGACCGGAAGGTGGTCCCGGCCCGGCGCCTGCGGCCGGACGACTCCGTGGCCCTGCACGACCGCGATCCCGACCGCGAGATGCGCATCAGGATCACCGGGACGATGCAGAAGTACGACTGGGGCTTCGACCACCGGCCGTACTCCGTCCGCCAGCGTCACCCGGTGCGCGCCGGTGAGCGGGTGCGTCTCACCCTCATCAACGCCACCGACATGTGGCACCCCATGCACCTGCACGGCCACACGTTCGCCGTCGCCGGCCTCGACGGCTCGGGGGCGCGCAAGGACACGGCCATCGTGCTGCCGCACCGCAAGCTGGTCGTCGACTTCGACGCGGACAACCCCGGGCTGTGGATGCTGCACTGCCACAACCAGTACCACTCGGAGAGCGGCATGATGACCATCCTGGGCTACCGCGCCTGACGTGCGGCCCGGGGCCGGTGACGCGGGAGACGTCCGGCGCCCTGCTGTCGGGCAGGTGGCGCATGCGCCCGGCGGGCCGCCGGAATATCGCCGGCCCCTGTCCGACCGTATCGACCCGGCCGCCGGGAAGCACGGTCCCCGCGGGAGGTGCGCCACGCACTACGCTGGAACGCGCGTGGTACCACCTGTTCACTGTGAGTGTGCGCTGGGAGCGGCGACGATGAGCCGGGTCTATCCGTTCGACGATGCGGCCACGGCCCGGGCTGTCATCGACGACGACGGAACACTGGTCGAGTGGAACGAGGGCGCGCGGCGCCTGCTCGGCCACCCGCCGGAGTCCGTCGTGGGCCGCCCCGCGGCCCGGCTGCTGGCCCGAGAGCCCCTGCCCGAGGTGCCCCTCGGGAAACGCTGGACCGGGACGGTGGAACTGCGCCACCGGGACGGCCGTACCGTCCCCGTGTGGCTGCTCGCCCACCGTCGGCCGCCCGGTGACGGCCACGGCGCCGACTGGCTGGTGGTGTCTCCGCTGACCGGCGACCAGCCGCACGCCCTGGACGACGAGACGCTGGCCGGGGCGAGCCTCATCCAGTCACCCTGCGCGGTCGCGCTCTACGACGACCAGCTCCGCCTGCGGCGCATCAACCAGGCCATGGCCGAGTTCATCGGGCTGCCCGAGGAGCGCGTCAAGGGCCTGCGGATCTCGGAGCTCGGCGGGCAGCGGCCGACGGAGGATCTGGAACAGGGGCTGCTCCAGGTGCTGTCCAGCGGCCTGCCGCTGGTCATGGAGAACACGGGCAACGTCGGCGGTGACATCCGGATCGCGGCCTGGCTCACCCGGATGGCCCCCATCTCCGGCCCCGGGGGCAGGGTGCTCGGCGTGTGCCTGGCCGCGCACGACGTCACCGACAACCACCGGGCCCGCCAGCGGCTGCAACTGGTCAACGAGGCGAGCGCGCGGATCGGCACCACGCTGGACATCACCCGCACGGCGCAGGAGCTGGCGGACGTGTGCGTACCCGTGCTCGCCGACTTCGTGACCATCGACCTGCTCGACCCGCAGGAGTACGACGGTGAGCCCCCGGCGCGTGTCACGGCGCCCCTGCGGCTGCGCCGGGCCGCCCATCAGTCCGTGCTCGACGGCGTACCGGAGGCGGTGATCCGGCCGGGACGGGCCGATCTCTACCCGGAGTTCTCCCCGCAGGCCGACGCGCTGACCGCGGGCCGCACGATCATCACCTCCGTGGGCGCCGGGAACATGACCAAGTGGCACAGCTGGCACACCGCGCGCGACCGGGTCGTGAAGAGGTTCGGCATCCACTCGACGATGTCGGTGCCGATCCGGGCGCGCGGCCTGACCCTCGGCGTCGCCGTACTCACCCGGCACCGGCGCCAGGACCCCTTCACCGCCGACGACGCCCTGCTGGCCGAGGAGATCACCACCCGGGCCGCCGTCTGCATCGACAACGCGCGCCGCTACTCCCGCGAGCGCGAGACCGCCCTCGCCCTGCAGCGCAGCCTGCTGCCCCGTACGATGCCCCGCACGGCGGCCCTGCAGGCCCGCTCGCGGTATCTGCCGGCGGCCCGGGCCGGGGTGGGCGGCGACTGGTTCGACGTCATCCCGCTGTCCGGGATGCGGGTCGCGATGGTCGTCGGGGACGTGGTCGGGCACGGCATCCAGGCCTCGGCCACCATGGGCCGGCTGCGCACCGCCGTCGGCACCCTCGCCGACCTCGACCTGGCCCCCGACGAGCTGCTCACCCACCTCGACGACCTGGTGATCCGGCTGTCGGAGCAGTACAGCGGCGACGACAGCCCCGGTGAGGTGGGCGCCACCTGCCTGTACGCCGTGTACGACCCGGTGTCCAGGCGGTGCACGCTGGCCCGCGCGGGGCACCCGCAGCCGCTGGTGCTGCGGCCGGGCGGCGAGCCGCACGAGCTGGAGCTGCCCTCCGGACCCCCGCTCGGGCTGGGCGGGCTGCCGTTCGAGTCCGCCGAGGTCGAGCTGCCCGAGGGCACCGTGCTCGCCCTGTACACGGACGGCCTGGTGAAGTCCCGCCGCAGGGACCTGGACGTCGGCAGGCGGCTGCTCGGCGAGGCGCTGAAGGGGTACGCGGGCTCCCTGGACGAAACCTGCGACCTGGTCCTGCAGACGCTGCTGCCGCCGGGCGAGGCGACCGACGACGTGGCCCTGCTGCTGGCCCGCACCCGGGGGCTGCCCGCCTCCCAGGTGGCGACCTGGGACATCCCCGCCGACCCGGCGCTGGTCGCGCCGATCCGCAAGCAGGTGCTGGACCAGCTCGAGCGGTGGTCGCTGAGCGAGGTCGCGTTCACCGCGGAGCTGGTGGTGAGCGAACTGGTCACCAACGCCATCCGGTACGGCTCGCGGCCGATCCGGCTGCGGCTGATCCACGACGAGGCCACGCTGATCGTCGAGGTGTCCGACAGCAGCCACACCGCTCCGCACCTCAGGCGCGCCAAGACCTTCGACGAGGGCGGCCGCGGGCTGCTGCTGGTCGCCCAGCTCACCCAGCGGTGGGGCACCAGGCACACCCCGGAGGGCAAGACCATCTGGGCGGAGCTGGCGCTGACGGAGGCGGCTCAGTAGACCCGCAGCCAGGGCCTTACCCGTTGGCGGGCCTCGTGCAGACGGGACTTGAACGTGCCGAGCGGGATGCCGGCGCGCTCGGCGGCCTCGGCGTAGTCGAGCTGGCAGATGTCCCGGTACACCAGGGGGGCGACCAGGTGCGGGTGCTCGCGTTCCAGCCGGTCCAGGGCCTCCAGCAGATCCACGCGGGAGCCGGCGATGACGCTGGTGGTGCGCGGGTCGACGTGTTCGGCGGGCTCGATGACCGCGGGCCGCTCGGCCGACCGCCGCTTCAGCTCCCGGTACTTCTGCCGGCAGCAGTTGGCGACGACGCTGTACAGCCAGGTGCTGAAGCGGCTGCGGCCCTCGAAGCCGGAGATGTGCCGGGCCACCTGGAGCAGCACGTCCTGCGCCGCCTCCTCGGCGTCCTCACGGCAGGGCAGGAACCGGCCGCAGCGGCGCACCACCTCGGGCCGCAGCCCGGTCAGCAGCCGGTCCAGCGCCGCCCGGTCGCCGGCGGCGGCGCTCCGGGCGAGGTCTTCGGCCGTCGCGTCGTCCGGCACGTCGGGGCCCCCTGGAAGTCGATCTCAGGGCAGGCATGATAGTCGTATGCACTCCTTGGAGCGGATCGGCCGCTACCGCCTCCAACGGCGCCTGGGCACCGGCGCCTTCGCCACGGTGTGGCTCGCTCACGACGAGGAACTCGACGCCCCCGTGGCGGTGAAGGTCCTCGCCGAGAACTGGGCGCACCGGCTCGACGTCCGGGAGCGCTTCCTGTCCGAGGCGCGGCTGCTGCGCCGGGCCGGCTCCAGCCGGGTGGTGCAGGTCTACGACATCGGCGAACTCCCCGACAGCAGGCCGTACTTCGTGATGGAGTACGCCGACGGCGGCACCCTCGCCGGTCTGCTGACGGCCGGTCCGCTGCCGGTGCGGCGGGCACTCGCGCTGACCGCTTCGGCCGCGCGCGGCGCCGCCGCGCTGCACGAGGCCGGCATCGTGCACCGCGACATCAAGCCGACCAACGTGCTGCTGCACACCGCCCCGGACGGCGGGCTGCGGGTGCTGCTCGCCGACCTGGGGCTGGCCAAGAGCCTCGCGCAGGCCTCGGTGCTCACCCTGGCGGCCGGCTCGGCGGGCTACCAGCCGCCGGAGCAGGCGGAGCCGGGCGCGGGTATCGACGCCCGCGCCGACGTCTACAGCCTGGGCGCGGTCGGCTACGAGCTGGTCACCGGCACCGTCCCGGGACCGCCCGGGAAGGTCGTGCCGCCCGGGCGGCTGCGCCCGGACCTCGGCGCGGACGCCGAGCGGGCCCTGCTGCGCGCCCTGGAACCCGACCGGGAGCGGCGCTGGCCGGGAGCGCAGGCGTTCGCGGACGAACTGGACCGGCTCGCGGCGCCCACGGGCCGCCGGACGGGCGGGCGGCTCGACGCCGTGCGGCGGCCGCTCGGCGCCCGGGCCCTGGCCGCGGTGGCCGCCGCCGTCGCGGCCGCCCTCGTGGTGACGCTGGTGCTGCACCGCCCCGGCTCCGGCGGCCGGACCGAGGTGCGGGACGCCACCGGCCGGGTCTCGGTCGAGGTGCCGGCCGGCTGGGCCCGTCAGCTGCGCGACTCCGGCTGGGATCCGCACGCCCTCGGGCTGCCGGCGGGGCACCAGCCGGGCCTGGTGGTCGCCGGCGACCTGTCCCGCTGGCCCGACATGGGGGCGGGGGTCGACGGCGTGTTCGTCGGGCTCAGTGAGCACGGTGACGTCAACGCCCGGGTGAACGCGCTCACCCACACGGGCTGTCACTACGCCGGCTCGCGGAGCTTCACCAGCGCCGACTGGCACGGCCGCGTCCGGGCCTGGAAGGGCTGCCCGGACGGCGGCTCGGTCACGGAGTCGGCCCTGGTACCGGCGGAGGGCTCCACGGGGCCGCAGGTGTACGTCCAGGTCCGCCGCCGGGGTGACGGGGACGCGACCGAGGGCGTACTGCGCTCACTGCGGGTCACCTGAGCACGTTCCGCGCGGGGCGGGGCGGGGAAGGAACTTCCGGGCGAGGCGAACTTTTCCGGCGCCCCGCGCATCGGAGTGTGATGACGGCGCACCCGGCGCCGGAGGCACGCGTCCGCCGCGTGCCGTGAAGATCCAGGAGTGTTGAGCGACATGGCGTACTCTTCCCGGTCCCCGCGGCGCGGGGCCCTGCTCGCGGGCGCGGTCGCCGTACTGGGCCTGCTGACCGCCTGCGGCAGCCAGGACGGCAGCTCCGCGCCCCAGAAGGTGTCGGGCACGGCCGGCCCGGCCACCGAGGCCGGCGGCAGCCCGGCCTCCACCGTCTCCTCCCCCGCCGCCTCCACCCCCGGTGGCGCGGCCTCGTCCTCCGCCCCGAAGACGGGCACGACGTCCGGCGGCACCGGCACCGGCACCGGCACGGACAGCGGCACCGGCGGCAAGACCGGCGCCACCAGCACCCGGTGCCACACGTCCGAGCTGCGGGCCGCCGTCGGCCGCAACAACCCGGGCGCCGGCCAGGAGAACTTCCCCCTCGTGCTCACCAACAGGTCCGGCCGGACCTGCACACTGCGCGGCTATCCGGGCGCGGCCTTCGTGAACGCCTCCGGCACCCAGCTCGGCCCCGACCCCAAGCGCTCCTCCGGCTCCCCGGCGACGGTCACGCTCAAGCCCGGGCAGAGCGCCTGGGCCGGTCTGACCTTCTCCAACCCGGAGATCAGCGAGGCGAAGACGGCCAGGCCGTCCGGACTGCTGATCACCCCGCCGGACGAGCGGGACCACCTGAAGGTGGCGTGGACGGCCGGAGAGGTCCCGGTGGGCGGCAACTCCTCCTCCGTGTTCCTGACCGTGTTCAGTCCCGGTACCGGCGCCTGACCGGCCTCACCCCCGTGGCGGACCCCGCCGTCCGGGCCGGACGGCGGTGCAGCCGGGTGAGGGCGTCCTCGGCGCTGTTGGCGTGCACGGTGGCGAGGGAGCCGTCGTGGCCGGTGGACATGGCCTGGAGCATGTC
>NZ_JBEYRK010000030.1:0-107042 GCF_040704065.1 Streptomyces sp. NPDC047869
GCCCACCACGGCCACACCCCTCGACGGTCCGACTGGTCGGGCCAACCAGAGCCACCTCGATCAGCCGGAAAACAACCTAAATCACCGGTATTGCGCCTAGTCCAGTCATGGGGCCTTCCTAGTGGGCGGCGGCCCACCGGACAACTCCTTTACAGACGCGCCCGACAGCGCTTCTCCCTCCCTCCTCCCGGGTACGGTCACCGCGGAGGTGGGCTCGGGATGGCGCGTTGGCGGAACGGGCGGGGGCTGCTGCTGATCCGGCTGGGCGGGAGCGGAGCGGAGGTCTCCGTCCCGCTGGAGATGGCGACGTCCTACCGGGCACGCACGAGGGGTCTGCTGGGCCGCGACTCGCTCGCCGGGGCGATGCTGCTGTCCCCCGCGAGCAGCGTGCACACCTTCCGCATGCGCTTCCCCATCGACGTCGCCTACCTGGACCGCGACCTCACCGTCCTGGCCGTCCACACGATGCACCCCGGCCGCCTGGGCCTGCCCCGGCTCCGGTCCCGCCATGTGCTGGAGGCGGAGGCGGGGGCGATGGCGGGGTGGGGGCTGGTGGCGGGGGCGCGGGTCGGGATCGAGGCCGCGCCGGCGTAGGCACCGGGCCTCGCGCGGCGGCCCGGGTGGGTTCTCCTCAGTTCTCCGTGCGCGGGAAGGAGACCTCCACGCGGCGGTTCTTCTTCCTGCCCGCCTCCGTCGAGTTGTCGGCGATCGGGTACTGCTCGCCGTAGCCGCGCACCTCGAAGGTGACGTTCGGGTCGTTCAGGTCCTGGTCCAGGACCGCCTGTACGGCGTTGGCGCGCTGCCTGGACAGGACGTCGCCGTGGGCGGAGGAACCGAGGTCGTCGGTGAAGCCGAAGACGCGGACCCGGGTCGCGTTCTGCTTCTTGATCTCATCGCCGATGGTCGCGATACGGGCCTTGGCCTCGCCGCTCAGCTTGGCGCTGTCCTTGCCGAAGAGGACTTCGGCCTGGAGGGCGAAGGTGACATCGGCGTTGGTGTCCTCCCGCCGCTCGTCCCCGCTCTGGTCCTCGACGACCGACTTGATGTCCAGCACCTTGGCCTCGGCGAGGGTCGCCCCCTCGGGAAGCTTGAGGTCCGGGTCGGTGGGGTCGACTTTCACGGGGGCGGTGGCGGAGGGTTCCGTGCCCGGGGGGTCGCTGGGGGAGGTGTCGTCGGCGTGGGCCACGGAGAGGTTGGCTGTCGCGAGGAGGACGGCTGTGGTGAGGGTGAGGGTGAGGCGGGGTGTGGTGGTCACTTTGGCCTCACCCGGAGATTTTGATGGTGGCGGCCGGGAAGGTAGGCAGCTGGAAGTCCACCTCGGAGGTGCCCTCCGGGGGTGCGGGGAACTGCATGAACACCGCGAGATCGTCACCCGGCTTGAGGGTTGAGAAGCCGGTCGTGGTCAGCGGGCGGCCATCCGTGTCCCGCAGCACGTAATAGCGCTTCTTTCCCTGCGGGTCGACAAGCGTGGCCCCTCCGAGAGACCTGCCGTTTCTGATGATCTCGGTTTCGTTGCCACTCAGAGCGGAGGGAATGACGAGATTCTTGGCACCGTCGTTCCTGAGGGCGCCGTTCACGGTGACGAACCCACCGGCATCGCGTTGTGCGGATGAGATCTGGAGGAAGAGCCCGTCCGACCCCTTCAACTCGGCCAACGACTCGTTCGACTGGCCCTCCTGTGCACTCGCGTTCGAGCCGCCTGACGCGGCGGCTGACGTCGAGTGCTCCGACTTCTTGGGGTCGTCGCCTCCGCCACCACCGCAACCGGCCGCACCGAGGGCCAGACCGGCCGCAACGGTCATCGCGACCACCCCCCTGTTGGCCTTCCCAGTGAACCGAATGCTCATGGCTCTGCTTCCTTCTGTACGCGTTGTTCGCTTGTCAGCCGGCGAGGTGGACGTCGAAGAGATCCTCGGGTCCAGGCAGGTCGGTCAGGTCGTCCGGGCTCAGGTTCCAGTCACGGTCTCTGCACTCGAGTCGCGGCAGCGAGTCACCCGCTTCGTCCTTGGAGAGCTGAAACGTGCAAAGTGGCTCGATAACGGCTTTGGCAGAAGCCGTCGACCGGAAGCGCTCTGTCCCCGGGACGACGGACTTTCCCACGGTCTTGATCGTTTTGGCATCGACCGTGAAGGTGAGCGGCGTCGGTGAGTCACAATGCGCTCGGGCGTCGTTCTGCGCCGCGAGTTGATCAGCGCGCCAACAAGAGGGACCCAGTTCTACCGCGCCATGGAAGATGTCCTGCCACTTGGTCGGGTCCAGAACGTCCTCCCCCCACTTGGCCGCGAGCAGGTCGCGCCTGTCCTGAGCCGCAGCGAGGGCGGCCGCATCGGCCGCGGTCTGGGCACCGCCGCGATTCACTGCGGCTTGCCCTACGGCGAGGTAGGCCAATGCAAGAAAGAGCAGACCCGCCACCACCGTGATGTAGATGGGGAAGGCCTGCCCTGCGTCGTCGAGCGGACGGAGGCGAATCAGCCGCCTGTGACTTCGGCGATCTTCTGCGTGATCGCGTCGTAGATCGACTGGCCGATGCTCGTGCCTGTGATCGCCAGAACGATCGCCACGACCACTGCGATGATGCCGAGGTACTCCACCGCCGTCTGACCCCGGTCGTTGCGTGCGGCGCGAGCCCACAGGCGCACGACGGTGGTGTTGAACCATTCGCTCATGGCGTTCCCCTCCAAGGTCGCCCCCGATCCGGACAACGTACGGCGGGGCGTCCCGCCCCTCAGAGGGCCCCTGGGCCCAACCCAAGGCCCAATCGCTTTCCCGCGCCCCCACCTCACGCCACCCCCAGCCACTTGGCCGCCGCCTGGGACCTGGTCGTGCTGTGGAGCTTGGCGAAGATGCGGTTGATGTGGTTCTTGACGGTCTTCTCGCTGATGAAGCAGGCGGCAGCGATCTGCTGATTCGTCATGCCGGACGCGATGAGGTCCATGATCTCCGCCTCCCTGCCGCTCAGTTGGAACCGCGACCGATACGACTGTCCCACATCCGATTGCAGTTGCGAAAGGTTTTGGGGTGGAATCAGGCCCAGAACAGGCGGTGGTTCGGGATCCGCATGTGCAGGTGCACTCTCCCGCAGCCCGTTCACCAACGCCCGCGCCGCTCCCGGCGTCACGTGCGGCCGTCCCTCCCGTACGTCGCGCACCGCCCTCACCAGCTGCTCCGTCGTGAACTCACCGTGCACCAGGTAACCCCCCGCCCCCAGCCGCAGCGCCTCCCGTACGGTCCCCGTCTCGTGGCTGTACGTCAGCATCATGACCGGGGCCAGGCGTACCAGGTGGGGCAATGCCGAGATTCCGTCGACGCCGGGCATGCGGACGTCGAGGAGGACGACGTCGGGGCGGTGGAGCAGTGCCGCCTCGTACGCCTCGCGGCCGTCCGCCGCCTGCGCCACCACCGTGGTGTCCTCGCGGTCGGAGAGGAGGGCGGTGAGGCCCGCGCGGATGACCGGGTTGTCGTCGGCCACCACGAGGCGGAGGGGGGCCGTGACGGTGGCCGGCGGGAAGTCCGGGCCGGGGTTCAGGTGCTGCATCGGGTGCCTCCTCTCGGGCTCAACTTCTCAAGGGGTCGGGGTGTCAGGGGCTCAGGAACTCAAGGGTTCAGGGCCAGGGTTCATCGGGCGGGGTGCCGGGTCGTGCGGGCTGTGCGGACCGCAGGGGCAGTTCCACCCGGACCTCCGTGCCGCGTGCGTTGCCGCCCCGGCCGATGCGGATGCGGGCCCCCGCCGCGGCGGCGCGTTCGACCATGCCGAGCAGGCCGAAGTGGCCGGAGCGGCGCAGGCTGTCCAGCGTCGTACCAGGAGGCAGGCCGGTGCCGTCGTCGTGGACGGACAGGCGGAGCAGGTCGCCCTCCACCCCCGCGGTCAGCTCCACTCGGGTCGCGGACGCGTGGCGGTGGGCGTTCTCCAGTGCCTCCGTGGTGATGGCGAGGAGGTGGCGGGTGAGGGGTGGGGGGAGGGACGGGAACGGGTCCCGGGGGTCGTCCGTGCGGCGGCATGTCACCGGCAGGCCCGTGCGGGTGCTGAAGTCGGCGGCACGGGAGGTCGCTTCCGGCCAGAGGTCCGTGTGCGGCGCCGCCACCGGGGAGTCCTCGCGGCGCAGGTCCTCCAGGAGTTCCCGGGACTCCGCCGCCGCCCTGCGGGCCGAGCGGGACACCAGGTCGGCCTGGCGGCGGACCCGGGCCGGGTCCGGGGCGTCGGCCGAGGCGGTCGCCGCCAGACCGTCGGCCGCCAGGGCCACGCCGTACAGGGTCTTGGCCACCGAGTCGTGCATCTCGCGGGCCAGCCGGGCCCGTTCCGCGTGTACCGCCTCCGTCGCCGCCAGGCGGGCCTGTACCGCCGTGAGCGCCTGCGTCGCGGCGCCGTAGCGGAGCATCAGGTTGCGCAGGGTCGAGCCCATCGCGCCGGTGACGACGCACAGGCCGGGCAGCAGCAGCGACTCGGCGACGCCCGCCCGCTGGTCGGCCTCCAGGGTGGCGTGGACCAGCAGCAGGATCAGGGACTGGAGCGAGGCGAAGCAGGCCGCGCCCCGCCAGCCGTAGACCAGGCCGGCGAGCAGCGGGGTGCAGACGCTGACGTAGGCGAGGGTGGTGTCAGGGCCCGCGGAGATCAGCGGGAGGGAGCCGAAGAGGGTGTCGGCGGCCAGCAGGCTGGGGTGGCGCAGCAGGAGGGGGCCGAAGCGTTCCCAGTCGCGGAACAGCACGTAGGACACCATGAAGGTGATGACGACGGCCGCGCCGACCAGGCGGACGCCCAGGCCGGGGGACGCGTTGAGCAGCGCTGCCGGGGCCGCCAGCACGATCATGGCGAGGCGGAACCCGAAGACCTGCCGGCACATCGCCTGCAGGGCACGGATCTGGAGCTTCTCCGGGTCGGGCGCAGGAGGGTGGGCCCGGCCCGGCACCGGGTTCGCGTCGCCACCGGCGCCATCAGCGGGGTCACGGCCGGTAACACCGCCCGCCGCGGGCCGTCCGGTACCGGGGGCCGCCCCCGCGTCCCCCGCCCGGCCACGCCAGTGCCGGCGGCCCGTGGTCCCCCTCGCCGGCGTCATGGTCGTCACCCCGCCCCCGCCTACTCGCCCGTCAGGGAGCCGAAGTCGACGCCGGAGCCCAGCAGCAGGCCCGCGCCGAGCAGCAGCATCGTCGCCGGGACCATGAACGTGGTGATCATCAGCGTGGCCTTGGGGACGGCGCGCGCGGCCTTGCGGCGGGCGTTCTGGGCGTCCGTGCGGCGCATGTCCTTGGCGAGGGAGACGAGGGTGTCGACGATCGGCGCGCCCAGTTCCTCGCCCTGCTGCAGTGCCGTCACGAACATCGCCACCTGTTCGGAGTCGTTGCGGCGCCGCAGCTCCGCGAAGGCCTGGCGGCGGCTCATGCCGAGGTCCATCTGGCGCAGGGTGATGCGCAGTTCGTCCGCCCACGGGCCCTCGTAGCGGGTGGCCACCCGGTCCAGCGCCTGGCGGAAACCGAGCCCCGCGCTCACCACCACCGCGAGCACGTCCAGGAAGTCCGGCAGGGTCCGCTCGATGACGTCCTTGCGGACGCGGATCGCCGACCAGATGCCGACCTCCGTCCAGAACGCCCCGAACAGCAGCAGGAGCAGGGCCACGAACCACTGGCCGCGCAGCAGGAAGACCAGGAAGCCGACGCCGCCGAGCGCGCCGTACACCGCGCGCCGGGCCGCGTAGCGGTCGATGGTGAGGCCGCCGGGGTTGCCCGCGAGGTCGATCCTGCGGCGGTACCGGGCGACCAGGCGCGGGCCCATCAGTCGGAGCACGGCCGGGGCGTAGCGCATGCCCATGCGGTCGATCACGGAGTCCACCGCGCCGGTGCGGGTGGCGCCGACCTCCAGAGCGAGCGCGAGGTCGCCGGGGAGCTTGGCGTCCGCGCGGTACATCCGGATGCCGGCGAAGACGCCCCAGACGCCGAGGCCCATCAGCAGGGCGAGCAGGTATGTCATCAGGTCAGCCCCCTCACACGTCGATCCGGCTCATCCGGCGGATGAGGACGAACCCGACGGCGTACATGGCGAACGCGATGATCACGCAGGCCTGGCCGACCGGTGAGCCGGTCATGCGGTCGAGGGCGCCGTCCTTGACCCCGTTCATCAGGAACAGCGCGCCGACGCCGAGGACGGGGACGGCGTACGACGTCATCGTCACCTGGGAGAGCTGGGTGCGGATCTCGCGCCTGGTCTCCTTGCGCTCCTCCAGGGTCTCGGTGAGGTTGCGCAGGGCCGAGACGACCTGTCCGCCCGCCCGGTTGGACAGCACCAGCGTCGTGACGAGCACGACGAGTTCGCGGGAGGGGAGCCGGTCGGCGAGTTCGCCGAGCGCGTCGTCGAGGGAGTGGCCGATGGCGAGCTGGTCGGAGACCTTGGCCAGTTCCTCGCCGGCGGGTGCCTCCAGTTCCTCCGCCGCCATGCCGATCGCGGTGCGCAGCGCGAGGCCGGCCTGGGTGGCGTTGGCCAGGATGCGGGCCAGTTCGGGGAGCTGGTTGATGAAGCGCTCGATGCGTTTCTGCCGCTGCCAGTTGAGGAACTGGACGGCCGCCCAGACGCCGGTCAGTCCGGCGATCGGGCCGAAGAAGGGGGCCAGGGTGGCCTGTCCGATGAGCCAGAGCGCGGCGACCGCGGCGAGCATGCAGGCGAAGAACTCGCCCGGGGTGACGTCCAGGCCGGTCGCGGCCAGCCGCAGCTCCAGTTTCCTGCCGAGCGCGGTGCGGCGCAGCCGGCGGTCCAGGGTGCGGAAGCGGCGCCGGCGGCCGCTGACGGAGTCGGCTCCGGTGTGCGCGAGCCGGTCGATGAGGGCGGCGCGCTGGGCGCGGCCCGCGGCGTAGGTGTGGATGCCGACGACGGCCAGGACGCAGGTCAGCAGGGCGACACCGATGGTGAGCTGTACGAGCGTATGGAGTTCCATGGGGGGTCCTACCTGGCTTCTCGGGTGGCGAGCTGTTCCGCGAAGTGGGCGACGCCGAAGGCCTGCGGGACGGGCTGGCCCGCCATGTGGAGGCGGTCGGCGGCGCGGCGGGGCAGCGGGTGGTACTCGAAGGCGCCGTACACCTGGCCGTCGGCGGTCATGGGCCGGGCGTGGAAGCGGGCGGCGGTGGCGAGCCGGTACGGATCGCCGCCGTGGCTGTCGAGCAGGGCGATCTCGGTGATGCGGCGGGCGCCGTCGGCGAACCGGGTGAGCTGGACGATGACGTCGACGGCGCTGTTGATCTGGTCGTGCAGCGCCACGAACGGCACCTCGACGTCGGACATGGAGGCGAGGGTCTGCAGCCGGGTGAGGGCGTCCTCGGCGCTGTTGGCGTGCACGGTGGCGAGGGAGCCGTCGTGGCCGGTGGACATGGCCTGGAGCATGTCGAGGGACTCGCCGCCGCGGACCTCGCCGACCACGATCCGATCGGGCCGCATGCGCAGGGAGTTGCGCACCAGGTCCCGGATGGTGACCTGGCCCTTGCCCTCGACGTTCGGCGGGCGTGACTCCAGCCGGACCACGTGGGTCTGCTGGAGCTGGAGTTCGGCGGAGTCCTCGATGGTGATGATGCGCTCGTGTGCCGGGATGAGCCCGGACAGGGCGTTGAGCAGGGTGGTCTTGCCGGTGCCGGTGGCCCCGGAGACGATGATGTTGAACTTCGCCTGCACCAGCCCGGCCAGCAGGTACACCATGGGCTCGTCGAGCGAGCCGAAACCGATCAGCTCCTGGAGGGTGAAGGAGCGCGGGAAGCGGCGGATGGTGAGGGTGGGGCCGGTCAGGGACAGCGGCGGGATGATGACGTTGACCCGCTCACCGGAGGGCAGCCGGGCGTCCACCATCGGGTTGGACTCGTCCACCCGGCGGTTGACCGTCGAGACGATCCGCTCAATGGTCTGCATGAGCTGGTCCGCGGAGGCGAAGCGCAGCGGCAACTGCTCCACGCGGCCGCCGCGTTCGACGAAGATCGCGTCTGGGCCGTTCACCATGATCTCGGTGATGGAGGCGTCCTCCAGCAGGGGCTCCAGGATGCCGAGGCCCAGTGCCTCGTCCACCACCCGCCGGATGAGCTGGGAGCGTTCGGCGGTGGAGAGCACCGGGCCCTCGCGGCTGATGATGTGCCCGAGCACCCGCTCGAGGCGCGCCCTGCGCTCGGCGGCGGCCAGCGAGCTCATCTCGGCGAGGTCGATCTCCTCCAGCAGCTTGGCCCGGTAGGAGGCGACCAGATGCGCGTCCTCACCCCGGGTGCCCTGCTCCTCGGGGGAGTTGATGCGTGCCCGCAGGCTCATGGGTTCGCCTCTCCTCGGTCAGTGGTCGCGGGGCATGGTGGCGGACTTCTCGGCGGGGTCGAAGTGCCAGCCCGGGACGATCGAGGGGATGGAGACGGAGGCCGTGACGGTGACCGAGTCGGCGCCTCCCCCGCTCGCGCCGCACGTCACGGTCAGCCCGCCGCTGACGGCCTGCGCGCACGCCTGCTGGGCGGACTGCCCCAGCGACTCGGCCCGCGCCCCGGCCCGGGCGGCCGTGCCGGCCTGCTCGGCGGCGTAGGCGACGGCCCCGATCTGGAAGCCGGCAAGGCCGACGATCAGCAGGACCGGGATGAACCCGAGGTACTCGACGGCCACCTGGCCGCGGTCGCGTCCCCTGCGTGGCATGTCAGTCCTTCACCTCCTCGACGGCTCCGGCGTGGCCGTGCACGGTGACGGGGAAGTCGATGGAGCCGGGGAAGAGGACGGGGACCTTCAGCGACACGTCGGCGGTCACGTAGCCCTCCCCGCCACACCGCGTCACCTCGGCCCCCTCCCGCCAGGCCCCCGACAGGTGCTTCAGCGCCGCCTGTTCGCACGCGCCGAAACGCTCCCCCCGGTGTGCCGCCGTCCCCGCCCGCACACCCTCGTCGGCAGCATTCCCCGCGAGCGTGTAGGCGTACCCCACGAGCACGCACTGCCACATCAGCACCAGCGTGAGCACGATCAGCGGGGTCATCCCCAGGAACTCGACGGCGACCTGGCCCCGGTCGTCACCGCGCAGGCGTCTCATCGGACCCTCACTCCTTCCGCCGCCGGAAGCTCACCGGCCCCCGGTCACCGCGCGGCCGGCCGGCGCCCCGGTGGGAGGTGCCCTCGGGCGACTTCGCCAGGCCCAGTTCCCCGGCGAGCGCCCACAGGGCCTGCTTGACGGTGCTTCTGCCGTCGAGTTCGTGGACCCGTCCCGCGTCCACGACGGCCTGCAACTCCTTGAAGTTGGCGGGTACGGCCGTGCGTGCCACCGCCGTGCCGGTGATGCGCTGCACCAGCGGGGGCTGGATCTCCGTGCTCCGCGTGTGCCGGTTGACGACGACCGTGGTCTCCTCGGCCTTGCGGATCTGCAGCCGGTCCCACATGCGCACGGTCCGCTTGGCCGCGCGGACGGCGACCACGTCGGGCGTGGCCACCAGCAGCGCGGTGTCGGCCGTCTCCACCGCCGCCGCGCTCGCCCCGCCTAGCTGGGCGCCGCAGTCCACGACGACGACCTCGTAGCGGGAGCGCAGGGCGCCGATGATCTGGCGGGCGGCGCGGTCGGTGACCTCCTCGCCGCGTTCGCCCTCGGCGGGGGCGAGGAGCAGGGCGAGTCCGGTGTCGTGGCGGAAGACGGCGTCGGCGAGGACGCGCGGGGAGATGTCGTTGATGGCGGCCAGGTCCACGACCGAGCGGCGGAACTGGACGTCCAGGTAGGAGGCGATGTCGCCGGTCTGCAGGTCGAGGTCGACCAGGGCGGTGGGCCGGCCGGAGGCCTGGGCGGCGAGCGCGAGCTGGATGGCGGCCAGAGTGGCGCCGACGCCTCCTTTGGCGCCGCTGACGGTGACGACGGTGCCGCCGGCGCCGCCGAACGTCTCGGCGCCGTGCCCGAGATGGCGGCGTACGCCCGTCGACCACTGGGCGACGGCCTGGACGCGGCTGGCGAGTTCCTCGTACGACAGCGGGAGCGGGACCAGGCCGCGGGCGCCGGAGTCCATGGCGGCGGCGAACAGGCCGGGGCTCGCGTCGGTGGTGACGAGGATGACGCCGACGGCGGGGAAGCGCAGGGCGACCTCGCGGATCAGCTCCAGCGCGGGTACCGGGCCGATGCGTTCGTGGACGACGACGACCTCGGGCAGTTCGTCGACCGACTCGGCGGCGAGCCGGGCGAGGGCGTCGACGAGCTGGGTGGAGTCGGTGACGGGCGGCTGCGGCTCGGCGTCGGGAAGCTGGCTGAGCAGGGTGACGAGGGAGCGGACGGCGTCGGGGTCGGCGCCGGCCGGGAGGATCCTGGTGGGCATGCGGACCGCCTCTCACTTGTCCGTCGCGAGTTCGTACGTGCGGTCCTTGTCCGGGACGCCGGTCTGGCCGCCGGGCGCCACCAGGGCGAGCCGGACCCGCTGGGCGAAGGACTCGGCGTAGGTGATCCGCTGGGCGTCGAGGGTGGACAGCGCGAAGGTGATCGGGACGCCCTCGGTGGGCTCCCGGCGGTCCTTGCCGGTGTCGGGTTCGAGGGCGGTGATCCGGCCGACGTCGAGGACCCGGGCGTTGGTCACGATGATCTTCGACTGGTCGGGGTCGCCCTCCTGCTTTCCCTCGAAGGTGGCATAGACGTTGACGCGCGAGCCGGGGGTGATCTTGCCCGCGACCCCGGTCGCCGCGTCGATCATGATGGCGACCTCCTGCTGGCCCGGCTGGAGGGCGGGCCGGTCGACGATCATGTCGGTCTGGAGCAGGGAGCCGGCCCGCAGGGTGGTCACGGCGATCTTGCCCCGGAGCTGCCGCAGATCGGTGACGGCGTTGCCGGACAGCCACCGCTTGGGCATCTCGGTCTTCTCGAACTGGCCGGTGTTCAGCGCGGTGTACGGCTTCACGTCGGACTTGACCCGGTAGGCGGTGACCTCGGGCCCGACCTTGGAGTTCACGTCGTGGACGACGGAGAGCACGCCGGCGAACGCGCCGAGAGCGCACAGGACCGACAGGATCAGGAGTATCACGCCGCGGCGCTGACGGGAGTTCATGAACCGTGCAACCTCATTGGGGGGAATCGGTCGAGCGGGATGTGATCTGGTGTTCGTGCTGGTCAGGCGGGCGTTCGCTGTTCCAGGGCGCGCGGCGCGGGCGGCTCGTGGACGGGCGGGGTGGCGGAGCAGAACACGCAGCGGTCTCCGAGGACGTCGAGGCCGCACCAGTGGCAGGTGGACTGCCGCACCGAGGTCACCAGTTGGTAGAGGACGGAGAGGTCGGCGAGGTAGCTGCAGAACTCGATCACCCGGCCCGTACCCCACCAGCGCGGCGACTCGGCGGGCAGCGGGGTCTCGCGCAGCGCGTGCGCGGTCCACTCCTTGGCGAGTCCCGCGAGCCAGTCGCTCTGCAACTGCCCCTTGGCGACGAGCATCCAGGTGCCGAACTCGGGACCCTTGAGCCTGGCGCCGGGGGCGACCCGGACGAGCTGCGGCTCGGGATGGGCGACGACGGCGAACTGGCTCCCCGGCACCCAGGACTTGGCGTGCGCCTTGAGCCCGACCGGCACCCGGTCCAGCCGGGCGACCGAGCCGAGGACGGCACCGGCGTGGATGTAGTGGGTGAGCAGCCGGCCGGCCGAGGCGAGCACTCCGGGGCTGAGGTCGCAGGAGGCGAGCTGTCTGAGCTGCCGGGCGAGCACGGCGATGCCGAGCGGCGGCAGCTCGGGCCGGAAGACGGCGACGCGGTCGCTCTCCAGCAGCGAGCGAAGGGTGTGCAGCCGTCGTACGACGGGTTCCGGGGTGGCCTGCGAGCACACGACGACCAGGTACCCGTGCTGCTCGGTCAGCGCGTGCAGTTCGGTGAGGGTGTGCTCCAGCGGGCGCCGGTCGAGGTCGCGCAGCACGACGGCCGGCATGGTCCGTTCGTCCTGCGCCGGCAGTGCCATGTCGGCACTGGTCACGGCAATGGCAGTTGGCACGCGCAGCTCCCCGCTCCTTCACGCCCCACGGCTCGCCGGTGTTACTCCAGCGCGCCGGGACGACTTCATTGCGTGACTACCTGAGCACTGTATCCACGCCCCAATGACCGGAGAACAGCGTTTGTGTAGCTCGTGTGGAACTCATCGGGCACAAGTGGCGCCAAAACCGGACAGGTTGAGCGCTCGACCGGAGACGGTTTTGGTCTGGACCTCTTGACAGCCGGATTGGCCTAGACCAACTTGTACGCCAACGGTGGCCGCCGTCCCCGCCCCACCCTCCCCACCGACTCCCCCACCGGAGGCCCCTGTGGACCGTGCATCAGCCATGCCGTCGGACCGGACCGGACGCAGACGCCGGACTCGCGTCGGCACCTGGTCCGCCGCCACCGCCCTCGCCCTCGCGGTCGCGGGCCTGGCCGCGACCCCCGCCTCGGCCGCGGACGTCAACAACGCCCGCAACGCCGGCTTCGAGTCGGGTCTGGGCAACTGGACCTGTACGGCCGCGAGCGGCACGACGGTCTCCTCCCCCGTCCACTCCGGCTCCTCGGCCCTGAAGGCCACCCCGGCCGGCCAGGACAACGCCCAGTGCACCCAGTCGGTGGCGGTGAAGCCCAACTCGACCTACTCGCTGAGCGGATGGGTCCAGGGCGGCTACACCTACCTGGGCGTCACCGGCACGGGCACGACGGACGTCTCGACCTGGACCCCCGACACCGCGTCCTGGAAGCAGCTCTCCACGACGTTCACCACGGGCGCGTCGACGACGTCCGTCACGGTGTACACGCACGGCTGGTACGGGCAGGCCGCGTACTACGCCGACGACATCTCCGTCTACGGCCCCGACGGCGGCGGTGGCGGCGACCCTGCGCCCACCGTTCCGGCCGCGCCCACCGGACTGACGGCCTCCGGCACGACGTCCTCCTCCGTCTCGCTGTCCTGGTCGGCCGTGTCCGGCGCCACCGGCTACAACGTCTACCGCAACGGCACCAAGGTGACGGCGGTGACGGGCACCTCGGCGACGATCAGCGGCCTCACCGCGTCGACCTCGTACTCCTTCCAGGTGACGGCGACCAACTCGGCCGGCGAGTCCGCGAAGTCGGGCACGGTGACGGCGACGACGGCGGCCACCGGCGGCGGGGGCGGGGGCGGCGGTTCGCTGCCCAAGCACGCCGTGACCGGCTACTGGCAGAACTTCAACAACGGGGCGAAGGTCCAGAAGATCTCCGACGTCCCGTCGGCCTACGACATCATCGCGGTCGCCTTCGCCGACGCCACCACCACGCCGGGCGCGGTCTCCTTCAGCCTGGACTCGGCCGGCCTCGGCGGCTACACCGTCGACCAGTTCAAGGCCGACATCAAGGCCAAGCAGGCGGCCGGCAAGAAGGTCATCATCTCCATCGGCGGCCAGAACGGCACGGTGTCGATCAGCGACTCTGCCTCGGCGGCGAACTTCGCGAACTCCGTCCACTCCCTGATGCAGACGTACGGCTTCGACGGCGTCGACATCGACCTGGAGAACGGCCTCAACGCCACGTACATGACGCAGGCACTGCGCTCCCTCTCCTCGAAGGCGGGCTCGTCGCTGATCATCACGATGGCACCCCAGACGATCGACATGCAGTCGACGTCCAACTCCTACTTCCAGACGGCCCTGAACATCAAGGACATCCTCACGGTCGTCAACATGCAGTACTACAACAGCGGTTCGATGCTGGGCTGCGACGGCAAGGTCTACAGCCAGGGCTCGGTGGACTTCCTGACGGCCCTCGCCTGCATCCAGCTCCAGGGCGGCCTCTCCCCGTCCCAGGTCGGCCTGGGCCTGCCCGCGTCGACGAGCGGCGCGGGCAGCGGCTACGTGTCCCCGACGGTGGTGAACAACGCGCTGGACTGCCTGAGCAAGGGCACCGGCTGCGGCACCTTCAAGCCCTCGAAGACCTACCCCGACCTGCGCGGCGCGATGACCTGGTCGACGAACTGGGACGCCTCGTCCGGCAACGCGTGGTCGAACGCGGTGGGGGCGCATGTGCACGCTATGCCGTGACATGAACTCCGGTTGAGTGCGGATGCCCGGGCCGGGGGCCCGGGCGTCCGTATGTCCGCATCCCCGCCGCCGGGCACATTCGGCCAAAGCCTCTTCACCGTGACGGATGCCGCGTTGCGTTCGGCAATGGGCTGGTGTGATGATCCCGGGCATGGCTGATCACGGGGGTGACGGCGGCCGGGCGGGGGACATACGCAGGTCGTCGCTTTCTGAGTACGCGGAGATGACGGGTGCGGAGGCGCCTGACGACGTCTCGCGCAACGAACGTGCCGTACCTGCCCGGGAAGCCGTCGACTTGCGGCGCAGGCGCCGGGAGTTCGCCGCTCTGCTGGGTGAGTTCCGTCGCACGGCGGTCCTGGTCCCCCTGGACGCGGACGAGAACCCGCTGACCGCCGACCAGGGAGGCGTCCGCTGGATCCTGGCCTTCTCGAACGAGCCGGCACTGGCCCGGTTCGCGATCGCGAGGGGTGAGGGAGATCGGGAGTGGGCTTACCGGCGGGTGCTGGGCGCCAGGCTGCTGGACGCCGGGGTCCCAGCCGTCGGTGTGCCGTGCGGGGTGGCTCTGGACGCGGCCGACGGGGACGAGGGCGTGCTGTTCCCGCCGGTTGTGGGGATCGTGCCTGACGCGGTGGCCGTGGACCTGGCCGTCAGGGCGACCGATGAGGAGGCACCGCGGTGAGCGGGGGCAAGGGCGGCAAGGACATCAAGGCCGCGGGGCTGGACGAGATAGCGAAGGGCATCACGCTCACCCTGGCCGAACTCAAGGAGCTGGGCATCGGCAGCCTGGCCGGTGTGGGCCGGGGCTTCTCGAACCTGGAACTCTCCGGCATCCAGTTGGGCCACGAGGATCTGACCGCCAAGTTCAAGTCGTTCTGCGAGCGCTGGGAGTGGGGCGTCCGAGGCTTGGTGGCGGAGGGCAACAAGTTCGCCCAGGACGTGGGTCTGTCGGCGGGCACCCTGCACGAGACGGACGAGTACATCAGCGGCGCCATGAAGGTCGCCTACAACGCGGGCGTGGGCAACCCGTACGCGTCCGAGGACGACGTCACCAAGATGAGCTGGGACGAACTGCGCCGGAGCAGCGTCGACGCCGTCACCGACCCCGACTACAGCGGGAAGTCGTTCGACGAGGCCTGGCAGACGTCCAAGCAGAGCTTCAAGGACGCCGGGCGGGACGCCATGACCGGATCACTTGGCCTGCCGCCGGGCGTCACGATGGACCGCGTCAACCAGGCGACCGGGACCAGCGACGACTACAACCGCGTGCTGGACGACATGTGGGGCCCGTCCCCGGAGGAACGCGCGAAGGCGGCCGGGCAGGATGGTGAAGGCTGATGGGCATCCTCGGCGACATCGGCGACGGCATCAACAGCGGTCTGACATACGGAAAGAACGTCTACGACGCGGGCAAGAAGAAGGTCGGCGAGGGCATCGACAAGGGCAGCGACGTCACCGCCGACGCCCTCGACAAGGTCGGTGCCCATGGCTGGGCGGACAAGGTCCACCACTACGGCGACCGGGCCGCCTCCGCCCTGGGCGCCACCCCGGGCGAGCAGCAGCTCGGCGAGAGCGACGAACCGACCGACCTGATCCACGGTGACGCGGGGGACATCCGGTCCACCGCCAAGCACCTGAAGGACTTCCACACCGCCTTCGACCGGGTCGGCCAAGGCATGCGCAAGCTGGACTCCTCGCAGTGGCAGGGCGAGGCGGCCGACGCGTTCCGCAAGAAGTTCGAGATGCACCCGGTGGACTGGCTGCACGCGGCGGACGCCTGCGCCAAGGCGGCTACGGCACTGGAGACCTACGCCGAGACGGTCGTCTGGGCACAGCAGAAGGCCCGTGACGCGATCGACCTGTACAAGAAGGGCAAGGAGGCCTCGGCGACGGCGAAGGACGCGTACGACAAGCGCGTCACCGCCTACAAGGACGCCGTGAAGTCAGGCGACAAGGAGCCCGGCCCGGACCCCGGCGACTTCGACGACCCTGGCGCGGTGCTCGTCAAGGAGGCCGAGGAGCTTCTCCACGACGCCCGCAAGCAGCGCAACGAGACCGCCGACGCCGCCGCGAAGGCCGTCGAGTCGGCCATGGCCCACGCCCCGGCCGAACCGCCCCCGCTGGCCCAGCTGAAGGTGGACGCGGTCGACGGTTACGGCGCCTTCAACACCGAGATGCTCCATGTCGGCGGAGGCATGGTCAAGGGCACGGCAGGCCTCTACAGCATGGTCCGCGGCGCCAATCCCCTCGACCCGTACAACCTGGCCCACCCCGCCGAGGCACTGCAGCACCAGGCCATGACCCTGGCCGGCCTGGTGTCCAGCGCGACGCACCCCGAGCGGACGCTCAAGCAGACGCTGCAGGACTTCGCCAAGGACCCCGCCGAGTTCGGCGGCCGCTTCGCGCCCCAGGTACTCCTGACCGACGGAGTGGGGCTGGAGGTGAACGGGGTACGGGCCGCCACCGCGGAGAGACTCGCGATGCGGGACTCGCTGAAGGTCGCCGAGCGCGACGGGGTGGGGGCCGAGGGCGCGGCCGGGAAGAGCGCGCGGGAGACCGTGGACGAGGACCCGCCGGCGCCCTCCCACGACAAAAACAGCACGCACAGCGACGACACCGATCCGATCAACCTCGCCACCGGCAAGATGTACCTGCCGCAGAGGGATGTCACCCTGCCCGGGGTGCTGCCCCTGGTCCTGACACGGCGAGTGGAGTCCGGCTACCAACTGGGCCGCTGGTTCGGCCCGTCCTGGTCCTCCACACTGGATCAGCGCTTGGAGATCGACGCGGAGGGAGTCGTCTTCGTCACCGAGGACGGCCTGCTCCTGGCGTACCCGCACCCCGTACCCGGTCTCCCCACACTCCCCAGCCAGGGCCCCCGCCGGCCGCTGGACCGAGTGGACGGCGGATACACGGTCACGGACCCGCAGACCCGCCGCACCTGGCACTTCGCCGACCGGGGCGAGAACCTGGCGGTGCTGGAACAGATAGACGACCGCAACGGCAACTGGATCACGTTCGAGTACGACGCGGAGGGCACTCCGCTGGCCGTGGTCTCCAGCGGCGGCCAGGGCGTGCGCATCACGACGGAGTCCGGTCGCGTCACGGCCCTCCACCTCGCCTCGACCGGCGAGGAACTGAAGCGCTACGGCTACACGGACGGCAATCTGACGGAGCTCGTCAACTCCTCCGGTCTGCCGCTCCGCTTCACCTATGACGAGGCGGGCCGGATCACCTCGTGGACGGACACGAACGACCGCAGCTACACATACGAGTACGACGACCGGGACCGCTGCGTCGCCGAGGGCGGCTCGGCGGGTCACATGAGTCTGACCCTGTCGTACGGGGACCCGGACCCGGAAACCGGCCTGCGGACCACGACCGCGACGACCGGCGAAGGCCACACTCGCCGCTATCTCGTGAACGACGCCTGGCAGGTGGTCGCGCAGACTGACGCCCTCGGTGCGACCACCCGCTTCCACCGCGACCGCTACCACCGCCTGCTCTCTCAGACTGACCCCCTGGGCCACACGACGTCGTTCCGCTACGACGAGGACGGCAACCTCACGTCGGTCGTCCGCCCGGACGGACGCGAGGCGACGGCGGAGTACGACGGGCTCGGCCTGCCGGTGAAGGTGATCAATCCGGACGGCACAGTGGTCCGCCAGTCGTATGACGAACGCGGCAACCGCACGTCGGTGACGGACCCGGCAGGCCGGACGACCCACTTCACATACACCGAGGCCGGCCATCTGACCTCTGTGACCGACCCTCTCGGCAACACGACACGGGTCGTCTGCGACCGCGCCGGCCTCCCACTGGAGATCACGGATCCCCTGGGCGCGATCACTCGCTACGAACGCGACGTGCTGGGCCGCCCCGTCGCCGTCACGGACCCGACCGGAGCCGTGACCCGGCTGCAGTGGTCGGTGGAAGGCCACCTGACCCGCCGCACGGCCCCCGACGGCACCACCGAGACGTGGACGTACGACGGTGAGGGCAACTGCACGAGCCACACCGACCCGTTGGGGGGCGTCTCCCGCTTCGAGTACACCCACTTCGACCTGCTGACGGCGCGCACCGGCCCGGACGGGGTGCGTTACGAGTTCGACCACGACGCGGAGCTGCGCTTGACGAAGGTCACGAACCCGCAGGGCCTGACCTGGACGTACGAGTACGACGCGGCGGGCCGCCTGGTCACGGAAACGGACTTCGACGACCGCACCCTCACGTACGAGTACGACCCAGCCGGCCGCCTCACCGCACGGAGAAACGCTCTCGGTGAGACGCTGGCCTTCGAGCGCAACGAACTGGGCCAGGTACTCCGCAAGGATGCGGACGGCCAGGTCACGACCTACGCCTACGACTTCACCGACCAACTCGCCCAGGCAACAGGCCCGGACGGCACGACACTCACGCTGCTGCGCGACCGCTACGGCCGCCTGCGCTCCGAGACGGTCGACGGCCGCACCCTGACGTACACCTACGACGCCCTCGGCCGCCGCGCGGGCCGTACGACCCCGACCGGTGCCACGACGACCTGGTCCTACGACGCCGCGGGCCGCCGCACCGGCATGGTGGCAGCATCGGGCCACGCCATCGACTTCACCTACGACGAGGCAGGCCGTGAGCTGTCCCGCCGAATCGGTGGCACGATCGCCCTTGACCACACCTTCGACCCCCTGGGCCGCCTGATGACCCAGTCGGTGACCGGTGTCGGGGACCGGCCGGTGCAGCACCGGACGTACAGCTACCAAGCCGACGGCAACCTGATCGGCATCGACGACCACCTGTCCGGCTCCCGGCGCTTCGACCTGGACGCGGCAGGCCGGGTGACGGCAGTGCACGCGGCTGGCTGGGCGGAGCGGTACGCCTACGACGAGGCAGGCAACCAGACCCAGGCCGAGTGGCCGACGAACCACCCCGGCGGCGAGGCGACAGGTGCCCGAGCCTATGTGGGCACCCGCATCACCAGGGCGGGCAACGTCCGCTACGAACACGACGCGCTGGGCCGCATCACGCTCCGCCAGAAGACCCGCCTGTCCCGCAAACCGGACACCTGGCGCTACGAATGGGATTCCGAGGACCGCCTCACGGCGGTGACCACCCCGGACGGCACCCGCTGGCACTACACCTACGACCCCCTGGGCCGCCGCACAGCGAAACTCCGCCTGGCGGCCGACGGCGAGACGGTGCTGGAACGGGTGGACTTCACCTGGGACGGCACAACACTGTGCGAGCAAACCACCACGTCCGATGACCACCCCAACCCGGTCACCCTCACCTGGGACCACCAGGGCCTGCGCC
This sequence comes from Streptomyces sp. NPDC047869, assembly GCF_040704065.1. Lineage (NCBI taxonomy): Bacteria > Bacillati > Actinomycetota > Actinomycetes > Kitasatosporales > Streptomycetaceae > Streptomyces > Streptomyces sp. NPDC047869. The sequence goes on from NZ_JBEYRK010000030.1 coordinate 19,261, forward strand.
CCCTGGCCCAAACGGAACGCATCACAGCGGCCGACACCCAGGACGAGATCGACTCCCGCTTCTTCGCCATAGTCACCGACTTGGTCGGCACCCCCAACGAACTCATCGACGAAACCGGCAACATCGCCTGGCGCACCCGCAGCACCCTATGGGGCACAACGGCATGGGCAGCCAACAGCACGGCATACACCCCTCTACGCTTTCCAGGCCAGTACTACGACCCGGAAACCGGCCTCCACTACAACTACTTCCGCCACTATGAACCTGAGAACGCCAGATACCTAACTCCTGACCCTCTCGGCCTGGATGCGTCACCCAACCCGATCACGTATATCGTCAACCCACATCGCTGGACTGACTCCCTTGGTCTCGCACCTGACTACGTCGCCGTTGATACGAACCCCGTGACTGACGCCCTCAAAGGCATCAAAAGCGCCGAAGTTGATGCTGCTCTGGCCGGCAGATCACCCGTTCTGTCACCTCAGGCGCACCGCGAGCTAATTGAGGGCGGACATAGCCCAGAGGCAATCAGCAAATGGCTGTCGGAACGTAGTGGCCGTATGGGCCCTGAAGCCACACCGCAAGGCGTGGCAGACATCCAAGCAAGACTCAAGGCCATGTGGAAAGGAAAGTCGTTCAATCCAATGATCCATGATCACGACGCCATGGTCCTACACTCTGCAACCCAGGAAGGACTGTCGATCATTACGAACGACACAAGGTTTTACAAGAATGCGGAACGACTTGGCTTCCCGACTGAGAGATACTAGACCCCTTACAGGCAAGGAGAAGTGTCCAGCATGAACGATAAACGAGAAATGGCCGATGACGGAATGGCCGATGCGCTTAATCTCGATGAGATTGAAGAGGTGTCCGCGGCAGCAACCCCGGGGCCATGGTTCGTTCGCCAGCTTGACGACGACTACGCCATGAACCTAGTCGCGATCAGTACGGTAGCGGATACAGACCAGGGCACGAGGTGGCCTGATTTTGATCACCGCGAGATGATCGCAGCAACGCTGGTTCAGCACCCGCGCTACGTGGACTGCGCCGATAGCCGCTGGGATGAGAACGCGGCCTTCATCGCCATGGCTAGAGAAGCGGTACCGCAGCTAGTCGAAGAGGTCAAACGCCTGCGCCAACGTCTGTCCACCGACACCGATCGACCTCGATCGTGACGGATGAGTTCCATTTCATTCGCCCTGAATGCGAGTCCCTGTGGCCAGAAGGCGAGGAATTGAGGGACTACGTGCCAGCATCGAGTTTGGGCCGTCATCCGACGCCGCAGCCTCTGAGCTGTACACACCCTGCGGGTGTTCCGTTCCTTGTGTTCGCGGCATGGTCGCGGGCCGCCAAGTGTCGCCAGTGCGATAGGCCGTTGATGCGGCACCGGCTCTGCGGACGACTGGTGGCGGCCAGCCGACCATCACACCGCCGCGAGTTCGCACCACACGTACTTGCCCCGCTTCCCGAACCTGGCCGACGGCTGCCACCCCCAGAAGTCCGCGCATGCCCTGACCAGGGCCAGGCCCCGGCCCCCTTCCCCAAGCTCGGCCACCTCCTCCAACGGCCGGAACGGCTCCGGCGGGCCGGGGTCCGTGTCCCACGCCCCGATCCAGACCACCCCCTCCGCCGAGCGGCGCACCCGCAGCGCGGCCGGCCCCTTCGTGTGCCGTACGGCGTTCGACACCAGCTCCGTCGCCAGGAGTTCAGCCGTGTCGACCAGGCCGATCAGACCGTGCATCGTCAGGATTAGACGCAAGGTCCGGCGAGAGATCGTCACCGCTCTCAGGTCGTTGGGGATGTAGAGGGTGTAGTCCCAGGTTTCGGGCATGACTCATCCACTCCTGCGAGGTGAGGGATTCAAGGCGTGCGGTGGCATTGCCGCGGTCGTCCTGGCAGGACGACGCGGTGCACTTCCGCTGCGTGTGCGATGCGTCACCGACGGTAGGGCTAACATGTCATCCCGAGCAAGCCGGTCGCGTAATCTGGCCCCGAACGAGGCCAATCCGCAGGTGCGTTGATGTGAGGCAGCAACCATGGTCCTGAGGCGTGAACCGACGGCGCGGCAGATGCGCTTGGCAGTCGAGTTGCGCCGGCTCCGGGGCGCCGCAGGGCTTGCGGCACGTGAAGCAGCAGCGCTGCTCGGGGTGAGTCACGTCCAGATCAGTCACATCGAGTCGGGGCTCACAGGTGTGAGCGAGGAGCGCCTGCGCCGTCTCGCCGCCAACTACGCCTGCTCCGACGAGAGTCTGATCCAAGCGCTCGCGGCCATGGCGACCGACCGTGCGCGGGGCTGGTGGGAGGAGTACCGGCACCGGCTGCCTACGGCTTACCTGGATCTGTCCGAGCTGGAGCACCACGCCTCATACCGGTGGGACGCCGACTTCCTGCATGTCCCGGGCCTGCTCCAGACAGAGGACTACGCTCGTGCGCTTTTCTCCTACGTCAATCCGGAGTTCCCTGCGAGCGACGTGGCGCTTCGAGTTGAGCACCGGATGAGGCGCAGGGTCATCATCGAGCGCCCGGATCCGACCCCGTACGTCGCCGTGATCCATGAGGGGGCCCTGCGCATCCGAGTGGGCGATCGCCCGGCAGCGCGAGCCCAGCTCGCTCGCGTACTGGATCTCTCCGAAGCCGACCACGTCACGGTCCGGGTCATCCCGTTCGACTTGGACGGATTCGCCGGTGCCGGCAGTGCCATGGTCTACGCGGGCGGCCCGCTGCCCAGACTGGACACCGTGGTTCGCGACGGCCCTCATGGCACCGCGTTCGTGGACGCCGAAGCCCAACTCGGTCGCTTCCGAACGCTCTTTCGTAGGCTTGAAGCCTCTTCACTCGAACCGGAGCGTTCGTGTGACTTCATCCACAGGCTGGCGAAGGAGCTGTGAGGTCATGACCACCCCCCTAACCTGGCGAAAGTCGTCGTTCTCCGGTGGTGGCGAGGGAAACGCCTGCGTCGAGATCGCCGACGGCCCCACCCACATATCCGTCCGTGACTCCAAAGCCCCCGCCCGAGCCACCCTCACCTTCGCCGCCCAGTCGTTCACCCACTTCATCGACGCTCTGAAGGCGCCGGCCGCCGACGCCGGTTCGGTCGAGTAGCCATACAAAGACCCACAACTCGAGAGAGGCACAGCATGTCGTTCGGTCCGCCGCCCGCGGGTTTCGGGCCTGCCGCGCCGCCTGTCTGGAAGCCGCCGACGGAGATCGAGCAGGCCCTGCTGGAGGCCAAGGCGCGGGAGGACTGGGCGGCGTACTTCGACACCCTCGCGGACAGCCGGCTGTACTTCGAGATACGGCGGGACGGGGCGGATGCCGAGCCGAGCAGGACGATTCCCGTCTTCGGGCACGATCCCCGGGTGGCCGGCGGGCGGGTGTGGGCCGTGTACACGGAGGGGATGCTGCCCGCGCCCGATCCGCACCGGGTGCTCGACTGGCAGAAGCTCGGGTGGTTCGCCAAGGTGTGGGCCCCGACCGATCCGGCGATGATCGTGGTCAACCCGGGGACTCCGTGCGAGGCGTTCCTGCCCTCCGCGCCGCCGCACTCCGCCGCGTGGGCCCAGTACGGCGCGCGGGAGCGGGCCCCGCTGGACCGGGCGCGGGTGCTCACGCTGCGGGTGGGCGGTCCGAAGGACGGGCCCGTCGCGCGAGGCCTTGCGTGCGGGACGCTGCTGATCGTGCGGGACGGGCTGGCCTGGAACGCCATGGCGTATCACGGGAACGGCTACACCTCGGAGCGGCGGCTGCTGCGCGAGTGGTGGGGCGTCGGGAGCCGGGAGGAGTGGCAGTCGCAGCAGCGGGCGCTGCTCGATCCCGACGGCGCCAATCCCGTCTGGGAGTTCGCCCTCGAGCTGCGGCGGACCATCGCACGCGACTTCGGCGGGCACGTCGACACCGGCTACTGGCGGGACGCCGTCGCCCGGGTGCTGCGCGCGCGGGCCGGCGGGGAGACCGTCCTCACTCCGGACGGGGTGACCACCACGCCCACCGTTCCGGAGGCGGAGACCGAGGCGCGCATCAAGGGGGTGCAGCACCTCATCGGCCGTATCACCCGGTACGAGGCCCGCTTCCGGGCCGACGGGATCCTGGACGGGAACCGGTACGTCAGCTCCGTCGATGCCTGGAACTTCGGGCGGGCGTCAGGGATGGCCCGTTGGGGGCTGGGGGCGCGGTACTGCTCGCTGCCGGAGGCCGAGGCCGCCGTCGTGGAGGCGGGCCGGGCCGCCGCGCGGTCGTACAAGTCGTGGCAGGACTTCGCCGCCGGGTACATCCTCGGGCGCTGTCTGCACTTCGACGACGAGGAGTTCGGGAACTGGTACACGGACATGGTGGACGTCCACCGGGTCCTGATGTCCGACCCCGAGAGCCCCTGGCTCACCGTCTCCTTCAGATGAGGTAGTGGCACGGCTCCGGCGAGTTTCGGACGGAGCCAGCGTCACCGTCGGCCATGTCTTGACCTGATCATGCCAACGTCGGACCATGAGCGCCAGCCCCGCACAGCGGACTCACAGCTACCGGCTTCCCGTGTCCGCACCCGCACGTCGCACTGAAGCACCTCAGCTCCCAGCTCCACTCCCCCACTTCCGGCGACCCCGGAATTCCTGGAGATCCAAGGAGAGTTCATGCGACTTCGCATCCGCGGCTCCGGCGCGCGCGGCGGCAGGCGTACCGCCGCACTCGGCGCGCTGCTGGCCCTCGCCCTCGCCGCCCCTGTCTCGGCCACCGCCACGCACGCCACCGCCGAGAGCGCCCGGAAGGCCGCCCCGGCGTCCGGTGAGGACATCCGGCAGTACGAGATCCATCGGAGCACGAACCCCGTGACGCGTACGGCCATCCAGGCCACCGGTGTCACCGTCGACGAGGCCGACGAGGAGACCGTGGTCGTCTCCGGCCGGGCCGACCAGATCCGGCGGCTGCGCCGGCTCGGTTACGAGGTCACACCCCTGGAGGCCGCTCCCGACCGGGCCGGTGCCCGGGGCGAGCAGCGGCTGTACGACTTCCCCGGCGCCGACTCGAAGTACCACAACTACGCCGAGGCGAACGCCGAGATCGACCAGCGGATCGCCGCCCGCCCGGACATCATGAGCAAGCGGGTGATCGGGAAGTCGTACCAGGGGCGGGACATCGTCGCCGTCAAGGTCAGCGACAACGTGGGTGCCGACGAGGACGAGCCCGAGGTGCTGTTCACCTTCCACCAGCACGCCCGCGAGCACCTGACCGTGGAGATGGCCCTGTACCTGCTGCGCGAGTTCGCAGCCGGGTACGGGACCGACTCCAGGATCACGAACCTCGTCAACAGCCGGGAGATCTGGCTCGTCCCCGACCTCAACCCCGACGGCGGCGAGTACGACATCGCCACCGGGTCGTACCGGTCGTGGCGGAAGAACCGGCAGCCCAACTCCGGGTCCTCGTACGTCGGGACCGACCTCAACCGGAACTGGGACTACAAGTGGGGCTGCTGCGGCGGGTCCTCGGGGTCGAAGTCGTCCGAGACCTACCGCGGCGCCGCCGCCGAGTCCGCGCCCGAGGTGAAGGTCGTCGCCGGCTTCGTGCGCAGCCGGGTCGTCGGCGGCAAGCAGCAGATCAAGGCCGGTATCGACTTCCACACCTACAGCGAACTGGTGCTGTGGCCGTTCGGGTACACGTACTCGGACACCGCCACGGGGATGACGGCCGACGACGCCGCCGCGTTCAAGGCCGTGGGGCAGAAGATGGCGGCGAGCAACGGGTACACCCCCGAGCAGTCGAGCGACCTGTACATCACGGACGGGTCGATCGACGACTATCTGTGGGGGACGCAGAAGATCTTCGACTACACCTTCGAGATGTATCCGACGTCCAGCTGGGACGGTGGGTTCTACCCGCCCGACGAGGTCATCGAGCGGGAGACCTCCCGCAACCGGGACGCGGTACTGCAACTGCTGGAGAACGCCGACTGCATGTACCGGTCGATCGGGAAGGCCGCCCAGTACTGCGGCTGAGCGGGCGCTGACTCGATTCCGCCCAGGGCCGGTTCGACGGGATCTAGGCTCCCAGCGTTTCGTGATCCCGGAGAAGGGCGCTGAACGGCATTGAGCGGCGAGCGAGTTGTCATCGTGACCGGTGGAGGTACGGGCATCGGGGAGGCCACCGCCCGGCTGCTGCGCCGCAACGGTCACCAGGTGGTCGTCTCCGGGCGGCGGAGCGAGCCACTGCGCCGCCTGGCGGCGGAGACCGGGGTCCTGCCCCACTCCTGCGACGTGGGGGACCCCGAGGCGGCCGAAGGTCTCGTGCGGGCGGCGCTGGGCGCCTACGGGCGACTCGACGGGCTGGTGCTCAACGCGGGCATCGGACGCGGCGGAGCCGTGGGCGACCTGTCGCTCGCGGACTGGGACGAGGTGATGCGCACCAACCTCACCGGGCCGCTGCTGCTCCTGCGGGCGGCGATCCCGCACCTGCTGCGGACGAGCGGGGCGGTGGTCGCCGTCGCGTCGGTGTCCGCGTTGCGCAACGGCACGAGCAACGCCCCGTACGCCACGTCGAAGGCGGCCCTGCTCCAACTCTGCCGCTCGGTCGCCGTCGACTACGGACGCCAGGGGGTGCGGGCCAACATCGTGTGCCCCGGCTGGGTCCGCACGGAGATGGCCGACCGGCGCATGGCGCGCTTCGCCGCGGAGGCGGGCCTCGAGGGCGGTGCGGAGGCCGCCTACGAGGAGGCGACGGCCGCCCTGCCCATGGGTCGGCCGGGCGAACCGGGTGAAGTCGCCGAGGTGATCGACTGGTTGCTGTCCCCGGCGGCGTCGTACGTCAACGGCTCGGTGCTGACCGTCGACGGCGGCACGACGGCCGTCGACCCCGGGACCCTCGGGTTCGACTTCCACATCACCCGCCGGGGCTAGGGCCGCTCGCGGCGGGGCACCGGTCCTCGACCGGCGCCCCTGTCACCACATGTCCCTACGCCTCTTCGAAGTAGGCGTCGAGCACCGCGTCGAGCTGGGACTCCCACTCCTTGAAGCGGGACCTGGCCGCCGCCTCGATCTCGATCGGGTACCAGCGACGGTCGGGCGTGTGCACCGTGATGGTGAAACGCTTGCCGAAGCGGGCGGACCCGGTCTCGACCGCGGCGATCTCGTCCCAGTGGAACTCGCAGTCCTCCTCGTCCAGGCGGAGGCGGACACCGCGGTGGTCGGCCACGAACCGGGCCCGGCGGTCGGAGGCCTCGAAGACGGGGGCGCCGTCCTCGGGTGCCGTCTCCTCCTCCGGTTCCTCCGCGGGTCCGGCCCCGGCCGGTTCGGCGGCGGCCCCGGCGGGCTCCGCGGCCGCCGGCTTCGCGTCCTCGGCGTCGGCCCCGGTGCCGGCGGTCGGCCCGGCGTCCGCCGGTTCCGGTTCCGGTTGTGTCGCCGGTGCGGTGATCCCCGGGATGAAGGCCGGGTCGAAACCGGCGCCCTTGACGGGCTCGCCCTTCAGGGGCTGGCTGCTCGATCCTATGCGCTGGTCCACGGCGGCAGTATGGACGACATTCCTGTGCCGGAACCAGTCAGCTCACTCCTCACGTCGGTTCACACAGGTCACACTTACACAAACAGGCTCACCACCCCGGCCACCGCGAACCCGGTGACCGACAGCACCGATTCCAGCACCGTCCAGGTGCGCAGCGTGTCCCGTTCGGTGATGCCGAAGTACTTGGCGACCATCCAGAAGCCGCCGTCGTTGACGTGCGAGGCGAAGATGGAGCCGGCCGACACGGCCATGATGACGAGGGCGACGAAGGCCTGGGAGTGGTGGCCCTCGGTCAGCAGCGGGGCCACGATGCCGGCCGTGGTGACGATGGCGACCGTGGCCGAGCCCTGGGCCACCCGCAGCACCACCGAGATCAGGTACGACAGCACGATCACCGGCAGGCCCACACCGTTGAAGGTGTCCGACAGCGCCTGCGCCACCCCGCTCGCCTTGAGGACCGCGCCGAAGACCCCGCCCGCGCCGACCACCAGCAGGATGTTGCCGACCGGCTTGAGCGACGAAGTGGACACCTGCTCCAGGGACTTGCGGGACCAGCCGCGCCGGATGCCGAGCAGGTAGTAGGCGAGCAGCAGGGCGAGGGTGAGGGCGACGAAGGGGCTGCCGACGAACTCCAGCACCGAGCGGCCCGCGGAGGGGTCGAGGGCGATGGACGAGAAGGTGGCGGCGAGGATGAGCACCAGCGGCGTACCGATGATGGCGAGGACCGTGCCGAGCGGCACCGGCCGTTCCTGCGGCGGCACGCCCTGTGCGCGCTGCTCGGCGAGGACCGCCTGCCGGGCCTCCTCGGCGGCCTCGACCATGTCCTGCGGTACGGCGACGAAGATCCGCCTGCCGATCCAGGCGGAGTACGCCCAGGCGGCCAGGACGGCGGGGACGCCGCAGACGACGCCCATGAGGACGACCCAGCCGAGCTGGACGTGCAGCAGTCCGGCGGCGGCGACCGGGCCGGGGTGCGGCGGCAGGAACGCGTGCGTCATGGACAGCCCGGCGAGCAGCGGCAGGCAGTACAGGAGGATCGACCGGCCGCTGCGCTTGGCGGCCGCGTAGACGATCGGGGCGAGCACGAAGATGCCGACGTCGAAGAAGACCGGGATGCCGAAGATGAGGCCGGTCAGGCCCATCGCGAGGGGTGCGCGGCGTTCGCCGAACAGATGCAGCAGGCGGGATGCCAGCACCTCGGCGCCGCCGCTGACCTCGAGGATCGCGCCCAGCATCGTGCCGAGACCGATGATGATCGCGACATGGCCGAGGATGCCGCCCATGCCGGACTCGATGGTGGAGACGGCGTCGGAGCGCTGGACGGTGCCGAAGAGTTCGGTGACCGACAGGCCGGCGAGCAGGCCGACGGTTATGGACACGGCGAGCAGGGCGACGAACGGCTGCAGCCGGACCTTGATGATCAGGAAGAGCAGCAGGGCTATGCCGATGGCGGCGACGGTGAGGAGCCCGGCGGTGCCGTCGACGAGGAGGAGCAGGCCTCCGGTGTGGGGTGGTGCGGCGGGCGCTGGAGCGGTTGCGGCGAGCGAATGGGACATCAGGGGGTCCTCTTCGTAAATGCATGCTGCTTTCGGGCAGGGGGGATCGCGGCACGGCACCGCGAGTGCGGTGCCGCGCCGTGTGCCGTGCGCGTGCTGGTGGTGCTAAGGGGGTGGCGCCAAGGGAGTGGTGGAACGGGCGCCCGCCGGAGGGGCGGCGCGGAGAGCGGAGTCCGGGCCGTCGTCAGCCCAGGACGGCGAGGGCGTCGATCTCGATGAGGAGGCCGGGCGGCAGGCCGACGTAGACCGTGGTCCGGGCGGCGGGCGGCTGGGTGAGGCCCTGCTCGCCGAAGTAGGTGTTGTAGATGTCGTTCATCTCGGCGAAGTGGTCCACGTCGGTGAGGTAGACGCGGATCATCATCACGTCGTCCCAGCTCGCGCCGCCCTCCTCGAGGATCGCCTTGACGTTGGCGAGGGTCTGGGGGGTCTGCTCGCGCAGCGTCGGACCGGCGGGCGTCGGGGCCTTGCCCTCCTCGGCGGGCAGGAAGCCGACCTGGCCGGCGACCTGGAGGATGTTGCCCTTGCGCACCCCGTGGGAGAACCTCGCGGGCGGGGTGGTGTGGGTCTTCGGGGTGAGCGCGGTCTTGTCGGTCATACGGGGGTGCCCTTCACTGGCGTTCTTCCGGAGTACTCGCCGCTGATCGCGTCCGCGGTACGGCGCACCTGCGGGAGCAGGGTGAGGAGTTCCTCGGCGGTGACGACGACGTTGGGCGCGGACACCGACATGGCGGCGACGACCCGGCCGTCGGCGCCGCGGACGGGGGCCGCGACGCAGTTGATGGACTCCTCGTGGCCACCGAGGTCGGTGGCCCAGCCCTGTTCGCGCACCTGCTCCAGCTCCCGCAGGAACGCTGCGGCGTTGGGGGTGGAACGGGGCGTGTAGAGGGGGTAGTCGAGCTGGTCCGCGAGGGCGCGGCGCTCGGCTTCGGGGAGGTCGGCGAGGAGGAGTTTCGCCACGGCCGCGACGGTGATGGCCACGGGCTTGCCGATCCGCGAGTACATCCGGACCGGGTAGCGGCTCTCCACCTTGTCGATGTAGAGCACCTCGTTCTCCTCGTGGACGGCGAGGTGCACGGTGTGGCCGCAGGCCTCCTTGAGCCGGACCAGGTGGGGATGGGCGATCTCGCGGACGTCGAGGTTCTCCATCGCTTCCTGGGCGAGGGCGAAGAGCCGCGCGCCGAGCCGGTAGCGCTGGTCGGACTGGCGGTAGACCAGGCCGTGCTCGTGCAGGGTCCGCAGGAGGCGGAGCGCGGTCGATTTGTGCACGCCGAGGCGGTCGGCGACCTGGCCGAGGTCGGCGGGGCCCTCGGCGAGTAGCGGCAGGATGCTGAGGGCGCGGTCGACGGTCTGACTCATGGGGTGTTCGCCTCCTCCGGGGCCCGGTCGGCCTGTGTCCAGCCGGGGCCGAGTCGAAGTCTCCCCCATGCCTCGTCGTCCAGGGCGGCGAGGCGGTCGGCGTGGCCGCGGGCGGGTGGGTCGGCGAGGTCGGCGGGGGTGGTGAGGGCGGCCGCGGCCGCCAGGTGGCCGTGGCGGAGGCGTCGTTCCACCGGCAGGCCGCGGAGGGTGGCGGAGAGGAACCCGGCGGCGAAGGCGTCGCCGGCGCCGATGGGGGCGACGACGTCCACCGTCGGTGGACGGACGGGAAAGGCGGTGCCGTCGGCGTCCTCCAGCCCCTCGGTGTCCCTGGTGAAGGCGGTCGCTCCGCCCTTGCCCTGCTTGACGACCACGGTCGCCGGCTCGGGCAGCGCCTCCCTGATGGCGCTGCCGCCGCGCAGTCCCCACACCTCACGTGCCTCGTCGTCGCCGACGAAGACGATGTCCGCGCGCCGCGCCAGTTCCAGCAGCACACGCGGCCCGTCGGCGCCCCGCCAGAGCGCCGGACGGTAGTTGACGTCGAAGGAGACCAGCGGGCGGCCGGGGCGGGGTGCCGTCAGCGCGCGCGTCAGGTCCAGGCACTCCGCGGACAGCGCCGCCGTGATGCCCGACAGGTGGAGTACGCGGCCGGCGTGGGCCGCGGTCAGGTCCGTGTTGGTCACGGACATCGCGGAGGCCGCCGAGCCGGCCCGGTAGTACGCCACCTCGTGGGCGGCGGTGGCCCGGTCGGCCGCCGTGCGGAAGTAGACGCCGGTGGGGCGGGAGGGGTCGGTGCGGACGGCGCGGACGTCGACGCCGTATCCCGCGATCCGCTCCACCAGGTGGCTGCCGAAGCCGTCCGCGCCCACCCTGCTCACCCACCGCGTGGAGTGGCCGAGGGCGGCCAGCACGCAGGCCACGTTGGACTCGGCGCCGCCGATGCCCCGTTCGAAGGAGGGAACGTCGGCGAGGCGGCCCGGCCGGGTGGGCAGGAAGGTGACCATGGACTCGCCGAGCGTGACGACATCCACGACGTTCACGATGGTGGGACTCCTCGTCATCCTGGGGTGAGCGGCTTTCGTTGACCCTGTGTCGGCCGAGATGCTAGACAGCAGTGAGCGACATACGCAATGGGCGTTGCATGGAGTGCAACGCACGGATCAGGAGGGTCACATGCCCCGCGAAACCGGCACCGAAGCGCTCGCCCGCCTCGCCGAGGAACGGGTGGACCACCGCTTCAAGGGCCTCCCGCCGGACGCCGAGGGCCTGACCGTCGCGGAGCTGGCCGCCCAGCGCCGCAACCTCTTCACCGGCGGGTTCAGCACGCCCGTCCTCGCCCTCTCCGCCGAGCGGCTGGAGCACAACCTGGCGCTCATGGAGACCTACGCGGAGCGGCACGGCCTCGCCTTCGCGCCGCACGGCAAGACCTCGATGGCCCCGCGGCTCTTCCAGCGGCAGATCGAGCACGGCGCCTGGGGCATCACGCTCGCGGTGCCGCACCAGGTGTGGGTGGCCCGGGCGTTCGGTGTCGAACGGATCTTCCTGGCCAACGAACTGGTGGACCCGGCGGCGCTGCGCCGCGTCGCCGCCGAGCTGGCGGCCGACCCGGCGTTCCGTCTCGTCTGCTACGTCGACTCGGTGCGCGGGGTCGAGCTGATGGACGCGGCCCTGCGCGGCGCCGCCCACCCGGTGGACGTCGTGGTGGAGCTGGCCGCGGGAGAGGGCGCCCGCACCGGAGTGCGCACGGAGGCGGAGTGCGCGGCCGTCGCCGACGCCGTGGCCGCCGTACCCACGCTCCGGCTGGTCGGGGTCGCGGGGTACGAGGGCGAGGTGCCGCAGGCCGACACCGGGCGGGTGACGGCCTATCTGCGGCGGCTGACGGCACTGGCCGCCGACTTCGACAAGAGCGGCCGGTTCGCCGGGGTGGACGAGATCGTGGTGAGCGCCGGCGGCAGCGCGTGGTTCGACGCGGTGGCCGACGTGTTCGCGGAGATCCCCGAACTGTCCGTGCCCGTACTGAAGTTGCTGCGTTCGGGGGCCTACGTCTCGCACGACGACGGGCACTACCGCAGGCTCACGCCCTTCGCCCGCGTCCCCCAGGAGGGCGCGCTGGAGCCCGCGTTCCGGCTGTGGGCGCAGGTCGTCTCCCGGCCCTCGCCCGAGCAGGCCTTCGTCAACGCGGGCAAGCGGGACGCGGCCCACGACCTGGACCTGCCCGAGGCCCAGGTGGTACGCCGGGACGGCACCGAGCGCCCGGCCGACGGGGTCACCGTGACCGGTCTGTCCGACCAGCACGCCTGGCTGCGCACCACCGGGGACGCGGACCTGGAGGTCGGCGACTGGGTCGGCTTCGGCCTGTCCCACCCCTGCACGTCCTTCGACAAGTGGCAGCTCATCCCGCTCGCCGAGGCGGACGGCACGGTCGTCGACTACATCCGCACGTTCTTCTAGGGGGCGCCGTGGAGGAGCTGGTCATCCGGGACGCCGACGTCGTCGACGGCAGCGGCGCGGACTCCTACCGCGCCGACGTGGTGGTCGACGGCGGCCGGATCGTCTCCATCGTCAAGGAGGCCGCGGCGGCGGGCTGTCAGCGGCCCGGGGCGCGGCGGGAGCTGGACGCCGAGGGGCTCGTGCTGTCCCCCGGCTTCATCGACATGCACGCCCACTCCGACCTGGCCCTGCTGCGCGACCCGGACCACAGCGCGAAGCTCGCCCAGGGGGTCACGCTCGAGGTCGTCGGGCAGGACGGGCTGTCGTACGCGCCCGTGGACGACCGGACGCTGGAGGAGGTCCGCCGGGCCATCACCGGCTGGAACGGGTACGGCGACGTCGACCTCGACTGGCGCACGGTCGGCGAGTACCTGGACCGCCTCGACCGCGGGATCGCCGTGAACGCGGCCTATCTGATCCCGCAGGGCACGGTCCGCGCGATGGCCGTCGGCTGGGAGGACCGCCCGGCGACCGGCCGGGAGCTGGACCGTATGCGGCAGTTGGTCGCGGAGGGCCTGGAGCAGGGCGCGGTCGGCCTGTCCTCCGGACTCACCTACACGCCCGGCATGTACGCGGACGACGCCGAACTCACCGAGCTGTGCCGGGTGGTGGCCGCGTACGGCGGTTACTACTGCCCGCACCACCGGTCCTACGGCGCCGGCGCCCTGGAGGCGTACGCCGAGATGGTGGAGCTGACCCGGCGGGCGGGCTGCCCGCTGCACCTGGCCCACGCGACGATGAACTTCGGCGTGAACGAGGGACGCGCGCCCGAACTCCTCGCCCTGCTCGACCGGGCGCTGGACTCCGGCGCCGACATCACCCTGGACAGCTACCCCTACACTCCCGGCTGCACCACCCTCGCCGCGCTGCTGCCGAGCTGGGCCGGCGAGGGCGGCCCGGAGGAGATCCTGGCCCGGCTCGCCGACCCGGCGACCGCCGAGCGCATCCGGCACGACCTGGAGGTCACCGGCTCGGACGGCTGCCACGGTGTGCCGGTGGAGTGGGACACGATCGAGATCTCCGGCGTGACCGGACCGGCCCTGGCGGACCATGTCGGGCGGACCGTGCGGGAGTCGGCGGACGCGCGCGGCGAGGACCCCTGGACGACCGCGCGCCGGCTACTGGTCGAGGACCGGCTCGGCACGACGATCCTCCAGCACGTCGGGCACGAGGAGAACGTCCGCACGATCATGCGGCACCGCGCCCACACCGGCGGCTCCGACGGCATCCTGCGGGGCGCGAAGCCGCATCCGCGCGCCTACGGCACCTTCCCCCGCTATCTCGGTCACTACGTGCGGGAGGCGGGCGTGCTGACGCTGGAGGAGTGCGTCGCCCATCTCACCGCGCGGCCCGCGGCCCGGCTGCGGCTGCCGGACCGGGGCCTTGTGCGCGAGGGCTACCGGGCCGACCTGGTGCTGTTCGACCCGGACACCGTCGCGTCCGGCGCCACCTTCGCCGAGCCCCGAGTGCTCCCGGCCGGGATTCCGTACGTACTGGTCGACGGCCGTCTCGCGATCGAGGACGGCCGCCGGACGGACGTGCTGGCGGGCCGGGCGGTCCGCCGCACGCCGGTGTGACCGCCCGGGCCGGGGCAACGGCTCGAACAGGAGTCGCGGCAGCCGGAGTTACGGCTTGGGCACGGTGCAGCCGGACGCGCTCAGGTTCAGCTTGTTGCCGGTGGTGAAGCAGGCCGGGATGTTGTAGGTCTCCTCGGCGTAGTTGATGCCCTGGCGGACGGTGACGTTGCCGCTCTGGTCGACCTCGCAGGGGTTGTTCTCGGTGCAGCGCTGGCCGTCCTCGTTGCCCGTGTTGTTGACGGCGACGACCTTGCCGGTGGCGGTGTCGATCACCGGCGAGCCCGAGGTGCCGCCGATGGTGTTGCAGGCGGAGGTGTAGCGGACCGAGTCCTTCCAGGTCCAGTCGCCCTCCTTCAGGCGGTACACGAAGCCGTCGATGTTGCAGCTGTAGATGCGCTTCCAGTAGCCGGAGACGACCTTGATGGCGGTGCCGGCGACCGGGTGGGTGTCCTGCATGGTGAGCGGGCTGATGCCGTACGAGCTCTTGATCGCCGCGTAGGTGGTGGTGGTGCGGTAGATCGTGACGTCGGTGTCCGTCATGGTCGAGTAGACGACCTGGTTGGCGCGGAGCGTGGCCACCTTGCTGCCGGAGGAGTTCAGCAGGCCGAAGGTGCGGCTGGAGGACTGGCCGGTGATGACCTGGCCGGGCGCCGGGAAGCCGGTCTCCAGGCAGTGGCCGTTGGTCAGCACGAGCGCCGGGTCGGTGTCCGCGGAGTTGGGGAAGCGGATGACCGAGCCGGAGCAGTTGCTGAGCGAGACGGTCCCGGCGAAGTTGACGGCCACCGCGTTGGCCGCCTTGCCCTGCGGTGCGGCGACCGCCGGGGTCGCGCCCAGCCCGGCGATGGCCAGGGAGGAGAGCGCGGCCAGGAGAGGCTTGTTCATGTGGGGGTCCCCTCGTACGACTTGGGCGACCGGAGATCTTCCGGTCGCCTCGCGTTTTGTCATGAGCATTCTCATGAGAGGGGCGTGCGGGGGCAAGCAGTTGTATGCGACGGCGTGGCCGCCCGGGGCATACGCGCGCTTTTGTCGGGTGGCGGACCGCAACTCGCGTGGGATCACTACCCACTTGGCGGCGCGTTACGGCCGCCCCCGGCTACCGGGGCCGCTTCGTCGCGCCGCGGCCGTGGCCCCGGCCGCCGCCCGGGGTGCCCGAGTCGGACTGCGTCGGCGTGGCGGACGAGAGCGTGGGCGCGGGGGTGACGGGAAGGGCGGAGGCCGTGGCGGCCGGGGAGCCGGACCGGGCGGACGCGCCGGAGGCCGCGGGCCCTCCGGTGGCGGTGGCCGCCTCACCGTCCGCGGCAGGCACGGACGCCGTGGACGACGCCGCCGGAAGGCCGGACCCGGTGCCGGGCACGCTCGCGGTGGGGGCGGAGGAGTCCGCGCCGGTGGTCGCGGCGCCGGGGACGCGGGCGGGCCCGTCGCTCGCGGGGCTGGTTCCGGCCGGGGCGCCGTCCGGCCAGGCGAGGACCGTGATCACCGCGACCACGCCGGCCGCGCCGAGACCCCCGGCGAGGAGCGCCGTCCGGCGGCGGGCGGGCGCCCGCCGCTTGCGGCGCCGGTCGCGTCGGCCGCCGTCCGCCCCGGCCGCGACGGGCGCGGGCGGCCCGGCGGGCCCGGACAGCCCGGAGAGGGCCGGCAGCTCGCGCGTCTCGTCGTAGGCGTTCTGCCAGCCATGAGCGGCGGCCGGATCGGCGTACTCCTCGTAGGAGGGGGCCGCGGCCGTCTGTGGGTGGTACACGTTCGGCTGAACCTCCGGCTCGCCGCCACCACCGTGCGCCTCGTACAACCCCACCCTCCCCTTGCCCGGCCGTCCTCGCCGCCCCCTGTCGCACCAGGCACATCAGCGGCCTCGGCGCACCGGCACCGCGGCGCATTCTAGGGACGCGAGCGACTTCTGAGACAGCTACCGCCGATAACGAGGCAAACCGGCACCGTCTCAAGTGGCGGAAGACACCACCCATGAGCCGTTACCGGGTCGTAAGCTCACGGACATGCAGGTGATCCAGTCGACCAAGCTCGCCAACGTCTGTTACGAGATCCGGGGCCCGGTTCTCGAGGAGGCGATGCGCCTGGAGGCGGCCGGGCACCGCATCCTGAAGCTCAACACGGGCAATCCGGCCGCGTTCGGCTTCGAGTGCCCGCCGGAGATCCTCGAGGACATCCTGCGCAACGTCTCCGGCGCGCACGGCTACGGCGACGCCAAGGGCCTGCTGGCCGCCCGGCGCGCGGTCGTCATGCACAACCAGACCATCGGCATCGAGACGGACGTCGAGCACGTCTACATCGGCAACGGCGTCTCCGAGCTGATCGTGATGGCGATGCAGGGCCTGCTGGACGACGGCGACGAGGTGCTCGTGCCGGCGCCGGACTACCCGCTGTGGACGGCGGCGGTCTCCCTCTCCGGGGGCACGGCCGTGCACTACCGCTGCGACGAGCAGTCCGACTGGATGCCCGATCTCGCCGACATCGAGCGCAAGGTCTCCGACCGCACCAAGGCGATCGTCATCATCAACCCGAACAACCCCACGGGCGCGGTGTACGACGAGGCGGTGCTCAAGGGCCTGACCGACATCGCACGCCGGCACAACCTGCTGGTCTGCTCGGACGAGATCTACGACAAGATCCTCTACGACGGCGCCACGCACACCCCGACCGCGAAGGTCGCCCCCGACCTGCTGACCCTCACCTTCAACGGCATGTCCAAGGCCTACCGGGTGGCCGGCTACCGCGTCGGCTGGATGTCGATCTCGGGCCCGCGCGCCCACGCCGACTCCTACATCGAGGGCCTGACGATCCTGGCGAACATGCGCCTGTGCGCGAACATGCCGGGGCAGCACGGGGTCGTGGCCGCGCTCAGCGGCCGGCAGACGATCAACGACCTGGTGCTGCCGGGCGGGCGGCTGAAGGAGCAGATGGACGTCGCCTACGAGCTGCTGACCCAGATCCCGGGCGTCAGCTGCGTCAGGCCCAAGGGCGCGCTGTATCTCTTCCCGCGCCTGGACCCGCAGGTGTTCAAGATCAAGGACGACCGGCGGATGGTGCTGGACCTGCTGCGCCAGGAGAAGATCATGGTCGTCCAGGGCACCGGGTTCAACTGGCCCGAGCCGGACCACTTCCGGGTGGTGACCCTGCCCAGCGCCGGTGACCTCCGGGACGCGGTGACCCGGATCGGGACCTTCCTGGACGGCTACGGCCAGCCCTAGGGGCCGGCCGCGGGACCCCTCGGGGTTCGGCCGAGGGTAGCCGGAAGGCCGCGATCCGTGACCCGACTCAACTTTAGACGAAATCCAAGCTAGGATGGTTTCCTGTCAGAGCACAGGAGGCCATCCCCATGTACGAACCGATCCGCACCAAGTCGGTCCACAGCACGATGGCCGGCGACCCTTCCGACTTCCCCCACCGCTCGCGCGAGGAGGAGCTGGACATCCAGCTCGCCGGGCATCTCGCCGCCCTGCTCGCCGTCACCGACGACCTGCGCGCCCTGACCCCCTCCGCCGATCTGGAGGCGGCCGCCGAGCGGCTCGCGGCCCAGGTGGCCCGGCTGCGCGGAGGACGGGCACCGCTGCGCGCCCAGCCGTCCGCCGCCGGTGAGCCGGCGGGCCTGCACCGGCGGGCGCACGCCCTCGCGGGCCGCGCGCTGGTGGTCGCCGCCTCCCGCGCCGACACCGCCGCGGCGATCCTGTCGGCCGAGCGGATGGACGCGCACGCCGCCGCCCTGGCCGGGCCGAAGGAACTCAGCTCGGCCCGCTGACCCCGCCCGGGGTCCCCGAACGGCCCCGGTCCGCGCGCATCCTGCAGCGACGCGCGGACCGGGTGCCACACATCCGGCCGGGCTCAGCGGCGGACGTTCACCGTCGCCGACGCCGTCGCGCCCTCGTGCAGGGCGTCACCCGCCCAGGCGACCGTGTAGGTCGTGTCGCGGCGGGTGCGCGGCAGGTCTTCGATGGTGAAGGTGCCGTCGGCGGCGACGGCGACCGACGACAGGGTGCCGGTGCCGAGCCGGTCCGCGCGTTTCACGGTGAGCGTGGCCCGCTCGGGCAGCGCCTTGCCCTGGGCGGCGAACGTGCCGGTGATGTGCACGCCCCCGCTCATGGTGGCCTCCTCGGGCGCGGTGAGCGCGATCGAGCTGGGCGCCCTGCCGACCGTGACGGTGTGGGTGACGTCGGTGGCCGGGCGGTGCGTCAGGTCGCCGAGGAAGGACACCGTGTACGTGGCCTCGCCGACCAGGTCGGGCTCGTCGAGGACGGTGAAGGTGCCGTCTTCCTTGACGGTCGCGGTACCGAGCTGGTGCGTGCCGTCGGCGTCCTGGCGTACGGCGGTCACCTTCAGCGGCCCGGCGGGCGCGGGCCCGTCCCACTGGAGCCGGCCGCGCACCGCCAGCGGCTCACCGGCCACCGCCCCGGAGGGACTGTGGGTGAGGCCGCCGGTGAAGCCGGTGTCGTACTGGACGGCCGGGGGCTGGATGACGTGCAGCCAGTACTGGCTGCCGGCCGCGTTGGTGGTCACCGCGAACAGCCGGGAGCCGTCGGCCGCCCACTCCATGCCGCGCGGGGCGACCCGGTCGCCGTCGAGGCTGCCCTCGAAGACGAACTCCAGCGGGGCGGTCGCGTCGGTGGGGTCGGCGGGCTGGAGGAGCAGGTCGGGCGTGGCGCCGGTGGCCGCCGCGCCGCGCGCCAGGTACTTGCCGTCACCGCTGAAGGCGACCGAGCTGGCGGTGGCGCCCGCCGGGAGGGCCGGGTAGGAACCGTCCGCGTCGGAGAGGTCGGCGGTGTTGAGCAGCCGGGTGCCGTAGGCCGCGTCGGCGAGGGCGACCTTGCTTCCGTCGGCGGAGAACGCCATGTCCTTCAGGTCGAGCGCGCCGTTGCCCACGTTGTCGGCGAAGCGGCGCGCGGCGTTGCGGACCAGGGAGTCGCCGCCGGTGTCGTAGACCGTGACGAAGGGGTCGGCCGCCTTCGTGCTGCGCGGCTGGCCCATCAGCATCCGGCCGCCGGGGCCCGCCTCGAGCTGGAGCCGGCCGTAGTCGTTCCAGCCGGTGCGGGTGTGCGTGCCGTTGACCACGCCGTCCAGGTAGGTCTGGGCGGTGGAGCACTCGCCGACGTACTGGGAGTACGGCGTGGTGAAGTACAACTGCCCGCCGGAGAAGGCCAGATCGCGGCCGCAGGTGTCGGTGTTGGTGTAGGCGACGAGGGCCGGCTCGAGGGTGGTGGTGTCGTAGGTCTGGATCTGCTCGC
This sequence comes from Streptomyces sp. NPDC047869, assembly GCF_040704065.1. Classification (NCBI taxonomy): domain Bacteria; kingdom Bacillati; phylum Actinomycetota; class Actinomycetes; order Kitasatosporales; family Streptomycetaceae; genus Streptomyces; species Streptomyces sp. NPDC047869. The sequence goes on from NZ_JBEYRK010000030.1 coordinate 38,950, forward strand.
GCAGGCCGGCGTAGAGCTTGGAGCTGTCGGCGCTGAGGGCCAGACCGGAGACATGGGCCGGCGTCTGGAGGGTGGCGACCCGCTCGCCCTGGAAGTCGTAGACGGCGATGGTGCCCTTGTTGAGGTAGTAGCTCGTGTTGCTGTCGGCGACGAAGACGCGCTGGTGGACGGAGTCGACGGCGATCGCGGAGTACGAGGAGATCGGCAGCTTGACCACGGCGTCCGAGGCCGCCGCGTAGGCGGCGGGCGCGCCGGCGACGGTCAGTCCGGTCCCGGCGAGAGCGGCGGCCAGCAGTGTGGCCGCGAGCCGTCTGGATCGGTGTGCAGTATTCAACTGGGCCCCCCACAGGCTTGGTTGGGCGCTCCACCGGTACCGGTGAGACGCCTGTAGACGCCATGAAACCGGTGTGAAGATCCGGTAGCAAGGGGGCGCGCGACGGGGCCCCGCACGCCTTTGTGCGGGGCCCCGTCGGGGTTGTCACCACGGCCGGCCGTGACGATCGCTGGTCAGGGCATCCGGACCGGCCGTGGAGTCATGGGGTGCGGGTCTCAGCCCAGGCGCTGCACCAGCGCGCGGTACTGGTCCCACAGTTCCTTCGGGGTGTGGTCGCCGAAGGTGTTGAGGTGCTCGGGGACCAGGGCGGCCTCCTCGCGCCAGACCTCCTTGTCGACCGTGAGCAGGAAGTCCAGGTCGGCGTCGGACAGGTCGAGGCCCTTGGTGTCCAGCGCCTCCTTGGTCGGCAGGATGCCGATCGGGGTCTCGACGCCCTCGGCCCTGCCGTCCAGCCGGTCCACGATCCACTTCAGGACGCGGCTGTTCTCGCCGAAGCCCGGCCAGACGAACTTGCCCTCGTCGTTCTTGCGGAACCAGTTGACGTAGTAGATCTTCGGCAGCTTGGACTGGTCCTTGTCCTTGGCCACGTCGACCCAGTGACCCATGTAGTCGCCCATGTTGTAGCCGCAGAACGGCAGCATGGCGAACGGGTCGCGGCGCAGCTCGCCGACCTTGCCCTCGGCGGCGGCGGTCTTCTCGGAGGCCACGTTGGCGCCCAGGAAGACACCGTGGTTCCAGTCGAAGGACTCCGTCACCAGCGGCACCGCGCTGGCGCGGCGGCCGCCGAAGAGGATCGCCGAGATCGGCACGCCCTTGGGGTCCTCCCACTCCGGCGCGATGATCGGGCACTGCGAGGCCGGGGTGGTGAAGCGGGCGTTGGGGTGCGCGGCGGGCGTACCGGACTCGGGAGTCCAGGAGTTGCCCTTCCAGTCGGTGAGGTGCGCCGGGGTCTCCTCCGTCATCCCCTCCCACCACACGTCGTTGTCGTCCGTCAGCGCCACGTTGGTGAAGACCGAGTTGCCCCACAGCGTCTTCATCGCGTTGGCGTTGGTGTGCTCACCGGTGCCGGGGGCGACGCCGAAGAAGCCGGCCTCGGGGTTGATCGCGTACAGCCGGCCGTCCTCGCCGAAGCGCATCCAGGCGATGTCGTCGCCGATGGTCTCCACGGTCCACCCGGAGACCGTCGGCTCCAGCATGGCGAGGTTGGTCTTGCCGCAGGCGCTCGGGAAGGCGGCGGCGACGTACTTGGACTCACCCTGCGGCGGGGTGAGCTTGAGGATCAGCATGTGCTCGGCCAGCCAGCCCTCGTCGCGGGCCATGACGGAGGCGATGCGCAGCGCGTAGCACTTCTTGCCGAGCAGGGCGTTGCCGCCGTAGCCGGAGCCGTAGGACCAGATCTCACGGTCCTCGGGGAAGTGGGAGATGTACTTGGTGGAGTTGCACGGCCAGGGGACGTCCTCCTGGCCCTCCTCCAGCGGGGCGCCGACGGTGTGCACGGCCTTGACGAAGAAGCCGCTGTCGCCGAGCTCGTCGAGGACCGGCTGCCCCATGCGGGTCATGGTGCGCATGGAGACCGCGACGTAGGCGGAGTCGGTGATCTCGACGCCTATCGCGGAGAGCGGGGAGCCCAGCGGGCCCATGCAGAACGGGACGACGTACATCGTCCGGCCCTTCATCGAGCCGCGGAAGACGCCGCCCTCGCCGTTGGAGCCCTGGAAGATCTCCCGCATCTCGGCCGGGGCCTTCCAGTGGTTGGTCGGGCCGGCGTCCTCCTCCTTGGCGGAGCAGATGAAGGTCCGGTCCTCGACGCGTGCGACGTCGGTGGGGTCGGAGGCCGCGTAGTAGGAGTTGGGGCGCTTGATCGGGTCGAGCTTGCGGAAGGTGCCCTTCTGGACGAGCTCCTCGCACAGCCGCTCGTACTCGGCCTCGGATCCGTCACACCAGACCACGCTGTCCGGCTGCGTCAGTTCGACGATCTCGTTGACCCACGAGATCAGTTCCTGGTGGTTGGTGGGGACGCCGGTGGGAGCCGCGATGTCGCGCGCCACGATTGCTCCTAAATGAGGGATTTTTTGTCTTGTCGCCCCGTGGGGGCCTCGACCCGGACGCTTCGTAGCCGCTCATCCGGTGCCGACCGCACTCATTTGATCATCCGATTCTAGTGCCCATCTGTCCAGAGGGCATCACAGGTGAGCAACGTGAGGAACGCCACGGTTACCGCGGTTCTTTGCGTACACATGAAGTTCGACAGAAGGACTTTTTGCGTTGGGGCCCTCATGGGGGTGCCCTGACACCCGACTTACGGGGCCGTAGGTACGATGCCCCGCATGACTGCGCCCGTCCCCGACGCGCCCCAGGACACGCCGGCCGCCGGCCGCGGTCCTGTGACGCTCTCCCTTCCGCACCCGGTCAAGCCCCGGCTGCGCGGCTGGCTGCACCTCGGAATGTTCCCGGCCGTGCTCGTCGCGGGCCTCGTGCTCACCGCCCTGGCCGACTCCAGCAGAGGCCGGCTCGCGTGCGGGATCTACGTCCTGACGGCATGCCTGCTCTTCGGCGTCAGCGCGCTCTACCACCGGGGCAACTGGAGCCCGCGGATGGACGGCGTCCTGCGCCGCCTGGACCACGCCAACATCTTCCTGATCATCGCGGGCACCTACACGCCGCTGACCATGCTGCTCCTGCCGGGCGCCAAGGGGCAGTGGCTGCTGTGGGGCATCTGGGCCGCGGCCGCCGCGGGCATCGTCTTCCGCGTCTTCTGGGTCGGCGCCCCGCGCTGGCTCTACACGCCCTGCTACATCGCGATGGGCTGGGCGGCCGTCTTCTTCCTGCCCGACTTCATGCGCAGCGGCGGCATCGCCGTCCTGGTGCTGGTCGTCGTCGGCGGCCTGCTGTACAGCGCCGGGGGCGTGGTCTACGGCATCAAGCGGCCGAACCCCTCACCACGCTGGTTCGGCTTCCACGAGGTCTTCCACTTGCTCACCCTCGCCGCCTTCGTCGTGCACTACGTCGGCATCTCCCTGGTGGCGTACCAGCACGCGTAAGCGCCCGCGCGCACCCCATGGCCACGGCTCGTCAGCCGTGGCCATTTTCGTGTGCCCGAAAGCGAGTACCGATTGACAGCGAGCATATTTTGATAGCTACTGTCATTTCATGGTTACTGTCACCGGTGTGGAAGAGACGCGGCGCGATCCCCGCCGCTGGTGGGCCCTCGGGGCCCTGGTCGCGAGCATGCTGACGCTCGGCTTCGACATGACGATCCTCAACGTGGCCCTGCCGACCATGGCCGAGCGGCTCGGCGCCACCACCGGTCAGCAGCAGTGGATGGCGGACGCGTACGTCGTCGTCTTCGCGGCGCTGATGCTGCCCGCCGGGCTGCTCGGCGACCGCTTCGGACGGCGGCGGATGCTGATCACCGGCCTCGGGATCTTCCTGGCCGGTTCGCTCGTGGGCGCCCTGGCCGGGGACGTGAACCGGGTGATCGCCGCACGAACCGTCATGGGCGTCGGCGCCGCGCTGATCACCCCGCTGGCGATGTCGGTGCTGCCGTCGCTGTTCACGCCCGACGAGCAGGGCAAGGCCATCGGCCTGGTCTCCACCGGCTCCGCGCTGGGCCTGCCGCTGGGCCCGATCATCGGCGGCTGGCTGCTGGACCACTTCTGGTGGGGCTCGGTCTTCCTGATCAACGTCCCCATGGTCGCGATCGGCATCGCCGCCTGCGTCCTGCTGCTCCCCGAGACCCGCGACCCCTCGTCCCCCCGGGTCGACACCCGCTCCACCGCTTTCACCGCGGCGGGTCTCGGCGCCCTGATCTACGCGATCATCGAGGCGCCCGAGCGGGGCTGGGGCGACCCGCTGGTCCTCGGGATGCTCGTCGGCTGTGCCGTCCCGCTCACCGGACTGGTCCTGCGCGAGCGCCGGATGGAGCGCCCCCTGCTCGACATGACGCTGCTGGCCCGCCGCGGCTTCCTGCTCAACACCATCGCGGCCACCCTGGTGATGTTCGTCCTGTCCGGCCTGCTGTTCGTGCTGCCGCCCTACCTCCAGGCCGTCCTCGGCAACGACACCCTGGGCACGGGCGTCCGACTGCTGCCGATGGTGCTCGGCCTGTCCGTCGCCGCGAAGCTCGCCCCGCCGGTCACCACCCGCTTCGGAGCCCGCGCCACGGTCGCCGCGGGCCTGGTGGTCCTCGCCTTCGCCGGCCTCCTCGGCAGCCGCACGACGGCCTGGTCCGGCTACGGATTCACCGCGCTGTGGCTCTCCGTCGCCGGTCTGGGGTCGGGCTTCGCGCTCGTGCCGTCGATGACCGGCGCGCTGGCCACCCTGCCCCGCGACCGCGCCGGCAGCGGCTCCGGACTGCTGCTGACGATGCGCCAGGTCGGCTCGGCGATCGGCATCGCCCTGCTCGGCAGCCTGCTGTCCGGCGTCTTCCGCGGCCGGCTGGACGTCACCGGCCTGCCCTCGGGGGCAGCCGGCACCGCCGGTGACTCCGTGGTCGCCGCGCACCTGATCGCCGCGCGGACCGGCTCGGCCCGGCTCGCGGCCTCCGCGAACAGCGCCTACGTACACGGCATGGGTGTGGTCCTGCTGGTCTGCGCGCTGGCCGCCCTGGTCTCCGCGCTGCTGGCGGCGGCTTTCCTGCCCGGCACCGGGCCCGCCGCACGCGGCACCTCGCGTGCCGCTGCGGAGATGGTCACCTCCGGGCCGGATGCCGGACAATGACCGCATGACGGCAGCACCCTCCCCCCTCTCCCCCGCCGACCGCCCCCGGCTGGGCCTGCGTGAACGCAAGAAGATCAAGACGCGCGAGGCGATCCGCTCCGCCACGTACGCGCTGGTCCAGGAACAGGGATACGACGCCACGACGATCGAGCAGATCGCCGAGCGGGCCGAGGTGTCGCCGTCGACCGTCTTCCGGTACTTCCCGACCAAGGAGGACATCGTCCTCACGGACGAGTACGACCCGCTGATGGCGCAGGAGTTGCGCTCCCGGCCGGCCGGCGAGTCGTGGATGGACTCGCTGCGGTACGTGATGGACAAGGCCATCGACGCGATGAACCGGGAGGACGCCGAGGTGCTGCGGATGCGGGCGCACCTCGGCGTCCAGATCCCCGCCGTGCGCTCCCGGATGGTGGAGAGCATGTCGGAGACCGGTCGGCTGCTGCGCGGCGCCCTCGCCGAGCGGGCCGGTCTCGACCCGGACGCCCTGGAAGTGCGCGTCTACGCGATGTCCCTGGTCGGCGGCATGATGGAGGTCTACATGGCCTGGGCGGAGAACGACTTCGAGGGCGATCTGCGCGACCTGGTGCAGCGGGCCCTGGACGTCCTGGAGCACGGTCTGCCCACCGGAAATCCCTGAGCCCGGCGCCCCGCGGCGTGTCATCCTGGCCGGGTGAACGGTCCCGAGATCCACGTCGAGTTCGCCCCCGGCCTGGCCCTGTTCGTCCCGAGCGGACGGCGCCGGGGGTCCACCGCCCTCACCACCGACGGTGTCTCGACCCTCGGCCACGTCGTCGAGTCGGCGGGCGTCCCGCTGACCGAGGTCGGAGCCCTGTGGGTCGACGGCCGTGAGGTGCCCACCTCGTACGTCCCCGTCGCGGGCGACTCGGTGGAGGTCCGCTCCGTCGTACGCCCCCAGCGGGTCCCCGGCGCCCCGCTCCGCTTCCTCCTCGACGTGCACCTCGGCACCCTCGCCCGCCGGCTGCGCCTGCTCGGCGTGGACACGGCGTACGAGTCGACCGACATCGGCGACCCGGCGCTGGCCGCTCGCTCGGCCGCCGAGAAGCGCGTCATGCTCAGCCGGGACCGGGGGCTGCTGCGCCGCCGCGAGCTGTGGGCCGGAGCGTACGTCTACAGCACCCGCCCCGAGGACCAGCTCCGCGACGTCCTCGAGCGCTTCGCCCCCGAGCTGCGCCCCTGGACCCGCTGCACCGCCTGCAACGGCCTGCTGGCGGAGACCACCAAGGAGGAGGTCGCCGACCAGCTAGAGCACGGCACCCGGCACACCTACGACGTGTTCGCCCGCTGCGGCGACTGCGGCCGTGCCTACTGGAAGGGCGCGCACCACGACCAGCTCGAGGCCATCGTGGAGCGCGCCCTGGCGCAGTTCAGCGGGCGGGGCTGACGCCTCCCGCGCTCAGGTGGTGTTCAGCGCCCGGCCCAGCCGCTCCGCATCCGTCGTCGGGGCGTCGCAGGTGAAGTTCCGGCAGACGTAGGCCGCCGGCCGGCCGTCCACGAGCGGGCGGTCGGCGAGCAGCGGGAACTCCTCGCCGCCGGGGACCCCGGCCGCGACCACCGCGCCCGGCGCGGTGCCGAGAAGTGCCGTGCGGTGCAGGGCCGTTGTCTCCTCGTCGGTGAGCGAAGGGCCGACCACCGCCACTTCCCGTGGCCCGTCGAGCAGCGCTTCGGCGACGGCGAGACCCCAGCCGATGAACCGGGGCACCCGCGGTCCCAGCGCCTTCACGACACCCAGCGCTGCCTCGGCCGCGGTGCGGTGGGCCTCGGAGCCCGTGTGGGCGGCGTAGCTCAGCAGGGCACCCGCCGCGGCGCTCCACCCGGAGGGTGTGGCGTTGTCGGTGGGGTCCTGCGGCCGGCGGATGAGCTGCTCGGCGTCGGCGGCGGTGTCGTACAGGGCGCCGCCCGCGGGGTCGCCGAAACGGACCGGTACCTGGTCGAGGAGCAGCCCGGCGAAGTCCAGCCACACGCCCTCCCCGGTCACGGACGCGAGCGCGAGGAAGCCCTCGGCGACGTCGGCGTAGTCCTCCAGCACCCCGGCGTTGGGCCCCACGAGGCCGTCCCGGCTGGTACGGGCGAGGTGGGCGTGCTCGTCCAGGTGCACCCGGACCAGGAGATCGGCGGCCGCGACGGCGGCCCGGACGAGGTCCGGCCGGTGGAAGTAGGCGCCGGTCTCGGCGAGCGCGGCGATCGCGAGCCCGTTCCAGGCGGCGACGACCTTGTCGTCCCGGCCGGGGGCGGGGCGCAGCGCCCGCCGGGCCAGCAGGCGCTCCTTGACGGACGCCACCTGCTCCGCGTTGAAGACGCCCTCGGTCTGGGGCAGTTGCAGCACCGACCGGCCGTGCTCGAAGGTGCCCTCGGCCGTCACCCCGAAGTACTGGGCGGCGAGTTCGGCCTCCTCGCCGAGGGCCTCGCGCAGCTCCTGCGGTGTCCAGGCGTAGTAGGCACCCTCCACATGGCGCCCGGTACCGTCGTCGCTGTCCGCGTCGAGGGCCGAGGCGAACCCGCCCTCATCGGTGCCCAGTTCGCGGACCATGAAGTCGGCGGTCTCCAGTGCGACCCGCCGGGCGAGCTCGGAGCCTGTCGCCCGCCACAGGTGCGCGTACACCCGGCACAGCAGGGCGTTGTCGTACAGCATCTTCTCGAAGTGGGGCACGACCCAGTCGCGGTCGACGGAGTAGCGGGCGAAGCCACCGCCGAGCTGGTCGTAGATCCCGCCCCGGGCCATCCGCTCACAGGTGTCGGACGCCATCTGCAGGGCGCCCTCGGCGCCGGTGCGCGCGTGGTGCCGCAGCAGGAACTCCAGCACCATCGACGGCGGGAACTTCGGCGCCCCGCCGAATCCGCCACGCTGCGGGTCGTACTCCCGGGTGAGCGCGAGCAGCGCCTGGGCGAGTTCCTGCTCTCCGGGCGGCTCGGTGGCCTGGTGGCCCAGCTCCCGCTGGGAGAGGTCCCGCACGATCTTGCCGGCGACCTCGGCCACCTCGCCCCGCCGGTCGGCCCAGGCCCGCTGGACGCCCTCCAGCACCTGCCGGAAGGAGGGCATGCCGTGCCGGGGCTCGGGCGGGAAGTAGGTGCCGAAGTAGAAGGGCTCGGCGTCCGGGGTGAGGAACACGGTCATGGGCCAGCCGCCCTGACCGGTGGCCGCCTGCACGGCCTCCATGTATACGGCGTCGACGTCGGGGCGTTCCTCGCGGTCGACCTTGATGCTGACGTAGTGCTCGTTGAGGTAGTCGGCCGTGGCCTGGTCCTCGAACGATTCACCGGCCATGACATGGCACCAGTGATCAGCCGGCTAAGTGGCACGACGAGTAACCCACCGAAAGAAGGATGGGAACGTCGCGCCTCTTGGCCTCTTGCATCGCCTCCTCTCCCCATGGCCACCAATCCACTGGATTGCCGGCGTGCTGGAGGAGATACGGCGACTGGGAGTGAGCCAGTCGATTCATACCAGCATCGTCGCACGACCGGGGCCGTCCGGCCCAGGACGCGCTACGGGCACCGCGTCCGGGGAACCGAGCGGGCGTCCCGCCCACGGCGGTCGAGCCGGCGCCGGCCGGCGGCCACCCCGCACAGCCGGCCGAGGCGCTGACCGCGCCGGCCGAGACGGACCCCGCCCGGCCCGCCGGCCTGGGCCGCGCCGAGCGGGCGCCGCACCGGGCCGGGCCGGGCCGGGCCGGTGACGCGGGAGCGGCGGCAGTACGCGAACGGGTGAGCAAAGCACGCCGTCGTGACCGCGGAAAACGCGCTGCTCACCGAGGAGTTGTCATGGGATCAGCACCCATCCGCTGATCACCGCCCCCTCGCCAACCCGCCGTCCCCGAAGGACACTCGTAGGCAACGGAGTTGACGCCGACAGGGGGACGGGACATGCGGGACGGCCATCGGACCGAGGCCGAGCGGCTGCTGGCGCGGGCCGTGGACGAGGAGGTACGGCGCTCCGGCGGCCGGACCGACGGGCAGCTGCTGCTGTCGCGGGCGCGCGGTTCGCTGGACACCATGGCGCGGCAGGCCGCCGAGGAGTACGAGACCTACGTCCGCGCGCTCGACGAGGCCGACGCCGGCCGGCTCACCTTCGGCCAGCGCTACGCGCGCGAGGGTGCCGGAACGGCGCTGCTGGTGGCCGCCGTCGCCGCGGTGGCCGCCGCCGTCGCCGACCTGTCCCTGGGCACCGGCGCCGGCACGGCCGTCGGCGCGGGGATCACGGTGGGCGTGGTGGGCGCCGCCGCGACGGTGGTGAAGGTGGCCGGCTCCCATCTGCCGGCCGCCCACCACCGGGCGGGCGAGGCCGGTCAGCCCGGAGGCCCGGAGCAGCTCCGGCTGCAGTGGCTGACCGCGCTGGAGGTGCGCGGCATCCGTCCGTTCCTCGACCAGCAGCGGGTGCTCACCGCCTCCACCGGAGCGAAGAAGAAGACCGGCCCGGCGCTGCGCGGCGCCGACAAGAGCGCGGCGGCCCGCCGGCGCACGGTGCTGGAGCAGTCCTTCGGGCAACTGCCGGAGCCGGACGGGCCGTTCGCGGGCCGCCGGCCGGAGCTGGCGCGGATCAGGCAGTGGGCGCAGGCGGCCAGGGCGGCCACCGAGACCCGGCCGACGGTGGTCGTGCTGCACGGCGAGCCCGGCTCGGGCCGCACGACGCTCGCCGTCCGCGCGGCGCACGACCTCAAGGACCACTTCCGCGGGGCGGTCGTCGTGGACCTGCGCGGCGGCAGCCGGGACGAGCCGCCGCTGCCCGTCCGGGACGCGCTGCTGCATCTGCTGAACCGGCTCGGCGCGCCTCGTGAGCAGTTGCTGTTCCGTGAGCGCTCCTCCCCCGATCAGCAGGTCAAGCGGCTGTCCGAGCTGTACCACCGGCATCTGGCCGGCCTTCCGGTGACGATCGTGCTGGACGACGCCTCGGACCCGGAGCAGGTGCGCGCCCTGGTGCCCGAGCACTCCGACAGCCTGGTGCTGGTCACCGCCCGCACCCCGCTCGAACTGCCCGCGGAACTCGGCGCCTGGGTCCATCACCTGCCCGTGCGGGAGCTGGACGCGGCGGGCGCCGAGGAACTGCTGGCGGCGACGGCGCAGGACGCCTCGGGGCCGTACGACGCGGAATCCGCCGACCTCGTACGCCAGTTGTGCGGTGGGCTGCCGCTGGCGCTGCGCGTCGCCGGCTCCGCCCTCGGCCCGCGGTCGCCGCGGCAGCTCGCCTCCGATCTCGGCGCGTACGGCCCGGTGGAGCCGATGGAGCGGGCGCTGTGGCTGCGTTACACCGACCAGCCGGACACCACGCGCCGGCTGCTGCGCAGGCTGGCGCTGGCCGGCCGGGCCTCGCTCGGCGCGGCGGCGGCCGCCGCCCTGCTGGCCACCGACGAGCCGGAGGCCACCCGGCATCTGGCGGCCCTCGCGGACGCCGGCCTGATCGACCATGTGCGCGGCAGCCGCTACCGGCTGCACGACCTGGTGCGGGCCTTCGCCCAGGCGCGGCTGCTGGACGAGGAGGACCCGGGCGAGCGGACGGCCGCGCAGGAGCGGCTGGTCGTGAACTACGCGGAGCTGGCCGACTCGGTGCTGCGCCTGGTCGACGGCAACATGTCGACGCGCTCGAACCAGTTCGGCGGGCACGGCTTCACCTCGCTGGACGAGGCGCTGCGCTGGCTGGACGACGAGTCCAGCTTCATCACGGCCGCGCTGCGCCACGCCGAGGGGGTGGACCAGGCCGCCGTGCAGAACCTGCTCGGCGCCCTGTGCGACTACTGCCTGCTCCGCGGTGACCTCTACCGCCTCGGTGAGATCAGTGAGCTGGCGCAGGCCGTGGACGAGGGCCTGCTGATGCGCTCCGTGCAGTGGCGCACCGGTATCGCGGCCCGGCAGCTCGGCGAGCTGGACAAGGCGCGCACCACGCTGGCCTCCGTGGTCGACCTGTACCGGGAGGCCCATCACGACGCGGGCGCGGCCCGCGCGCTGTGCTCCCTCGGGATCACCCTGCACCACCAGGGCAACCTCACCGAGGCAGCGGCCCGGCTGCGGGAGGCCCTGGACCTCCAGGCGGCCGAGGAGCTGGCGACCGACCGGGCGTGGACGATGCACGCGCTGGCGGCGGTGCAGCGCGACCGGGCCCGGCTGCCGGAGGCCCTGGACCTGCTCACCCGCTCACTGGTCCTGCACCGGCAGGGCGGCTCCCTGCACGGGGAGGCCTGGGCGCACTTCCAGCTCGGCCAGCTCGCGCTGCGCATGGGCGACGTGCCGAGGGCGGAGACGGAGCTGCGGGCCGCCCTGGAGCGCTACCGCCAGACGCACGACGCGCGCGGCGAGGCCTGGGCGCTGACCCAGCTCGCCCGGGCGCGGATGGTCGGCGGGGACGCCGGTCCGGCGGTCGAGGACCTGCGCCGCGCGGCGGCGCGGCACCGGGAGAACGAGGACGCGCGCGGCGAGGCGTGGACGCTGTTCCACCTCGGGCAGGCGCTGGAGGAGACGGGGGAGCTGGATCTGGCGGTGCGGGAGCTCGAGCGGTCCCGGCAGATGTTCTCGCGCATGCGGGACGTCTACGGCCTGGCCTGCGCCCGGCACCACTCGGCGCGGGTCACCCGGGACCAGCGGGCCGCGCAGACCGGCTCGCTGCGCAACTCGGGCTTCGCCCGGCAGCTGCTCGTCGACGCCCGCGCCGACTTCCAGCGCATCGGCGTCGCCCACGGCGAGGCCTGGACCTGTCTGGAGCTGGCGGTGGTGGACGCGGGCAACGCCCGGATCCAGCAGGCGCTGGCGCTGTGCGACGAGGCGCTGACCCTGTTCACGTCCTACGGCGACCGCCGCGGTGAGGACTGGGCGCGGTTCCTGCGCTGCACCCTGCTGCCGTACGCGGCGCCGGGCGGGGTGGAGGTGGGCACGGCGGTCGCCCAGGAGGAGCTGGCCCAGCTCGCCCGCGCCTCGCACCCGCTGCGGGACGAGAAGCTGGACGAGTGGGTGCCGGCCTACGCCCTGCTGCTGGAGCGGGGCGTGAGCCTGGAGGCGGGCTGGCAGGCGTGGCGTCTGCGCATGACCCCGGACCGCCACGCCCGGGAGGTGATGGGAGTGGCGGTACCGGCGCGGAACTGAACCTCCGCTGTCAGCCCTGCGGCGCCTTGGATTCGGTCTTCTCCTCGGCCCCGGCTTCGGGGGCCTCCTTGAAGTCGACCTTCTGCATCTGCTTGCTCATCGACTTCATCAGGCCCCACACGGCCACGGCCATCACCGCGAACACGATGAAGCCGAGGACGCCGGGGGTGACCTTGTTCTCGTCGACCTCCTTGGCGAGGGGGACGAGATGCGTCAGTGCCAGGCTTGCGCTCATGTCAGGCATTGTCCCGGATGCCCGCGAAGAGGTCGTCCTCGGGGAGGGAGGTGTCGACGAGAGACTTCGCCAGCTCGTACTCCTCCGTCGGCCAGACCTCCTTCTGCAGGTCCATCGGCACCCGGAACCAGCCGCCGTCGGGGTCGATCTGGGTGGCGTGGGCGATCAGCGCCTTGTCGCGGACCTCGAAGAAGTCCGCGCACGGAACGTGCGTGGTCAGCGTGCGCTCGACGCGCTCGAACTCCTTCCAGCGCTTGAGCCAGTCCCCGTAAGGCGACTCCAGGCCGCGGTCGAGCATCGCGTGGTGCAGGGCCTCGGTGCGGGGGCGGTTGAAGCCCTGGTTGTAGTAGAGCTTCCGCGGCTGGTGGACGGGGCCGTACTCGGCCTCGGGGTACTTCTCGGCGTCCGCCGCGCCCTCGAACGCCACCATCGAGATCTTGTGGGTCATGATGTGGTCGGGGTGCGGGTAGCCGCCGTTCTCGTCGTAGGTGGTGATCACCTGCGGACGGAAGGAGCGGATCTGCTTCACCAGCTCGCCGGCCGCCTTGTCGACGTCCTCCAGGGCGAAGCAGCCCTCGGGCAGCGGCGGCAGCGGGTCGCCCTCGGGCAGGCCCGAGTCGACGAAGCCCAGCCACTCCTGCCGGACGCCGAGGATCTCCCGGGCCTCGTCCATCTCCTTCTTGCGCACCTCGTGGATGTGTTCCTCGATGTAGGTGTCACCCTGCAGCTTGGGGTTGAGGATGGACCCGCGCTCGCCGCCGGTGCAGGTCACCACCAGCACGTCCACCCCCTCGGCCACGTACTTCGCCATGGTGGCCGCGCCCTTGCTCGACTCGTCGTCGGGGTGCGCGTGAACGGCCATCAGTCGCAGCTGGTCAGTCAAGACTCAATCCTCGGTCAGTCGGCGCCCCGTGTCTTCGGCGCAATCGCAGGCTTCTATAGTGACGGAATCGGGGGGCGATTAATTCCGCGGAGAGGACGATCATGGGTACGGCGAGCACGCGGCTGCCCGAGGGCCGCTACGGCCGCGCCTCGGACGAGCGTGTCGACCGCAGGCTCAAGGTCGCCGGATCGCTGCTGGGTGTGGTCCTGCTCGCTCTGATCGGCTACTTCGCCTACCACTACGTCGCGCAGAACGAGATCAGCGCCCAGGTGATCACCTTCAAGGCCTCCGACGACGAGGTCCGAGTTCATCTGGAGGTGCACAAGGACTCGGGTGCCTCCGGCTACTGCACCCTGCGCTCCCAGTCGGCCGAGGGCGCCGAGGTGGGACGGGCGGACTTCCGCTTCAGCGGCGCGGCCACGCGCATCGACAAGGCCGTCACACTGCGTACGACGGCCAGGGGTACGACGGCCGAGCTGCTCGGCTGCCACGCCGACTGACCAGGTGCAGGCCGTGACCTGCGCCGATGTGATTCTGATGGCTTATGTCCTCCCCCTTCCGCCATTGAATTGTTAGGCTCGTGGTTTCGCCCATCCAAGAGGGAACATTCTTCTGGGTAGGGCGATGCTTTGTATTTCCCAGTACCGACGAGGAGCACCCTGTGACCCAGACCAGCGAGAACGTCACCTGGCTGACCCAGGAGGCGTACAACAAGCTCAAGGACGAGCTTGAGTACCTTACTGGTCCTGCGCGCACGGAGATCGCCGCCAAGATCGCCGCCGCGCGTGAGGAGGGCGACCTGCGCGAGAACGGCGGGTACCACGCGGCGAAGGAGGAGCAGGGCAAGCAGGAGCTCCGTGTGCGCCAGCTGACCCAGCTCCTCGAGAACGCCCAGGTCGGCGAGGCTCCGGCCTCCGCGGACGGTGCCGTCGCGCCGGGCATGGTCGTCACGATCGCCTTCGACGGTGACGAGGACGACACGATGACGTTCCTGCTCGCCTCCCGCGAGTACGCGAGCGCGGATGTCGAGACGTACTCGCCGCAGTCGCCGCTCGGCTCCGGCGTCATCGGCCACAAGGTCGGCGAGGACGCGGAGTACGAGCTGCCGAACGGCAAGAAGGCCTCGGTGCGGATCCTGAAGGCCGAGCCGTACTCGGGCTGATCCACCGAACCAGGTTCATGTCGCGCCCCCGGCGTCCCCAGGACACCGGGGGCGTCTTCATGCCCTCACGCGGTGGCCGCCGTCACGCGGTGGCCGAGCGGTACTTGCGGACCGCGAGCGTGCGGAAGGCCACGGTGATCAGGACCGACCAGATCAGCGAGACCCACACGGAGTGCTGCATGGGCCAGGCATCCGGGGTCCGGTAGCCCGGGGGGAAGTTGCCGAACAGCTCACGGCACGCCTGCACGGTGGCGCTGAACGGGTTCCACTCCGCGATGTGCCGAAGGAACGGCGGCATCTTGTTCGCGTCCACGAACGCGTTCGAGATGAACGTCAGCGGAAACAGCCAGATCAGGCCGCCCGAGGTCGCCGCCTCGGGGGTGCGCACGGAGAGGCCGATGAGCGCGCCGATCCAGGAGAACGCGTATCCGAGCAGCAGGAGCAGCCCGAATCCGGCGAGCACCTTGCCGAAGTTCTCGTGCGTGCGCCAGCCGACCAGCACCGCCACCACGGCGAGGACGAGCAGGGTGAGCGCCGTCTGGACCAGGTCCGCGAGGGTCCGCCCGGTCAGCACCGCGCCGCGTGCCATGGGCAGGGAGCGGAAGCGGTCGATGAGGCCCTTGTGCATGTCGTCGGCGATACCCGCGCCGGCGCCGGCCGTGGCGAACGTGACGGTCTGCGCGAAGATGCCCGCCATCAGGAACTCGCGGTAGGCCTGCGTGGAGCTGGACCCGCCGACCTGGATCGAGCCACCGAACACATAGGTGAACAGCACCACGAACATGATCGGCTGGATCAGTCCGAAGATGACCATCTCGGGGATCCGGCACATGCGGATCAGATTGCGCTTGGCGACGATCAGCGAGTCACGGACGGACCGGCCGACGGCGTTGCCGGGGGCCGCGAGGGGCGCGGCTTCGGTCACGGCACTCATTTCACGGTCTCCTTGCCTTTGGCGCCCTTGCTGCCCTTGCCGGCCCGGCCGTTCCCGGCGGTTTCCTCGGCCTCGGCCACGTGTCCGGTGAGGGAGAGGAAGACGTCGTCGAGGGTCGGGCGGCGCAGTCCGATGTCGTCCATCTCGATCCCGCGGCCGTCCAGCTCCCGGATGACCTCGGCGAGCAGCTTGGCGCCGCCGGTGACGGGCACCGTGAGCTTGCGGGTGTGCTCCTCGACCGTGGTGTCGCCCTTGCCGAAGCCGCGCAGCACCTCGGCGGCGGTGGCGATGTGCTCGCGCTCGTGCACGACGACCTCGACGCGCTCGCCGCCGGTGCGGGCCTTGAGCTGGTCGGAGGTGCCCTTGGCGATGACCCGGCCGTGGTCGACGACCGCTATGTCGTGGGCCAGGTGGTCGGCCTCCTCCAGGTACTGCGTGGTCAGCAGCAGGGTCGTACCGCCGGAGACGAGCTGCTTGATGACCTCCCAGAGCTGCTGCCTGTTGCGCGGGTCGAGGCCGGTGGTCGGCTCGTCCATGAACATCACGGGCGGTGAGACCACGAGGGCGGCGGCGAGGTCGAGCCGGCGGCGCATGCCTCCGGAGTAGGTCTTGGCGGGGCGGTCGGCGGCGTCCGTGAGATGGAACTGCTCCAGCAGCTCGACCGCGCGCTGCCGGGCCGTCCTGGCCCTCATCTGGTAGAGCTGACCGACCATCTGCAGGTTCTCCCGGCCGGTCAGGTATTCGTCGACCGCCGCGAACTGCCCGGACAGGCCGATGGAGCGGCGTACGGCGTCGGGGTCCTTGAGGACGTCCACGCCCGCCACGACGGCCCGTCCGCTGTCGGGCCGCAGCAGTGTCGTCAGACAGCGGACCGCAGTCGTCTTGCCGGCGCCGTTCGGCCCGAGCAGGCCGAGGACCGTGCCCTCGGGGACATCGAGGTCTACGCCGTCCAGTGCCCTTACGTCGCCGAAGGTCTTGACCAGCCCTTCGGCATAGATGGCGCCTGGCATGTGGGTCTCCACGTCGTTGGGGATGCTTCGGAAAGGCTAGGTTCGCGTGCTCGCCGCCGCCTTCGGTTTTCCATCAGCGGTTTTCACCCCGTGGGTTCTCACCCCGGGGTTCTCCGCATGGAGGCACCGGCGTATCGCGTGCGGCACGACACACCATAACGCGATGTATCGCGTTCGCCAATGGGTTTCCCCGGATGAGCGACACCGCCCTCTCGCGCTCCGGCGCGGTGTCTCAGTCGATGACCGTGTAACCCGCCTGACGCAGGGCCTGGCCGACCTCGACGCAGTGCGCCGGGCCCTTCGTCTCCAGGTGCAGCTCCACCTCGGCCTCCGTGAGCCCGAGCCGGGGATCGGTCCGCACATGGCTCACGTCGAGGACGTTGGCGTCGACCACGGACAGCACCCCGAGGAGCGTCGCGAGGGCGCCCGGGCGGTCCGTGAGCCGCAGCCGGACCGCCAGATAGCGGCCCTGGGCGGCCATGCCGTGCCGCAGCACCCGCTGGAGCAGCACCGGGTCGACGTTGCCGCCGGACAGTACGGCGACGACCGGGCCGGGGAAGGCGCCGGGTTCGGACAGCAGGGCCGCGACCGGGCTGGCCCCGGCCGGCTCGACGACCAGCTTGGCCCGCTCCAGGCACAGCAGCAGCGCGGCCGACAACTGGTCCTCGCTGACCGTGCGGACCTCGTCCACCAGGTCACCGATGATCTCGAACGGCACCAGACCGGGCCGGCCCACCTTGATGCCGTCGGCCATCGTCGCCGGGTTCTGCACCGACACCGGACGGCCTGCGGCGAGCGAGGGCGGATAGGCCGCCGCGCCCTCCGCCTGCACACCGACGATCCGGACCTCCGGCCGCAGCGCCTTCACCGCGACCGCGATGCCCGCGGCGAGCCCGCCGCCGCCGATGCCGACGACGATCGTGCGCACCTCCGGGCACTGCTCGAGGATCTCCAGGCCGACCGTGCCCTGGCCGGCGATGACATCGGGGTGGTCGAAGGGGTGGATGAACACCGCGCCCGTCGTGGCCGCGTACTCCTGGGCGGCGGCCAGGGTCTCGTCGACCACCTGACCGTGCAGCCTCACCTCCGCGCCGTACTCCCGGGTCGCGCTGATCTTCGGCAGCGGTGCGCCCTTCGGCATGAACACGGTGGAGTGCACACCGAGCAGCGAGGAGGCCAGGGCCACGCCCTGCGCGTGGTTGCCGGCGCTCGCCGCCACCACTCCGGCGGCCCGCTCCTCCGGCAGCAGCCCGGCGATCCGGACGTAGGCGCCGCGCAGCTTGAACGAGCCCGTGCGCTGGAGGTTCTCGCACTTGAGGTGCACCGGCGCACCGACCAGCTGGGAAAGGTGCCGGCTGCCCTCCATCGCGGTCGTCCGTGCCACGCCCGAGAGCATCTTCTGGGCCCCGCGCACGTCATCGAGGGTGACGGAGCGCAAGGAGCCGGCCGTGCGGTAGCTCATGCTCCAAGTCTCGCAGTTCACGGTCGTGCGCGACGCGTGTGACCAAGCTCCGAGACCGGGTTTGCGCAGCGCCGGTACGGCCCGCGCCCGGGCCGCGTACCCTGTCCCCCAACCCAGCAGCCCTCATGAAGCGAGCCTCCGGCCATGCCCACAACACCTGAAATGTCGATGGACATGACGACCGTCGGTGACACCGGTCTTCTCGACACCCTCCAGCACGAGGTGGCGGTGTTCGCCCGGCGTGCCGAACAGACCCGGCTCGGCGGCGTCGGGCAGGTGCGCAACACCATGGACCGTGCCGCCTACCTGCTGCTCAACCGCCTCGACAGCGAGGGCCCGATGGGCGTCAAGGCGCTCGCCGCGAGCATGGGGATCGACTCCTCCACGGTCACCCGGCAGGTGGCCCCGCTGGTCGACACGGGCCTCGTCAAGCGCACCTCGCACCCGGAGGACGGGCGGGCCGTGGTGCTCCAGCTGTCCCCGCGCGGGGCCGCCCGTCTCGAGGAAGTACGTTCGTCGAGGCGTCAGTTGATGGCCGAGCTGACACACGACTGGGCGCCGGAGGAGCGCGAGCAGTTCTGCGCGCTCCTCACGCGCTTCAATTCCGCGCTCTCCTCCCGGATGGCGGTCCAGCCGGTGCCGGCGGCCGAGCGGACGCCCGCTTCCTGACGCCCTCTTCCTGACGCGCGCCCCGGACGGGTGCGGTCCCGAGTCTTGACCCCGGGCCGCCACTGGCCTCATATGAGACCGGGTCCTGCGTGGTGCGCGGTCCGCCCGTCCCGTACCGGACAGGACCCCCTCAGGGGGGAGGCGCGGTGCGTGATCGGCGGGCATCCCGCGATGCCCGCCGGGCCCGGGAGTTCGAGTCGTTCGTCGCGGGCGCGGCGGGGCGGCTGCTGCATGCCGCCACCCTGCTCACCGGAGAGGCCCCGGACGACAACCCGCGCGCGCGGAGGCTGCTGGCACCGGCGCTGGCCCGCACCTACGCCCGCTGGGACCGGCTGCGCGGCGAGGACCCCTACGACTGCGCCCGCCAGTGCCTGGCCACCCGGTTCGCGCACGAGGCCTGGCGGCACTACGGAGCCGTGGGCCGGCCCCGTCCGCATCCGCGCAGCCCGCTCGCCGAGCTGGCGCCGCAGGAGCGGCTGATCCTGGTGCTGCGGATGTTCGAGGGGGTCGCCGAGGAGCAGACGGCGGCACTGCTGGGCCTGCCCGTCGAACGGGTGCACACCATCTGCGACCGCGCCACGGCCACCGTGCTGCATCCGTCGCGCGGGGCGGCGCCGCGCGCGGTGGGCGTGAAGACGGCGGCGTCATGAGGCGGCCACCGGGCGGGAGGCACCGGTGAACCGCGCCCAGCGGGAGGCCGCCGTGCGCCGGATCCTGGAGCAGGCCGCGGTGCCGGTGCCGCCCGATCTGCACGCCGAGGCCGTCCGCCGCGGCAGCCGTCTGCTGCGGCGCCGGCTGCTCGCGCACCGCCTGCTGTGGCTGCTGCTGTGCGCGGCGGCCGTGGCGTTCACCGTGTGGGCGGTGCGGGTGCAG
The DNA here is from genome assembly GCF_040704065.1 of Streptomyces sp. NPDC047869. NCBI lineage: Bacteria > Bacillati > Actinomycetota > Actinomycetes > Kitasatosporales > Streptomycetaceae > Streptomyces > Streptomyces sp. NPDC047869. Next base: position 58,317 of record NZ_JBEYRK010000030.1, read on the forward strand.
CCCTGGGTGGAGCCGCCGTCCCAGACGACTCCACCGCTCACCGGCTGGTGACGGGACGGCGGCCCAGCACTAGCCGAGCGCCTGCTGCAGGTCCTCGAGCAGGTCGTCGACGTTCTCGATGCCGACGGACAGGCGCACCAGGTCGGCCGGGACCTCCAGGGCGGAGCCGGCCGCGGAGGCGTGGGTCATCCGGCCGGGGTGCTCGATGAGCGACTCGACGCCGCCGAGCGACTCACCGAGGGTGAAGACCTTGGCGCGGTTGCACACCTCGACGGCGGCCTCCTCGCCGCCCTGGACCCGGAAGGACACCATGCCGCCGAACGCCTTCATCTGCTTGGCGGCCACCTCGTGCCCGGGGTGCTCGGGCAGGCCCGGGTAGAGCACGCTGCTCACGCGCGCGTGCCCGGTGAGCATGTCGGCGATCTTCGTGGCGTTCTCGCTGTGCCGGTCCATGCGCACCGCGAGGGTCTTGGTGCCGCGCAGCACCAGCCAGGAGTCGAAGGGGCCGGCGACTGCGCCCATCGCGTTCTGGTGGTAGGCCAGTTCCTCGCCCAGCGTCTGGTCGGAGGCGATCAGGGCGCCGCCGACCACGTCCGAGTGGCCGCCCATGTACTTGGTCAGCGAGTGCACCACCACGTCGGCCCCGAGCGACAGCGGCTGCTGGAGGTAGGGCGTGGCGAAGGTGTTGTCGACGACGAGCCGCGCGCCCGCGTCGTGGGCGACCTGGGCCACGGCGGCGATGTCGGTGATGCCGAGCAGCGGGTTGGAGGGGGTCTCCACCCAGACCACCTTGGTCTTCGGCGTCATCGCGGCCCGTACGGCGGCCGGGTCGCTGGTGTCGGCGACCGACCACTCCACGCCCCAGCGGGTGACGACCTTGGCGAAGAGACGGAAGGTGCCGCCGTAGGCGTCGTTGGGGATCACCACGTGGTCGCCGGGGCTGAGCAGCGTGCGCAGCAGGGTGTCCTCGGCCGCCAGGCCGGACGCGAACGCGAGACCGCGCCGGCCGCCTTCCAGCGCGGCGAGGTTCTCCTCGAGGGCCGTCCTGGTCGGGTTGGCGCTGCGGCTGTACTCGTAGCCGCCGCGCAGACCGCCCACGCCGTCCTGCTTGTAGGTCGAGACCTGGTAGATCGGCGGGACGACCGCGCCGGTGAGGGGATCCGCGGTGTTGCCCGCGTGGATCGCGAGGGTCTCGAAGTGCTGACTGATGTGCCTGTCGCTCATGTGCACCGAGCGTAGTGCGCTCGGCCGGATGGTGGCGTCCGACGGGCTCGGGGAGCGGGAAGTCCCGGGGCGCCGGCGGCGCCGGGCGGGGGTTTTCCACAGGTCCGGCGGGCGTGGTTGGCCAATTGTCGGCGGCGTCTGGTTCGCTTGAGGCATGGCGACTCTTTGGCTGCTCATGGCACTGGCCCTGCTGTGCGTCGTGCTGCTCCCGGTCCTGCGGCGCAGGCGCGGAGCGGCCGGCCGGGCTCCGGCGGGCCTGCCGGACGGCGCGCGTGCGGCGGCCTACGGCTTCGTGCCCGAGGAGGAGCTGGACGTGCGGATGCCGGGCCCTGACAAGGATCTGCTGGACGTGCTGGACGTGGTGCGGCGCGCCGGGGACTACCGGGCCGCCGCCCAGTTGCTGGCCGGCACCGAGGCGGAGGGCGAGACGCGCTGGCAGCGTGTGCAGGCCTTCGCCGGCGCGGCGGCACTGGAGCTGGCGCAGCGGCCGGGCGGGGTGCATGAGACGCCCGGCGGGCAGTGGCTGCGGGTGTGGCGGGCGGAGCGGCCCAAGGACGCCGGTGGCGCGGCCGTGCACGCCGAGTTCCTGGTGCAGCAGGCGTGGCGGACGTCCTCGCCGGGCACGGAGGACTTCCGGATCATCATGGAGGAGGCCCGGCAGGCCTGCGGCGAGGCGGCGCTGCTCGCGCCCGGCGACCCGGTGCCGTACATCGTCGAGCTGTCCGTCGCCCGAGGCCTGGGCTGTCCGCGGCCGGAGTTCGAGAAGCTGTGGCTGACCGTCCTGGAGCGCGCCCCGCACCACATGGGCGCGCACCTGGCCGCGCTGCACTACTGGTGCGAGAAGTGGCACGGTTCGCGCGAGGAGGCGTACGCCTTCGCCGAGAGCGCCGCGGCCCGTGCTCCGGAGGGCTCGCTGCTGGCCGCGCTGCCGCTCTTCGCGGTCTTCGAGCACCTCCCCGAGGTGAACCTGGTCCGGAGCTTCTACCAGAGCGAGGTGGTCACCCGGGCGATGCAGGGCGCGCTGCACGCCGTGCACACCGCCCGCTCGGACGACCCGGTGCTCGCGCACGTCCGCCATCTGCTGCTGTTCTTCCTGGTCCGGGCCGAGCGCTGGCCGGAGGCCATGGACCAGCTCGCGCACGTCGACGGGCATGTGGGCGCGCTGCCGTGGACCCTGTCCGCCGACCCGGCCGCCGCCTTCGCCGCCCACCGCGCGCTGGCGGTGGCCGGTTACGAGGCGGCCGGCGGCAGCCCGGCGGGGCTGCCCGGCTGACGGGGCCCGCAGAGGTCCGCCCAGGTCACGGCCGGGATTGCCCCGCTGATCTTCGGTAGGGCATACTCCGCTTGCTCCGGCTTTGCTCGCGCTTTGCCCGGAGCCGCTCCGGGCGCACCCCGGAAGTCGTCTCGAGTCCGCTCGAAGTCTGCTCCGAGTCCCCCCACACTCACCGGCAGCACCGCCCGGCGGTGCGCGTCGGCCTGTTCATTTTCTCCGGGTCCTGTGGGGGGATCTGCCCGATGGGCGCAACTCTGCGCGCGCTGCGTGCTCTCGTTCTGCTGTGCGGTTTCCATCTGCTGAGCCTGCTGCTGCTCGCGGCACTGGCCGGTGTCGACATGGCCGTGGTCACCTGGGTGCACGGCGCCGCCGGAATCAAGATCGTCGCGGTCTCGGTACTGCTCGCCATTCCCATCGTGCGCGGCATGTTCATGCTGCGCACACCCAAGGGTGAGGGGCCGCCCGGCATCGAGGTCACCGAGGCGGACGAGCCCCGGCTGTGGGCGCTGGTGCGGGAACTCGCCGCGGCCACCGGCACCCGCGCCCCCGACCGGATCGTGCTGACGGCCGACGTCAACGCGGCCGTCAGCGAGGACGCGCGCCTGCTCGGCCTGCGGTCCGGCCCGCGCCGGCTCTATCTGGGCGTCCCGCTGCTGACCGGCCTGACGGAAGCGCAACTGCGCGGTGTGCTCGCCCACGAGTACGGCCACTACACGGGCGGTGACACCCGGCTGTCCGCGCTCGTGGTGCGCGGCCGGGTGCAGATCGCCCGGGTGATCGAGCACTTCCACGAGAAGGCGGACGGCAAGGTGGCCGCCGAGCGCGGCCGCCAGGAGAAGGCCGCCGCCAAGCGGGTCGCGAAGGGCAGGAAGGCCAAGGAGGTCGACACCGCCGGGGCCGGGGTGACGTACCGGATGATGGCGTCGGTCTACACGCTGTACGGCAACCTCTATCTGCGCGCCTCCCTGTCCACGGCCCGGGCCCAGGAGTACGCGGCCGACCGGGCCGCCGCCCGGATCGCCGGGCGCGACGCGATCGCCTCGGCCCTGCGCGAGATCCCGGCCCTGTCCGCCTCGCACGACTTCTACCTCGACTCGTACGCCACCCTGGGCCTGCCGGTGCGGCTGCTGCCGCCGCGCGGCGAGTTCTTCGGGGGCTTCGCCCGGCTGCTCGCGGCCCGCGAGGAGGAGCTGGCGGCGCTGCGCACGGAGCTGCCCACGGCACCGGTCTCGCCGTACGACTCCCACCCGCCGATCGCCGAACGGGTGCGCCGGCTGGAGGCGCTGCCCGCCGACGGACGCGCGGCGGAGGCCGGGGGCCCGGCGCTCGCCCTGCTCACCGACGCGGAGAAGACGCTGACCGCGCTGGAGGACGCCGTCCTGTCGGACGAGATCCTCGGCCACCCGCGCGCCGCCGCGTGGCAGGAGCTGCTGGACGCCGCCATGGCCCAGGGCATGTCCACCGCGCACACCCCGCTGCACCGGGCGCTGGCCGAGTACACCGGGCAGCCGGCCACGCCGGCCGCGCTGCTTGCCGTCGTCGACGACGGCAAGCTGTGGCGGCTGGCCGAGCGACTGCCGCTGTCCGACGAGGCGGCCGCGGCGAAGGGCCGGGCCTTTCGCGAGTTCGTACGGCCGCGGCTGCGCTCGTCGCTGCGGACGATGGTGCTGGCCGAGTTCAGCGCCCGCTCGCTGGTGAGCTGGGAGTTCTCCTGGTCGCACGCTGCTGCCGCGCGGCTGACCGGCCCGGGCCCGCACGGCGCCCCGGACGGTGGCGCCGAGGCCGCGCTCGACGCGGCCGTGAACGCGGCGCTCGCCGACCACCCCGACACCGCCCCGCTGCGGGCTCTGCTGTTCCCGGCGGCGACGCCGCCCGTGTGAGCCGCGGGCCCGCCGTCCGCCCCGCACGACCACGCCACAACGGCCCGACGCCGGCTCCCTCGACGCCGGCTGTCCCGCCACCCCGACGAACGGACCGCAACTCCCATGACCGTCCTGCTTTGGATCCTCGGCATCCTGGCCGCCCCCGCGGTGCTCTTCGCGCTCTGGCTGGCCTGGGTCTTCCTGAAGGAGTTCTTCTCCCCCAGCCCCGACGACGACGCCGACGCCGCGGAGGCGGCCGCGGCCGGGAAGGCCGCGGAGAAGCTCGGGCTGCTGCCCGTCGAGCGGCAGAACACCGAGCACGCCGCCCCACTGCCCGCGGACTGGGCGGCGGCGCTCACCGCCGTCCGGGCCGGCGACTGGCGGCCCGCCGCCGAGCTGCTGAGCGGCATCGGCCGGGACTGGGAGCGCCGGTCGGCGGCCGGCTACCTGCTCGCCGAGCGTGCGGCCGAGGAGGACGAGTGGCTGCTGGCCTGGGAGACGGCGCGCCCCGACGACCCCGACGCGGCCGTGGTCCGGGCGCGCAGCACGGTGATCCTCGCCTGGAAGCTGCGCGGCGCCAAGACGGGCGAGCACACCACCCGGGAGCAGGCCGAGGGCTTCCACCGGACGCTGCGCGGCGCCCGTGAGGAGATCGCGCGGGCGGCCGCGCTGAACCCCGACGACCCGACGCCGTACATCGCGGAGATCTGGGTGGCGCTGGGACTCGGCTACCCGAACGCCGAGATGGAGAAGCTCTGGGCGCAGATCACCACCCGGGCGCCGCACCACTACGAGGCGCACTTCTCGGCGCTGCAGTACTGGTGCGCCAAGTGGCGCGGCTCCGAGCGGCTGGCGTTCGACTTCGCCGAGCGGGCCGCGGCCGAGGCGCCGGCGGGCAGCCTGCTGACGGCGCTCCCGCTCATCGCGCACTTCGAGCACGACGACTCGGACGACACCGCGGCCGACAACACCCCGCAGATGCTGGCCCGGGTGGAGGCGGCCCTCGCGGACGTGGCGGCCGCCGACCCGGCCCACCCGCGCCTGCCGGAGCTGCGCCACCTGCTGGCGTTCTACCTCCATCTCCAGGACCGCGACGAGGCGGCACTGGAGCAGTTCAAGCTGGTCGACGGCCATGTCAACACGCTGCCCTGGCGCTACCGGGGCGACGGCATGGCACGCCACTTCTGCCAGGTGCGCGACACGGTGGCCCACAGGGTGACGGCCGCGGACTGATCCTCACGGCGGTTTTTCCAGGCGACGGCACCGGTCCCGACCCCGTACATTCGCCCCTCGCACAAGGACGAGAAGACGTGTGAGGACGTGTGGACGGGAAGGGCCGGATGGGCGGTCGTACGTTTCTGATCGGTGGCGGATGGGACCGCGCGGAGGTGTACGCGCCGTTTCTGCGGGCGGCCGCCGAGCGCGCCGGCGGTGTGCCGCGGATCGGCTGTGTCGTGATGGACAAGGGCGACGGGCGGGAACAGTTCGAGCGGTTCGCGCAGGCGCTGGGCAGGAGCGGGGCCGGGTGCACACCCGTGCCGGCGCTCGTGCCGCTCGGTGGGCGGTTCGAGCCGGAGCAGGCGCTGGACGGCGCCGACGGGCTGCTGGTGTGCGGTGGGCTGACGCCCGCCTATCAGGAGGCGTTCGCCGGCTGCGCGGACCGGCTGCCGCGGCTGCTCGCCGAGCGCGGAGTGCCGTACGCGGGCTTCTCCGCGGGTGCCGCCGTCGCCGCCCGGCGGGCGGTGGTCGGCGGATGGCTGGTGGACGGGGTTCCCGTCTGCCCCGAGGACACGGCGGAGGACCTGGAGGAGGTCGCGGTGCGGCCGGGCCTGGGGCTGGTGCCGTTCGCGGTGGACGTGCACGCCGCGCAGTGGGGGACGCTGGCGCGGCTGGTCGCGGTGGTGGGGCGCGGGGACGCGCCCTGCGGCGTCGCCGTCGACGAGAACACCGTGGTGGAGGTGGCCGGTCCGGCCGCCCGGGTCGCGGGGCTCGGGCGGGCGCATGTCGTACGCCCCGGTGCGGACGGCGCGGTGGCCGTGCGGTCGTACGCCGACGGGGAGAGCTTCTACGTCGGCTGAGGCGGGGGCCTGACGGGCCCCCTGGGCCGTCCCGTCCTCCGGCCGGCGCGCCGAACGCGCCGGCCGGAGGACGGGCCCGGCAGCAGGACCGGTCGCAGGACCCGTCAGATGGTGGCCGCGTCGATGACGAAGCGGTAGCGGACGTCGCTGGCGACCACCCGCTCGTAGGCCTCGTTGATCTCGGCCGCGCCGATCAGCTCGATCTCCGCGCCCAGGCCGTGCTCCGCGCAGAAGTCCAGCATCTCCTGGGTCTCGGGGATGCCTCCGATGTTGGAGGTGGTCAGGTTGCGCAGGTTGCCGAAGAGCGAGGTGAGGGTCACGTGGACCGGCTCCTCGGGCAGGCCGACGTTCACCATCGAGCCGCCGGTGCGCAGCAGCGAGAGGTAGGCGCCGAAGTCCATCGGGGCCGAAACGGTGTTGAGGATGATGTCGAAGGTGCCCTTCAGGTTCTCGAAGGTCGCCGGGTCGCCGGTGGCGTAGTAGTGGTCGGCGCCCAGCCGCAGGCCGTCGTCCTTCTTGCGCAGGGTCTGGGACAGCACGGTGACCTCGGCGCCCATCGCGTGCGCGATCTTGACGCCCATGTGGCCGAGGCCGCCGAGTCCGACGACGGCGACCCGCTTGCCGGGGCCCGCGTTCCAGCGCTTGAGCGGCGAGTACGTGGTGATGCCGGCGCACAGCAGCGGGGCGGCCACGTCGAGGGACAGGCCCTCGGGGATGCGGACGACGTAGTTCTCGTCGACGACGATCTTCTCGGAGTAGCCGCCGTAGGTGGGCTCGCCGTCCCTGCCGACGGAGTTGTACGTCCAGGTGGGGCCTCGGTCGCAGTACTGCTGCAGCCCGGCCTTGCAGTTGTCGCACTCGCGGCAGGAGTCGACCATGCAGCCGACGCCCACCCGGTCGCCCACGGCGAACTTCGTGACGCCGGGACCGACCTCGGACACGACGCCCGCGATCTCGTGGCCGGGGACCATCGGGAAGATCGCCTCGCCCCAGCCCTCACGGGCCTGGTGGATGTCGGAGTGGCAGATGCCGGCGAACTTTATGTCGATCAGGACGTCGGACTCGCCGACCGGACGCCGCTCGATGGTGGTGCGCTCCAGCGGAGCCTTCGCGGCGGGCGCGGCATAGGCGGCAACAGTGGTCATGGGGGGATCTCCTAGTTGACTCTCGGTGCCCGGTCGCCTTCCGGCCAGGTACGTCTTCCAGCCTGCCCCATGTCCCGCGCGTCACCCAGGTCCCGCTTCTTCGTACGACCACCGTGCCTACCACTGGCGGGGTCAGGCTCGCCGGCGTACGACCACGCGGCACCACGGATACTTGCCGTATGGATGTACAGCCGGAAGCGGCCGCGGGACCACCCCTGGACCGGTGGGCCGAGCTGAGCGAGTTCCTGCGCAGCCGGCGGGCCCGGCTGAAGCCGGAGGACGTGGGCCTGCCCGAATTCGGCCGGCGCCGCAGGGTGCCGGGGCTGCGCCGCGAGGAGCTGGCCCAGCTCGCCGGGGTGTCGGCGGCGTACTACACGCGGCTTGAGCAGGGCAACGGCCGGAACGTCTCGGCGGAGGTGCTGGACTCCATCGCCCGGGCCCTGCGCCTGACGGACGCCGAGCACGCCCACCTGACCCACCTGGCCAAGCCGACGGCGCACAAGAAGAAGCCGGCGGCACGGCAGCAGCAGGTGCGGGCGGCGCTGCGCCAGCTGCTGGACTCGATGGAGGGCGTACCGGCGTACGTGGTCGGCCGGCGCACGGAGGTGCTCGCCTGGAACCGGATGGCGGCCGCGGTGTTCGGCGACTGGTCGGAACTCGCGCCCGCCGAGCGCAACTGGGCGCGGATGGTGTTCCTGCGCCCGGACTACCGGGACCTGTTCATCGACTGGGAGCAGAAGGCGATCGACATCGTCTGCGCCCTGCGCATGGACGCGGGCTGCTATCCGGACGACCCCCGGCTGTCCGCCCTGGTCGGCGAACTGTCGGTGAAGAGCGCGGAGTTCCGCCGCCTGTGGGCGACGCACGACGTCAAGGAGAAGGGCTACGGCGTCAAGCGCCTGCGGCATCCGCTGGTGGGTGACCTGTCGCTCAGCTTCGAGACCTTCCGACTGGCGGACGACGGCGACCAGGCGCTGCTCACCTACCACGCCGAGCCGGACTCCCCGTCGGCGCAGTCCCTGCGGCTGCTGGCGAGCTGGGGCACGGACGCGGCGCGCGCGGTGCCGTCGGCCTGATCCGGCATGACCGGCTCGGTCCGGCCTGATCCGGACGGGCCGACTCAGTCCTCGACGCCCAGGTCGGCCCGCATGAGCCGGCGCATGGCGGTGAGCAGGGGCTCGGCCTCCTTCAGGTCGCGCAGGGCCCCTTCGGCGCTCTCGCCCTCACGGGCCAGTCCCCGGTCGAGCCGTTTGACCACGGCGTCGATGCGGGCCAGGACCTCGTTGACGGCCCGGGAGGCGTCCAGGATCCGTTCGGGGACCACCATCTGCGCCTCGGCGTACCGGTCGCGGTAGTCCCGCCGGGCATCCTCGAGCTGCTCCCGGTCCTGCTCGGCGTAGACGCCGTCGCGCACCCGGTGCAGGGCGTCCTTCAGCAGGGTGTGGAACTGGCGCGAGGCCCGGTTCATGGCGGTGTAGGCGTCGCGCCGCTCCTCCAGCAGCCGCCGCCGCTCGGCCTGTCCGGCCTCCCGGAGGCGCTGCCGGTCCATGTGGCGCTGCGCGAGTACGGGCGCGAGGAGCGTGCCGAGGACACCGACGACGGCTGTGATCATGGCGGTCAGGGCGGCGGTCACGAGGGGACCCTACGTCGGCCGGGCGCGCCGGCACACGGCGAGGGGCGTACCGGAAAGCCGCTTCCGGCACGCCCCCCGTTCAGAGCACTCGGGACCGCTGTCCGCCGCTCACTTGCCGTAGTAGGCGTCGTAAACGGTGATCAGCGACGTGTTGCCCTTCTTGTCGGTGATTCCGGCGCGGAACGAGACGGACTTGTTCCTCGCCGGGTTCTTCACGGTCACCTTGCCGCGGCGGACCTCGGTCCTCTCGAAGGTCTTCCCGTCGTAGGAGACGTACACCTTCAGGGACTTCAGGTCGCGGCCCGCGGCCGCGCCCTCGACGGTGACCGGGAAGGTGAGCTTCTTCCCGGCCTCGACGCGGCTGTCCAGGCCGGTCCTCGCACCGAAGTGGAGTGTCGACACCGGGAGCCTGGCGACGATGCCGGCCTGCTTCTTCGAGCGGAAGGTCCAGCTCGCGTCGATCCGCGAGGAGGCCTTGGCGACCGTGGCCGGGCGCCGGACCGAGGTGGTCAGCCTGTAGGCGGCGTCACCGGCCGGGACCTTGAAGGTCTCGCCGCTGAACAGCGGGTCGCCGTTGGAGCCGACCTCGACGCCGTCCCGGTACAGGGTCGTGCGTGCCGAGGAGAACACCGAGTACCCGGCGTTGCCGGAGCCGTCGGCGAACAGCGGCAGGGCGCCGTAGATCTCGTCGCCGTCCCGGAAGACACCGGAATCGACGTCGACGCGCGGGGCGAAGACGGCGGTGTTGACGGTCCTGGTGTACGTCCTGCCCGCCCCGAACGACTGCGGGCCCGTCGAGTAGGCGGCGTCGGCGACCGGGAAGCCGTCCTGGTCGACCCCGCCGTCCTGCTCGAACATCAGCATCCACTCCACGCCGCCCTTGGCGGACAGGTGCAGGGTGTGGGTACCGGGCAGCTTCTGCGGGAGGACGGTGTAGGTGCCGCTGGTGCTGCCGGGCAACAACCCCATCGCGCCCACCGAGCCCGTCTTGCCGCTCGCGGCGGCACCCATCCTGACCTTGACCGTGGCCAGGTCGCTCGCCTTGTAGTGCTTGGTGTAGCCGGTGGCGAACTGCCGGGCCGGGCCGCCTGAGGTGACGGCGTACTCCTCCGTCGCGCCCTTCGACCAGTGGCCGTCCCACTGCTGGAACAGGGTGCCGGAGGCCGGCCGCGGGCCCAGGGCGGCGGTGTGGAAGTTCTTGTACGAGTCGAGCAGCCAGCCGTAGCCGTACTGGCTGTCTCCGACGGTGACGTCGAACTCCGGCGCGGCCAACTCGGACCGGGCACGGGACTGCGGCACGGTGATGTCCACGGGCCTGGCCTTGCGCGCGTCGACGGTGATCGTCCGCCTGCCGGTGACGGTCAGTTTCGGCTGGGCGATCCAGTCGATGCCCTTGGCCGCGTTCTCGGGGTCGGCGTAGACGGAGCTGTTGAGGATGTACGTGCCCTTGGGCGCGCGCACCTTCACCGTGCCGGACTTGTCGTACGGGTTCAGGAACCGGCCGTTCGCCAGGCCCGCCACACCGGTCAGGCCGGCGTCGTAGTACGGGGCCGGCCTGCCGTCGCGGCCGATGACCTTGAGGGTCAGTTCGTACGACTCCACCTCGCGCTGCACCACGGCGGCCGTACGGACGCTCTGTCCGCCGCCGGTCGCGGTCACGTACGCGGAGTAGGCGCCGTCGGTGGTGCCGCCCAGCCTGGTGTCGGCGGTGAGGCCGACCGAGGCCGTGCCGTGCGCCGGGACGGTCACGGTCGTCGCGGCGAGCTTGAAGAAGCCCGCCGGGGCGGCGTGGCCCCTGGGGTCGGTGGCGGTGCTGGTCAGGCCGAGCGTGACGGCCTCGTCGCCGAGGTTGCGGTACGTCAGCCGCTTGGTGACCGGATGGTCGTCGGTGTGCGGCCAGGCCTGGGTGCCGAAGCCGACCGAGACGGGCTCGGCGACGACGGACTGCTTGATCGCCCGGTCGACCGCGATCCGGCCCGAACCCTGCTGGAAGGGTGTGTACTTGCCGCCCTTGGCGGAGCCGGTGAGCGTGCCCTTCAGCTCGGCGTAACCCCAGTCCGGGTGCTCCTGCTTCAGGAGTGCGGCGGCGCCGGCGACGTGCGGGGTGGCCATCGAGGTGCCGGAGATGGTCAGGTAGCCCTCGGGCTTCTCGCCGACCTCCTTGTCGATGACGCTGCCCTTGGCCGCCGCGGCGGTGATGTCGACGCCGGGCGCGGTGACGTCCGGTTTGATGGCGCCGTCGCCGGTCCGCGGGCCGGTGGAGGAGAAGTCCGCCAGCCTGTCCTTGTCGTCGACGGCGCCGACGGTGAGCGCGGCATCCGCGCTGCCCGGTGAACCGATCGACTGGGGGCCCTCGTTGCCCGCGGCGATCGCGAACAGGATGCCCTTCTCGGCCGAGAGCTTGTCGACCTCCGCCTCGAGCGGGTCCACCTCGGGTGTGTCGTAGCCGCCCAGGCTGAGGTTGACGACGGAGGCGCCCTGCGCGGCCGCCCACTCCATGCCGGCGATGATGCCGGAGTCGTCCCCGTAGCCGGAGTCGTCCAGGACCTTGCCGTTGAGGATCCTGGCGTCCGGCGCGACGCCCTTGTACTTGCCGCCCGACTTGGCGCCGGTGCCGGCGACGATGGACGCGACGTGCGTGCCGTGCCCGTAGTGGTCGGTGGCGTCGGCGGCGGTGGTGAAGTTGCGGGCGTCGATCACCTGGTCCTTGAGGTCCGGGTGGGTGGCGTCCACTCCGGTGTCCAGGACGGCGACCTTCACGCCCTTGCCGGTGTAACCGGCGGCCCACGCGGCCGGGGCGCCGATCTGCGGCACGGACTTGTCCAGGGCGGCCCTGCGGACGCCGTCCAGCCAGACGCGTGCGACGCCGGGGGCGGCCCGGTCGCCGTCGGTGACCGCGTCCCACAGCCCGCTGGTCCGCCGGGCCGGGGCCTGCACGGCGTCCGCGTTCAGCGCCTTGAGGCTGCGGCGCAGGTGGCCCGCGTCGCGGACGCCGGTCCTGGCGGCGGTGGCGGTGCCGCGGTAGCCGACGATGACCTTCAGGCCGTTCTTCTGGGCCTTGCGGGTGGCCGCGCGGTTCAGCTCGGTGATGTCGAACAGCCGCTGGTCCAGCGTGCCGGAGGCGACCAGGCGGGCCGCGTCGGCGGGGACGACCAGGGTGTGTCCGCCGGCCCGGCGGACCTGGAACGGTATGTGCTCGCGCCCCTCGGCCCGTTGCAGGCCGACGACCCGGCCCTTGGCGTCGAGGGACACACGGTCACCGGTGATCAGGGTGACGTGGTGCCGGGCGGTGGACGAGGAGGCGGCGGCCGGGGTCTGGCGGCCGGGCTTCGCCGACGCGGGGCTGGTCATACCCGCTGCGAGGGCGACGGCTGCGGCGGTGGCCACAGTGGCCGCAGCTGCTCTCTTCACTTGTCTGCGCAAGATCTCCCCCTGGAGATGAGGTACCGGGCGAATTCCCCGTTCACCCGGCCGGGGGAAGATTCGTACACCTGAACGTCAATTCCCCCGGGTCCCGCAGTATGGCGGGGGCCGATCGGACGTCTCAAGAGCGGGGAGAAGGGCGGGAAAGCCCCGCCCGGAACTGTTACTCGCCGGGCGGGACACCGTTACACAACCGCGAAGTCCCTTGTGTGCGGGCGGCGTTATACGCCGTCAGGCGCCCGCGTTCTCCTTGACGCTGATCTTTCCCTTGCGGATGGTGGCCAGCCGCGGGGCCTTCCGCGCGATCGAGGAGTCGTGGGTGACCATGATGAACGTCAGCCCGTGCTCCTTCCACAGGCGTTCGAGCACGTCCATGATCTCGTCGCGCATGCCCTCGTCGAGGTTGCCGGTCGGTTCGTCGGCGAGCAGCACCTTGGGCCGCTTGACGAGCGCGCGGGCGATGGCGACGCGCTGCTGCTGTCCGCCGGACATCTCCGAGGGCAGATGGGCCAGACGCTCGCCGAGGCCGACGGAGTTCAGGGCCTCGGCCGCCCGTTCGCGGCGCGCCTTCACCTTCACCCCGAGCGGGACCAGGGCGGTCTCGACGTTCTCCTGGGCGGTGAGGGTGGGGATCAGGTTGAAGGACTGGAAGACGAAGCCGATGTTCTCGCTGCGGACGCGGGTCAGCCGGGCCTCGGAGAGCCTGGCCAGGTCGGTGCCGTCCAGAACCACCTCTCCGGAGGTGGGGCGGTCCAGGCCGCCGAGCATCTGCAGGAGGGTGGACTTGCCGCCGCCGGTGGGGCCCTGGATGACCAGGCGGTCGCCGTCGGGGATGGTCAGGTCTATGCCGTCGAGGGCGTGGACGGTCTCCTTGCCTCTCGTGTAGCGCTTGGTGACGTTCCTGAGTTCGTACATGGGGACTCCTGAGGGGGCGTTCGGTTGGTGCGCGTCGACGGGCGCCGCGCCTTCGTGCGGGCCGGCCGCTACTCCACGCGCCGCAGCGCGTCGGCCGGACGCAGCCGCGAGGCCCGCCAGCCGCCGAACGCGCCCGCGATCAGGCCGCCCGCCACCGCGAGGCCCACCGCCAGGACGATCGTGGTGACGCTGACCGGGGCCGTGAGGGCCACCTCCAGGGTCTTGGCGGCCTGCCGCCCGGGTCCGCCGAAGCCACCGCCACCGCCGGGCCCGCCGAGGCCCGCACCGCCCGTTCCGCCGCCGAGCTGCGCCTGCAGACTGGGGCTGATCGCCGTCACGGCGTAGGCACCCGCCAGGCCGAGCGCGATACCGAGGACACCGCCGACCAGGCCGTTGACGACGGCCTCGCCGACCACCTGCCGGGTCACCCGGCCGGACTTCCAGCCGAGGGCCTTCAGCGTGCCGAACTCGCGCACCCGGCGGGAGACCGCGGAGGAGGTGAGCAGACCGGCCACCAGGAACGCGGCCACGAGCACCACGATCGACAGCCACTTGCCGACCTTGGTGGCGAGCGAGGAGGCGGTGGACAGCGAGCCCGAGACGGTCTTGGCCAGGTCGGCGGAGGTGGTGACGGTCGTACCCGAGACGTTCTTCTGGATGGCGCTCTTGACCGAGTCGATCCGCTGGGAGTCGGCCGCCTTGACGTAGATCGTCGTGATCTTGTTCTTCTCACCGGCGAGGGTCTGTGCCCGCTTCAGCGGAACGTACAGGTTGGCCGCCGCGTCACCGCTGTCGGCGGTGGCGATGCCGATCACCTTGAACTTGGTGCCCTTGACGGTGACGGTCGAACCGACCTTGTACTTCTTCGTCTTGGCGTAGGCCGAGTCGGCCACGGCGACCTTGGCGTCGGTCTCGGTGGTCCGGAAGGTGCGGCCGCTGGTGATCTTCGAGGAGGTCAGCGGGCCGAGCGCGGTCCTGGTGACGTCGGTGCCGAAGACGGTGTACTGGTTGATGTCGAAGTTCGCGCCGCCGCCGCGGACCTCGCCCTGCGGCTGGCCGCTCCCTTCGCCGCCGGGACGGCCCGGCTGCCCGCCGGCGTCTCCGTTCTGCTGGAACTGGCCGCGGGTGAACCGGCCGTCGACCTTCACCACGTTGAGGCTGAGCCCGCCGACGGCCGAGGACACCCCCTGCTGGTCCGCGACCTCGGTGACGGTCGAGGAGGCGAGGGTGGTGAAGCCCTGCACCATGACCCGGTCGCTGCTCTGCGACTTGGAGTCGTCGTTCTGCGCGTCGAACTTGAAGCGCGGACGCTGCGCGTCACCGGTGGACGCCGACGCGGCCTTGGTGACGGTCATGTCCGTGCCCAGCCCGTACAGCGACTGCAGGACCTTGTCCTGGGCCTTCCCCATGCCGCTGGACACCGAGTTGACCACGATGACGAGCGCGATGCCGAGCGCGAGACCGGAGGCGACGACGAGGGCCGCCTTTCTACGGCGGCGCAGTTCGCGCCTCAGGTAGGTGAAGAACATGCCCGCAAGCTAGGGACGGACCGTGATGACTCGATAAGGCTGAAATAAGAGAACCATGAGAAGGCTGTGCCCCACCCCAGGAGGAGCCCGGAAAACGGCCGATGCCGCCCCTGGGACAGGGGCGGCACCGGAGCGGGTGTGCGGGGAGCGCGGGATCAGACGGCCGAACCGGCCTTCCACTGCGCCCAGTCCATGTTCCAGCCGTTGAGGCCGTTGTCCGGGGACACGGTCTTGTCGCCGGTGTGCCGGATCACCACGACGTCACCGACGAGGGAGTGGTCGTAGACCCAGGCGGCGGGCGTGCTGGGGTCCTTGGCGCCCTTGGTGTCGGACAGGCCCACGCAGCCGTGGCTGGTGTTGACGCTGCCGAAGATGGACTTCGCGCCCCAGTAGTTGCCGTGCAGGAAGGTGCCGGAGCTGGTCAGCCGGATGGCGTGCGGCACGTCCTTGATGTCGTACTCGCCCTTGCCGTCGTCGTCGGTGAAGCCCACGGTCGCGCCGTTCATCCGCGTCTGCTTGAACTTCTCGGACATCACCATGATGCCCTCGTACGTCTTGTTCTCCGGCGAGCCGGCGGAGATCGGTATGGTCTTGACCGTCCTGCCGTCCTGCGTGACCTTCATCTTCTTGGTCTGCGCGTCGACGTAGGAGACCTGGTTGCGGCCGATGTGGAAGGTGACCGTCTTCTGCTGCACGCCGTAGACGCCGGAGGCACCCTCGACACCGTCGAGCGCGAGCTTCAGCGTGACGGTGGAGTTCTCCTTCCAGTACGCCTCGGGGCGGAAGTCGATGCGGTTGGCGTTGAACCAGTGGCCCACGACCTCCTGACCGCTGCTGGAGGTGACCGTGATGCCCTTCTGCACGGCGGCCTTGTTGGTGATCGCCTTGTCGAAGTTGATCGACACGGGCATGCCCACGCCGACGGTCGAACCGTCCTCCGGCGTGAAGTTGCCTATGAAGCTGTTGGTCGGCGAGACCGTGGTGAAGGAGGCGTTCTCGTGGGCCACCCGGCCCGCGGAGTCCTTGGCCTCGGCGGAGAGCTTGTAGGTGGTCGACCGCTCGAGCTGGGCGCTGGGCTGCCAGCTCGTCTTGTCGGCGGACAGCGCGCCGGCCACGGCCTTGCCGTCCTCGGTGGTCATGGAGACCGTGGTGAGGGTGCCCTTGGCGACCTTGACGGCGGCCGAGTTGTTGATGGAGGCGTTGTTCGAGCCGTCCTTCGGCGTGATCGTGATCTGGGCCTCGGAGGACTTCTTGGCGGCTGCCTCGTCGGCCTTGGCCTGCGAGGTGTCACCGCTGCCGGAGGCCTTGGCGTCGCCGCCACCGGAACACCCGGTGAGTGCCAGCACACCGCCGAGCAGTGCGGACGCGACCGTCAGGCCCTTGCGCCGCTTACTGTCCGTCATCACACGCTTCTCCATCGTTGCCGAAATCGCGGAAACTCCGAGTCCCCAGGGGAACCGTCTACGCTACGGGCGATTCGTCCCGCTCCACATGGCCCGCGGGTGTGGGGCATCCCACGCCCGCCCGTGACGGGTGGTGCCGAGTCGTCCGTGCGCCCCCTGAGACGACAAAGCCCCGGACGGCGGTTGCCGTCCGGGGTGCACAAGTTCCCCGGGACGCTCAGCCGATGCCGTCCTCTTCTTCGTCGTCTTCCCCTCCATCATCCTCGTCCACGTCCCAGTCCAGGGAGTCGGGGTCGTGGTCGATGCGTTCGCTGGACCAGGACGCCTGCTGGAGCTCCACCCCGGGCACCTCGCTGACCAGGTCGAACGGGTCGACGAGGTACGCAAGGGCCTCGGCGGTGTCTTCCGTCACAGCGCTCTCGGCGTGCGACCGCTCCTCCTGCGGCAGCTCCGGGTCGGTGGCGAGCCGGCGCAGCGCGGCCTTGGTCAACTCGTCCTCGTTTTCGACCTCGAGGACCAGTTCCACCCGAAGGCGTACAAACCTGGATGTCTCTTCCGTGTTCATGGCGGGAGCGTACGACTGAAACCTCCCGTGACTTTCCTGTGACCCGCGACTTTCACTAACATCGCCCCACACGGCCAATTCGCCAGCGTCACAAGGGGATCGATATTCCGTGTCATCCGTTCGCCGTCCGCTGCTGACCGCCACCGCCGCGGGAACGCTGCTGTGCGCCCTGTGGTTCGTCCCGTCCGCCAACGCGTCGCAGGACGACACGGTGAGAGCGACGACCGAGGCGGCCTCGACGACACCGGTCACCCAGCAGGCGAAGGCCGTGAGCGAGGCCACGACGGCCGATGTCGCGGACACCACGGAGCTGGCCGACACCGGCAGCTTCGACACCACGCCGTATGTCGTCGGCGGCAGCGTGTTCCTCGCCGTGGGCGCCGGGTTCGTGGTGTATTCGGTGCGCCGCGAACGCCTCGGACTTTAATGTCGCTTGACGATCCTTTGACAGTGCACTCATAGTCCGCTCATGAAGAGATCATCGGGTGTGCGGCTGTGCGCCACCGCGGCTGTGGGCGCACTGTCGCTCGCCCTCATCACAGGCTGTTCCGACGGCGGTTCCGGGGACGGCAAGGGCGGCTCGGCGAAGGCGCTGAGCGCCGCCGAGCTGAAGGACCTGGTCATCGCCAAGGGCGAGGTGCCGGGATTCAAGGTGGGGGCCGTCAAGGGCGGCCTCCCCGACAAGAGCAAGGTCAAGGCGGAGGACTCCCGCTGCGACCCGCTGCTGCGGGCCCTGACCGCCATCGCGCCCGGCGAGCCGGCGGCGCAGGCCAGCCGCATGGCCACGGAGGACAAGAAGGACCCCACGGACGACGCCACGTCCCTGGACGACCTGGCCGACGGCAAGTTCGAGGAAGCGCTCAACAAGTCCATGGACCTGGACGTCACCGTGGTCACCCTGGCCTCGTACGACGGTGACGGCGCCGAGAAGGCCCTGAAGTCGGTCTCGGACGCGGTGAAGGCGTGCTCGGGCGGCTTCGCCGGTGAGCAGGACGGCGAGAAGGGGAAGTTCACCAAGGTCGCCGAGGAGAAGTCCGCCGGCACCGGTGACGAGTCGGTGGCCTTCACGGCGACCAACGACAGCTCCGACGAGGGCGACATGCCGCTGCACGGCGAGGTCGTACGGCACGGCAACACCCTCGCGACGTACTCCACGATCAACATCGGCGCGATGATGTCCAAGAAGCCGTACACGGTCTCGGCGCCGGTCGTCAAGGCCCAGGCGGCCAAGCTGAAGTGACGGCCCGTCTCCGGTGAGGAGGCGGTGGGGGTGCCGGCCGAGGCACCCCCACCGGGCCGAGGTCAGGCCAGCGGCCCCGTCACGGACTCGGCGGCGGCGACGAGACGCCCGCCGCGCACGAACGCGTCGGCGGCGGCCAGGTCGGGGGCCAGGAAGCGGTCCGGGCCCGGCCCCCGCACACCGGCGGCGCGCACGGCGTCGATCACCGCGCGGGAGGCGGGCGCCGGGCTCCGGCCCTCGCGCAGTTCGATGGCGCGGGTGGCCGCGTACAGCTCGACGGCGATGATCCGGGCGAGGTTCCCGACGGCGGTGCGCAGCTTGCGCGCGGCCGACCAGCCCATGGACACGTGGTCCTCCTGCATGGCGGAGGACGGGATGGAGTCCGCGGAGGCCGGGACGGCCAGCCGCTTCATCTCGCTGACCAGCGCGGCCTGCGTGTACTGGGCGATCATCAGACCGGAGTCGACGCCGGCGTCGTCGGCGAGGAACGGCGGCAGGCCGTGGCTGCGGTTCTTGTCCAGCAGCCGGTCGGTGCGCCGCTCGGCGATGGAGCCGAGGTCCGCGGCCGCGATGGCGAGGAAGTCCAGGACGTAGGCGACGGGCGCGCCGTGGAAGTTGCCGTTGGACTCGACCCGGCCGTCGGGCAGCACCACCGGGTTGTCGACGGCCGAGGCCAGCTCCCGCTCGGCGACGAGCCGGGCGTGCGCCAGGGTGTCCCGGCCGGCGCCGGCGACCTGCGGGGCGCAGCGCACCGAGTAGGCGTCCTGGACGCGGGGGGCGTCGTCCTGGTGGTGGCCGGTGAGCTGGGAACCCTTGAGCACGGCCAGCATGTTGGCGGCGGAGGCGCCCTGACCCGGGTGCGGGCGGATGGCGTGCAGCTCGGGGGCGAGCACCTTGTCCGTGCCGAGCAGCGCCTCCATGCTGAGGGCGGCGGTGACGTCGGCGGACTTGTAGAGCGTGTCGAGGTCGGCGAGAGCCATGACCAGCATGCCGAGCATGCCGTCGGTGCCGTTGAGGAGGGCGAGCCCCTCCTTCTCGCGCAGCTCGACGGGGGCGATCCCGTGCTCGGCGAGCAGTTCGCCGGCGGGCCGGACGACGCCGTCGGGGCCCTCGGCGTCCCCCTCGCCCATCAGGGTCAGGGCGCAGTGGGAGAGCGGGGCGAGGTCGCCGGAGCAGCCCAGCGAGCCGTACTCGTGCACGACCGGGGTGATCCCGGCGTTGAGCACGTCGGCCATGGCCTGCGCGACCTCGGGCCGGACCCCGGTGTGCCCGGAGCAGACGGTCTTGAGCCGCAGGAACATCAGGGCGCGTACGACCTCGCGCTCGACCCGCGGGCCCATGCCGGCGGCGTGCGAGCGGACGATGTTGCGCTGCAGTTGGGCGCGCAGTTCCTGGCTGATGTGCCGGGTCGCCAGGGCTCCGAAACCGGTGGAGACGCCGTAGACCGGCTCGGGCTTGGCCGCCAGGGCGTCCACGATCTCCCGGGCCGCCGCGAGGGCCGCCACGGCCTCGGCCGACAGCTCGATGCGGGCACCGCCGCGCGCCACGGCGAGAACGTCGGACGCCGTGACACCGGACGTCCCCACCACCACAGTGTGCATATCCATATTCAGGAGCGTACGCATTGAATGCGCATGTGTCACTAGTGGAGCGCGGGTGCGCCCCTTACCGCCTCGTGAGCTTCACCGCACACTCCCTCACGGCAGCCGGCCCCGGAAGCGGCGCCGCTCGGCCCGCTCCGGCGAGGGCTCGTCGGCGAGGCGTACGACGGGGTCGTCCGGCCCCTCCCGGCCCGCCACCACCGGCCGGTCCGCGCCCAGCGCCTTGGCCCGGTACTGCGCGGCGTCGGCCAGCCGGAAGAGCCGCCGGGCGTCGTGCACCGGCCCGATCGGATCCTCGGTCGAGGCGACGCCGCAGGCCACCCCCTCGCCCAGTTCCAGCTCCCCGGCCCGCCGGCACAGCTCGTCCGCAGCCTTGACCACGTCGTCGGCGGGCGGCCCCGCCACCAGCAGACAGAACTCGTCGCCGCCGAGCCGGGCGGCGAGCGCGCCCGGCACCATCGCCCCGCACAGCGACAGCACCGAGCCGAACCGCTCCAGCAACCGGTCGCCGACGGCGTGCCCGAGGGTGTCGTTGACCCGCTTGAGCCCGTTGAGATCGCAGACGACGAGACTGACCACGACGCCCCGCGTGCGGTGCCGCTCGACGGCCTCCTCCAGCCGCACGTCCACGGCACGGCGGTTGGCGAGACCGGTGAGGGAGTCGGTGAACGCCAGCCGGCGGGCCTCCTCCAGCCGCTCGGTCTGGGCCAGCCCGGCGGCGACGACCGCGGCCAGCACGGTGGCGAAGTCGGCGTCCGGGGGTCCGAACACCGGCGCGCTGACCGCCCGGGCCACGTACAGCTCGCCCCACGCCCGGCCGTGCAGCACGACGGGGGCGACCACACAGCAGCCCCGGCCACGGCGGCGCAGCGCGGCCACCCGCTGGTGGAAGTAGCCGCGGTCGCCGGCGGCCGTGCCCCCGGCGGTCTCCACCCAGGCGTTCGGGCCGCCCCCGCCCACCCAGCGCTCGTGCAGGAACTCGGTGATCTCCGGGAACTGGTGCACCGGGTAGGTCTCGGCCTCCGGGAACTCCTCCTCGTCCGCGCGGCGCTCTCCCACGTTCACCAGCACCCGCAGCCGGCCGAGGTCACGCTCCCACACCGACAGCGCGGCGAAGTTGCCGTCCAGCGCCCAGCACGCGCCGAGCGCGGCGGCGCGCCACGACTCCATCGGCGCACGCGCCGCGGCCATCCCCTGAGCCAGCGCCACCACTGCGGCCAGCCGCTTGTCCTCACCCATTGCTCCAGATTAGGAAGAAAATGGGATGAACAGGAACATCAAGAGACCGTCGCTCACTCAACGTGGCGGTCCGGCCCGGCGTGACCACGGCGGAAGATCCCGCCCGGCGGGACCCCGGCGGACATCACTTCCGCGGCGGCGCCCCCGGCGGGAAGGCCCGGACGGCGCCCCGCGGCCTCACTCCCCCGGCCACTCAGGCTTGCGCTTCTCGTTGAAGGCCGCCACACCCTCCGCACGGTCCCCGGAGAACGCCACCGACCGCCACGCCGCGTCCTCGACCTCGAGACCGGCCCGCAGGTCCAGCCCGTGCCCCAGTCGCAGCGCCCGCTTGGCGGCCCGCAGCCCCACCGGCGAGTTGCCGGCGATCCGCGCCGCCAGCGCCAGCGCCTCCTCGCGGTCCCGGCCCTCCTCCACGAGCTGGTCCACCAGGCCGAGACCGGCGGCCTCCGCCGCGTCCAGCCGCCGTGCCGTGAAGATCAGCTCGGCCGCCCGGGCCGCCCCGACCCGCCGCGGCAGCAACTGCGTACCGCCGCCGCCCGGGATCACGCCCACCGACACCTCGGGCAACCCCACCACCGCCGTCGGGTCGGCCACGATCAGGTCGCAGGACAGCGCCAGCTCGAACCCGCCGCCCAGCGCGAAGCCGTGCACCGCCGCGATCGTCGGCATCGGCAGTTCCAGCACCCCGGTGTACGCCCCGCGCGCCACCGGCCGCTGCTTCACCAGGTCGGCGTCGCTGAAGGAGTTCCGCTCCTTCAGGTCGGCCCCGACGCAGAACGCGCGTTCGTGCGAGGAGGTCAGCACGACCACCCGCGCCTCCCGGTCGGCGGCGAGCGCCGTGCACGCGCCCGCGAGGGAGCGGGCCATCTCCGTCGAGACGGCGTTCATGGCCTTGGGCCGGTCCAGCACCAGCTCCGCCACGTGCCCGTGCCGCCGCACCAGCACGAACTCCCCGTACCGCTCCTCGCTCATGACACCCTCCGGTTAACGCGGGTTAACTCACTGCCGCCCCGATCATCGCAGCCGCACCCCACCCCGGGAAAGAGCCGCCCGCATCGCCGCCCTACACCCGTTCGAGTGACATCCCGGCCGTCTCGCCCCACACCACCCACGGCAGCGCATAACGTGCGCTCCGCGCCACGGTGGGGAGGGGACCTCATGAGACCGACACGCGCTCAGTCCGGTACCGGAGAAACGAATCAGCGGACCGCCGTCGCGGAGACCGCCACGCTTTCCGCGCGCCGTGGCCGGCACCGCAAGCCCCGCCCCCGCAAGGTGCTGTTCGCAGCGGGCGGCCTGGCACTGGCCGCCGGCGTCCTCAGCCTCGTGCGTGCCGCTCCGGAGTCCGGCGTCGGCGTCCCGGACACGGCGCTGGCCGAGCCCCGCCCGGACCCGAGCGGCGGCGTCACCGCCCGCTCCACCGACCCGGCCGCCGGCATCGGCACCGCCCGCACGACCCGGCCCTCCGCCACCTCGGCCATGGGCGGGGTGAGCGCGGCCCCGACGGCCATGACGGCCCCGGCGGAGACGGACGAGGCCGCCCCCGGTCCCTCGGCCACCCGCGTCCCGCCCCCGGGCGGAACCGGCGCGCCGACCACCGCCCCTCGGCGCACCGATCCGGCCACGACCGCACCGCGCTCCTCGCCGACACCCCCCGCGCCGACCCGGACCGCCCACGAACCCGCGCCGACTCCCAGCCGGGGTACGACGGCACCGCCCACCTGGGACGACGGACTCTGCCTACCGGTGATCGGCCTCTGCGTGGACGTGCTGGGCGGCGGTCAGGACTGACCGTCGCGGCGGCCGAGCAGCCAGGGCTCGACCACCCCGAGCCCACGCACCGGGCGCTGCCACATCGGCTGCAGCGCGAAGCGGTACGACGGCGGCTCCTCGCCCTCCTTCTCCGCGGCGGCCGCGGCCTCGGCGGCCTCCGCCTCCGAGGCGGGCGCCTCCTTGGTGCGGATCAGTTCCTCGGCGAAGGCGCTGTCCACCAGCACGGCGTCGCGCGGGGCTATGGAGGTCAGCCGGGAGGCGAGGTTGACGGTCGTGCCGAAGACGTCGCCCATGCGCGTGGTGACCGTGCCGAACGCCATGCCGACGCGCAGCTCCGGCATCGTCTCGTCGTTGGCCATCGTCTCGACCAGCCGCAGCGCGATGTCCGCGGCCGTCCCGGCGTCGTCGGCGACAAAGAGCACCTCGTCGCCGAGCGTCTTGATGAGCCGCCCGCCGCGCGCCGCCACCAGGTCGGCGGCCGTGGTCTCGAAGGCCTCGACCAGCTCGCCGAGCTCCTCCTCCTCCATCCGCCGGGTCAGCCGGGTGAACCCGACCAGGTCGGCGAAGCCGACCGCGAGCCGCCGGTCGACCATCTCCTCGTCGTCGGCGGTCTGCACGACCCGGCCGGCCGAGGCGGCGAGCTGCCGCCGCCACACGTAGACCAGGAACTCCTCCAGCTCGGGCAGCAGCAGCTCGACGATCGGGTAGGTGACCTCGGTGCGGGTCATGCCCGGCTCGGGCGGCTCGGTCAGCCCCTCCAGGAAGGAATCGATCTGCCATTCGGCCAACCGGGCGGTGGTCTGCCCCGTGGACCGGGCCACCTGCACCGCCATGGCCTCGCTCAGCAGCCCCGCCTCGACCAGGCCGGCGAGTCGCCGCAGGGCCAGTACGTCGGCCTCGGTGAGCGCCTTGGCCTGCCCGATGTCGGCGAAGCCCATGGCCCGCCAGAAGCGGGACGCCAGTTCCATGGAGACACCGGCGCTGCGGGCCGCCTGGAACGGGGTGTAGCGCCGCTCGGCGCCGAGAATGAGCTGCTCGAGGCGGAGGGCGAGGGGATCCTCGCCGGTGTCGGCGGCGTGGGGATCCACCCGCGCGTCCGCGCCGGAGCCCGTGTCGTCGACGGTCACGCCTGCTGCCCTTCCGATCTGCCACGGTCAGGTACGACCGGCCTCAACTCTACGGCAGGTGTGCGCCAGCTCACTCCGTCGGGTTGGGCCGGGAGTGCGCCTCCCGGCACGGTCAGCCGGCGCTTCTCGCCGCCGGCGGTCTCGGGGGCTTCCGCCACCCTGACCCCGCGACCGGGCCCCTTCCGGGCACCCCCGCCGTCCCAGCCCGCGGTCCCGTGGGGGCCTGGGGCCCTTCCGCGCAGTTCCCCGCGCCCCTACAGGGCGCTTCCGGCCGACGGCGAAGGAAGGCCAGCCCCTGCCGGGCCCAACACCGGACAGCAACCCGCCATCCCCGACCGCCCGCCCGTGGGGGCCGGTCGCGCAGTTCCCCGCGCCCCTTCAGGGCGCTTCCGGCCGAGGACGAGAAGAAGCCCGCCCTCTGTCGGCACCGCGCCGTCCCGCCTACACGGGGCGCAGGTGGACGATGTCGCCCGCGCCCACCGGCTCCCGTACCCCCGCCTCCGTGGCGATGACCAGGCGGCCGTCGCCGTCGATCGCGATCGCCTCTCCGACCACGGAGCGGTCCCCGGGAAGTTCCGCGCGTACGGTGCGCCCCAGCGTCGCGCAGCCCGCCGCGTAGGTCTCCTGCAGTCCGCTGAGGGCGGGGTCGCCCCCGGCCGAGCGCCACCGTCCGTACCAGTCCTCCAGCGACCGCAGCACGCCCCGCAGCAGCGGGTCCCGGTCCGTGCTCACCGCGCCGGCCAGCGCCAGCGACCCCGCCTGCGGCACCGGCAGCTCCTCGGCGCGGAGGCTGACGTTGATGCCCACGCCGATGACGACCCCGTCGTCCCCGGCCCGCTCCGCGAGGATGCCGCCGGCCTTGCGCTCCTCGCCGCCGACGGTCACCAGCAGGTCGTTGGGCCACTTGAGTGCCGTGTCCACGCCGGCCGCGCGGGACAGCCCCGTCGCCACCGCGACTCCGGTGAGCAGCGGCAGCCAGCCCCAGCGGGCCACCGGCACCTCGGTCGGCTTGAGCAGCACCGAGAAGAACAGGCCGGACCGCGGCGGCGCGGTCCACTGCCGGTCCAGCCGGCCCCGCCCTGCCGTCTGCTCCTCGGCGACCAGCACCGCGCCCTCGTCCGCCCGGCCGGCCGCGGCCCTGGCCACCAGGTCGGAGTTGGTGGACCCGGTCCGCCGGACCAGCTCCACCTCCGACCACAGCCCGCCCTCCCGGACCAGCCCGCGCCGCAGCGCCGCGGCGTTCAGGGGCGGACGGTCCAGATCGGACCAGCGGTTGTCGTCTGATGCATTGTGCGGCGTCATGCAAGTCACCCTAGGTGTGGGAAACGCCGCACTGCTGATGCGCAGCGGCACCACTACGCTACGGATGAGTAACCGTCCCCCCTTTTGAGCAGGCAGGGAGCCGCGATCCCGATGTCCGAGCCGGAAGAGCGCCAAGAGATCGACATCCACACGACCGCGGGCAAACTCGCGGATCTGCAGCGCCGCATCCACGAGGCGACGCATGCCGGCTCGGAGCGCGCCGTAGAGAAGCAGCACGCCAAGGGCAAGCTGACGGCGCGTGAGCGCATCGAACTCCTTCTCGACGAGGGCTCCTTCGTCGAGCTCGACGAGTTCGCCCGCCACCGCTCCACCAACTTCGGGCTGGAGAAGAACCGCCCGTACGGCGACGGCGTCGTGACCGGCTACGGCACGGTCGACGGCCGCCCGGTCGCGGTGTTCTCCCAGGACTTCACCGTCTTCGGCGGCGCCCTCGGCGAGGTCTACGGCCAGAAGATCGTCAAGGTGATGGACTTCGCGCTGAAGACCGGCTGCCCGGTCATCGGGATCAACGACTCCGGTGGCGCGCGCATCCAGGAAGGCGTGGCCTCCCTCGGCGCCTACGGCGAGATCTTCCGCCGCAACACCCACGCCTCCGGGGTGATCCCGCAGATCAGCCTGGTCGTCGGCCCGTGCGCGGGCGGCGCGGTGTACTCGCCGGCGATCACCGACTTCACGGTCATGGTCGACCAGACCTCGCACATGTTCATCACCGGTCCCGACGTCATCAAGACGGTCACCGGTGAGGACGTCGGCTTCGAGGAGCTGGGCGGCGCCCGCACCCACAACTCCGCCTCCGGTGTGGCCCACCACATGGCCGGGGACGAGAAGGACGCCATCGAGTACGTCAAGCAGCTGCTGTCGTACCTGCCGTCCAACAACCTCAGCGAGGCCCCGGTCTTCGCCGAGGAGGCGGACCTCACCGTGGGCGCCGAGGACCTGGAGCTCGACACCCTGGTCCCGGACAGCGCGAACCAGCCGTACGACATCCGCACGGTGGTCGAACACGTCCTGGACGACGCCGAGTTCTTCGAGACGCAGGCGCTGTTCGCGCCGAACATCGTCACCGGCTTCGGCCGGGTCGAGGGCCACCCGGTGGGCATCGTCGCCAACCAGCCGATGCAGTTCGCCGGCTGCCTGGACATCGACGCCTCGGAGAAGGCCGCCCGCTTCGTACGGACCTGCGACGCCTTCAACGTCCCGGTGCTCACCTTCGTCGACGTGCCGGGCTTCCTGCCGGGCGTCGACCAGGAGCACACCGGCATCATCCGGCGCGGCGCCAAGCTGATCTTCGCGTACGCCGAGGCGACGGTCCCGCTGATCACCGTCATCACCCGCAAGGCGTTCGGCGGCGCCTACGACGTCATGGGCTCCAAGCACCTGGGTGCCGACCTCAACCTGGCCTGGCCGACCGCCCAGATCGCCGTCATGGGCGCCCAGGGAGCCGTCAACATCCTGCACCGCCGCACCATCGGCGAGGCGGAGGCGGGCGGGGAGGACGTCGACGCCGTGCGCGCCCGGCTGATCCAGGAGTACGAGGACGCCCTCCTCAACCCCTACGTCGCGGCCGAGCGTGGCTACATCGACGCGGTGATCATGCCGTCCGACACCCGCTCCCACATCGTCCGCGGCCTGCGTCAACTGCGCACGAAGCGGGAATCCCTGCCTCCGAAGAAGCACGGCAACATCCCCCTGTAGGACCTGTGGGGCCCGTCCGGCGGACCACGGCGGACGGGCCCCCGCCCCGCGCACCCCTGGAGCGGTCATGAACATCAAGGTCGTACGAGGCAACCCGACCCCGGAGGAGCTCGCCGCCGCCCTGGCGGTGGTCCGGGCCCGCGCCGTGGCGGCCGCCGCGGCGCCGCCCGGCGCGCCCGGGACGAGGGACTCGTGGTCGGACCCGGCCCGCATCGCGTCCGCGCGCCTGCCCCAGCCGGGCCCGGCGTCCTGGACCCGCACCTACTGGCCGAGCTGAGCGCCGCGCCGGGCGCCAACTTGAGTACGGGTACTCAGGCGCCCGGCCCGAAGCCACCCGCACGCTGGAAGAATGCTGTGGTCAGACCCCGAGAACGAGCCGCCCGAAGAACTGCGCGACACGCAGGAGATGCTTCGGCGGCTCGGACTCGTCCTGGCCCTGGCGATGGTGCTGGGGATGATCGTGATCGGCCTGCGGTAGCGCGGCGCCCGATCCGCGTGCGAGGGCCTAACCTGGCCGCATGACTGCCAAGCCACGCAGGCGACTCGTGCTCGCCTCCCAGTCCCCCGCCCGGCTCGGCCTGCTGCGCCAGGCGGGCCTCGCCCCCGAGGTGATCGTGAGCGGGGTCGACGAGGACGCCGTCACCGCGCCCACCCCCGCGGAGCTGGCGCTCGCCCTGGCCGAGGCCAAGGCCTCGGTGGTGGCGGCGAAGCCGGAGGTGCTGGGCGCCCTGGTGATCGGCTGCGACTCGGTGCTGGAGCTGGACGGGCAGGCGCTCGGCAAGCCCGCCGACGCCGAGGAGGCCACCGCCCGCTGGAAGGCCATGCGCGGGCGGGTCGGCACCCTGCAGACCGGCCACTGCGTCTGGGACACGACGGCGAAGCGCCACGTCTCCGCGACCGCCTCCACCGTCGTGCGCTTCGGCGAGCCCTCGGACGAGGAGATCGCCGCGTACGTCGCCTCCGGCGAACCTCTCTACGTCGCCGGGGCGTTCACCCTGGACGGCCGTTCGGCACCGTTCATCGAGGGCATCGACGGCGACCACGGCAACGTGATCGGTATCAGCCTGCCCCTCGTTCGCCGCCTGCTGGCCGAACTGGGCGTCGGCATCACGGAGTTGTGGGCACCGGCTGAGTGACCTGGGCGGGGACGGAGTCCTGCGGCTCCTCGTCCCCGTCCCGCGGCTCGCCGGTACCGCCGTGCGCCGCGCCCTCCGGGGACCCGGTGGCCGGTTCGTCCTCGGCCCTCGGGTCGCCGCCCGCCCCGGGGGCGCCGCCGGACACGCCCTGCTCCGGGCCGCCGTCCCGGTCGTAGGTCACCAGGAGCAGGACGACCAGGCCCAGCATCACCACCATGAAGACGAAGGCCGGCCAGCCCATCAGGCTCAGTGTGAAGGCACCCAGCAGGCCGTGCACGACCGCCACGCTGATCAGCAGCACCCGGCCGAAGCCGGCGGGGGCCCGGTCGCGTATCGCCACCAGCAGGGCCACCAGGGCGCACAGCGCGAAGTAGAGGCCGAAGACCAGGCCGCCGATCTTCGAGGACGTCGACATGACGTCCGGGTCGAGCCCGGCCAACGACATCTTCTGGCGTTCGACGACCATCCCGAGGAACCAGTTCAGCGCCCCGATGAAGAACGCCTCGGCCAAGAGGACGACCGCCACGACCCATGCCACCGGTCTGCGCACCACCGGCCCCCACCCACTCTCCAGCCAAAACCCGGTTACTCCGGGTACGTTCGAGTCATCGCGAACGCTACTAACGGGTAAACCCTGGGACAAGGGTTCGGCCACCGGCAAAGAATCATTGGGCCATTCGTAGGGACTCGACAAAGAAACAGAGTGGGGCGCGGCACCCTCTCACAGAGACCTTGACCACATGTCGGGGCTAGGGTTGCCCGGAGGAGGCCTGCCGCACCCCAGGTGCGACATGGGCTTTCGCGGGTCGAGCGGGCCTCGAATCACGCTCCGTGTGGGCAAGCTCACCATTGGGGACGGGTCGATGAGCCGTGTCGGCAGTCCCTAAACTCGGCTTGTTTCAAGGAGGGAGCCTCAATCGTGCGCAAGGTGCTCATCGCCAACCGTGGCGAAATCGCTGTCCGCGTGGCCCGGGCCTGCCGGGACGCCGGGATCGCGAGCGTGGCCGTCTACGCCGACCCGGACCGGGACGCTCTGCATGTCCGCGCCGCGGATGAGGCGTTCGCCCTGGGCGGTGACACGCCGGCCACCAGCTATCTGGACATCGAGAAGGTGCTGACCGCCGCCCGGGAATCGGGGGCCGACGCCATCCATCCGGGCTACGGCTTCCTCTCGGAGAACGCGGAGTTCGCGCAGGCCGTGCTGGACGCGGGCCTGATCTGGATCGGCCCGCCGCCGCAGGCCATCCGCGACCTGGGTGACAAGGTCGCCGCCCGGCACATCGCCCAGCGCGCCGGCGCCCCGCTGGTCGCCGGTACGCCCGACCCCGTCTCCGGCGCGGACGAGGTCGTCGCCTTCGCCGAGCAGCACGGCCTGCCGATCGCCATCAAGGCCGCCTTCGGCGGCGGTGGCCGCGGCCTGAAGGTGGCCAGGACCCTCGAGGAGGTCCCGGAGCTGTACGACTCCGCGGTGCGCGAGGCGGTCGCCGCCTTCGGCCGCGGCGAGTGCTTCGTCGAGCGCTACCTCGACCGTCCGCGCCACGTGGAGACCCAGTGCCTGGCCGACAAGCACGGAAACGTGGTCGTCGTCTCCACCCGTGACTGCTCGCTGCAGCGCCGGCACCAGAAGCTGGTCGAGGAGGCCCCGGCGCCGTTCCTCTCCGAGGAGCAGGTCGCCGAGCTGTACCGCGCCTCGAAGGCCATCCTGAAGGAGGCCCGCTACGAGGGCGCCGGCACCTGCGAGTTCCTGGTCGGCCAGGACGGCACCATCTCCTTCCTCGAGGTCAACACCCGCCTCCAGGTGGAGCACCCGGTGACCGAGGAGGTCGCCGGCATCGACCTGGTCCGCGAGATGTTCCGCATCGCCGACGGCGAGGAACTGGGCTACGACGACCCCGCGCTGCGCGGACACTCGTTCGAGTTCCGGATCAACGGCGAGGACCCGGGCCGCAACTTCTTGCCCGCCCCCGGCACGGTCACCCGTTTCGAGGCGCCGACCGGCCCCGGTGTCCGGCTGGACGCGGGCGTGGAGGCCGGCAGTGTGATCGGCCCGGCCTGGGACTCCCTGCTGGCCAAGCTGATCGTCACCGGCCGCACCCGCAAGGAGGCCCTGGAGCGGGCCGCCCGGGCGCTGGACGAGTTCCAGGTCGAGGGCATGGCCACGGCCATCCCGTTCCACCGCGTGGTCGTCAGGGATCCGGCGTTCGCCCCCGAACTGACCGGCTCCGACGAGGCGTTCAAGGTCCACACCCGCTGGATCGAGACCGAGTTCGTCAACGAGATCAAGCCCTTCTCCGCTCCGGCCGACGCCGAGGGCGAGGAGGAGACGGGCCGCGAGACGGTCGTCGTCGAGGTCGGCGGCAAGCGCCTCGAGGTCTCCCTGCCGTCCTCCCTGGGCATGTCGCTGGCCCGCACCGGCCTCGCCGCCGGTGCCAAGCCGAAGCGCCGCGCGGCCAAGAAGTCCGGCCCGGTGGCCTCCGGTGACACCCTCGCCTCCCCGATGCAGGGCACGATCGTGAAGGTCGCCGTGGAGGAGGGCCAGGAGGTCAAGGAGGGCGACCTGGTCGTCGTCCTGGAGGCCATGAAGATGGAGCAGCCGCTCAACGCCCACCGGTCCGGCACCATCAAGGGCCTGAACTTCGAGGTGGGCGCCTCGGTAACCTCCGGCGCCGCGATCTGCGAGATCAAGGACTGACGGCAGGCATCCCCGAACACCGACGCCCGGTGGCGCCCGACAGGGCCCGCCGGGCGTCCGGTTTCCGCGGGCCGGCCCGCGGGCACGGGCCCGGGCGGGGCCGGGAGGAGTGCGGGGCGGTGCCGGTGCGCGGCTCGGCCGCATGGCCGCGCGGCCGCGAGGAGCCACGAAGCACCCGCACCCGTCCGGCGACCCGCCGCCCCACGGCGCACCGTCGAACCGGCACCCCCAGGCCCTACGGCGAACCGGACCGGCGGCCTCTCAGCACCCGTGACGGCCTCGGCACCCACCCAAGCCCCAGCGCTCGTGAAGGCCTCGGCACCCATGCAAGCCCCAGCGCCCCACCGCCTTCAGCAACGCTGCGACAGCCCCTCAGCACCCGTGACGACCTCAGCGCCGCCGTGACAGCCTCAGCGCCCGTGAGGGCCCTCCGCGACACTGTGACGGCCCCTCAAGCGCCTGCGAAGACCTCAGCGCCTGCGCAGGTCGGCGACGCGACCCCGCTCGGCCCCGGCCGGCTGGTCGCCGAGCATGCCCCGCAGCGCGCCACCGGCGACCTGCCCCCGACGGGGCCCCGGCAGTGCGGACGACCTCTGCTGCCGGGCCGCGGGCATGGGTTCACCCACCGGGTTTCCCCCCGCTCCCGCCACGGCGATCTGCACGCCCTGGTCGGCGAGTGCCTGCAGCTCCGTGCCGGCGCGGTCGTCGTGCCCGGGCGGCTCGTCGGTGACCAGGCGGGTGATGACGTCGGTCGGCACCGTCTGGAACATCGTGTCGGTGCCCAGCTTCGTGTGGTCGGCGAGGACCACCACCTCGGCGGCGGCCTGCACCAGTGCCCGGTCGACGGACGCCGAGAGCATGTTGGACGTGGACAGCCCGCGCTCCGCGGTGAGCCCGCTCCCGGACAGGAAGGCCTTGGAGACCCTGAGCCCCTGGAGGGACTGCTCGGCACCGGACCCGACGAGGGCGTAGTTGGAGCCGCGCAGGGTGCCGCCGGTCATCACCACTTCCACCCGGTTGGCATGGGCCAGCGCCTGTGCCACCAGCAGGGAGTTGGTGACGACGGTCAGCCCGGGCACCCGCGCGAGCCGGCGTGCCAGCTCCTGCGTGGTGGTGCCCGCCCCGACCACGATGGCCTCGCCCTCCTCGACGAGGCCGGCGGCGAGGTCGGCGATGGCCGTCTTCTCGGCGGTCGCGAGATGGGACTTCTGCGGAAAGCCGGACTCCCGCGTGAACCCGCCCGGCAGTACCGCACCGCCGTGCCGGCGGTCGAGGAGTCCTTCTGCCTCCAGTGCGCGCACGTCCCGCCGTACGGTCACTTCGGAGGTCTGGACGACGCGGGCGAGTTCACGGAGCGACACGGCCCCGTTCGCTCGCACCATTTCGAGGATCAATTGGCGACGTTCTGCAGCGAACACGAAACTGACAGTAACCCCAACGACCGTCTGGTTTCAGCAGTTTGCGCCGAATAACAGAAGTTGTTCGCACAGCAGGACGGGAGGTGGTATAGGGACCTAGTCCACCCGCCTATGCCGTACGCATGCTCGACAACTCCCCGTGACCAGCGGGAAGTCGGCCTCCGCGGCTCAGGCCTCGATGCCCGCCTTGCGCGTGTGCAACTGCCGTGCCACCTCCGCGATCGACCCCGAAAGCGAGGGGTACACCGTGAATGCCTTCGCGATCTGCTCGACCGTCAGATTGTTGTCGACGGCGATCGAGATGGGATGGATCAGTTCCGAGGCGCGCGGCGCGACGACGACACCGCCGACGACGATCCCGGTGCCCGGCCGGCAGAAGATCTTGACGAAGCCGTCCCGGATGCCCTGCATCTTGGCGCGCGGGTTGCGCAGCAGGGGCAGCTTCACCACCCGGGCGTCGATCTTGCCGGCGTCCACGTCCGCCTGGGTGTAGCCGACGGTGGCGATCTCGGGGTCGGTGAAGACGTTGGAGGAGACCGTCTTCAGGTTCAGCGGGGCCACCGCGTCGCCGAGGAAGTGGTACATGGCGATGCGTCCCTGCATCGCCGCGACCGACGCGAGGGCGAAGACGCCCGTGACGTCACCGGCCGCGTACACGCCCGGGGCGGTCGTGCGCGACACCTTGTCGGTCCAGATGTGCCCGGAGTCGCGCAGCCTGACGCCGGCGTCCTCCAGACCCAGGCCCGCGCTGTTGGGGATGGCACCCACGGCCATGAGGCAGTGCGAGCCGGTGATGACCCGGCCGTCGGCCAGCGTCACCTCGACCCGGTCGCCGACGCGCTTGGCGGACTGCGCGCGGGAACGGGCCATGACGTTCATGCCGCGGCGGCGGAAGACGTCCTCGAGGACCGCGGCGGCGTCCGGGTCCTCGCCCGGCAGCACCCGGTCCCGGGAGGAGACCAGGGTGACCTTGGAGCCCAGCGCCTGGTAGGCGCCGGCGAACTCGGCGCCGGTGACGCCGGAGCCGACCACGATCAGCTCTTCCGGCAGCTCGGTGAGGTCGTAGACCTGCGTCCAGTTGAGGATGCGCTCGCCGTCGGGCCGGGCGTCGGGGAGCTCGCGCGGGTGACCGCCGGTGGCGATGAGGACGGCGTCGGCGGTGAGGGTCTCCTCGGTGCCGTCGGCGGCGGTGACGACGACCTTGCGGGAACCGTCCAGGGCCTGCATGCCGTCGAGCCGGCCCCGGCCGCGCATGACCCGGGCGCCGGCCCGGGTCACGGACGCGGTGATGTCGTGGGACTGGGCGAGCGCGAGCCGCTTCACCCGGCGGTTGACCTTGCCGAGGTCCACGCCGACCACCCGGGCCGCCTGCTCCAGCGGCGGAGTGTCGTCGGCGACGATGATGCCGAGCTCCTCGTAGGAGGAGTCGAAGGTGGTCATCACCTCGGCCGTAGCGATAAGGGTCTTCGACGGCACGCAGTCGGTCAGCACCGACGCTCCGCCCAGACCGTCGCAGTCGACGACGGTCACCTCCGCGCCGAGCTGGGCGGCCACCAGGGCCGCTTCATATCCGCCGGGTCCGCCACCGATGATCACGATCCGAGTCACGTACCCCATTGTCCCGCACGCTTCAAGGTGCATCTGCCCCGGGGCGCCCGCCGGTGCCTTTGGGACACGCGGGACGGGAGTTTCGGCTGCCGTACTCTTCGTGCATGTCGCTCTATGCCGCGTACGCCGGCAACCTCGACGCCCGGCTGATGTCCCGCCGCGCCCCGCACTCCCCGCAGCGCGCCGTGGGCTGGCTGAACGGCTGGCGGCTCACCTTCGGCGGCGAGCATCTGGGCTGGGAGGGGGCGCTGGCGACGATCGTCGAGGAGCCGGGGGCCCAGGTCTTCGTCGGCCTGTACGACATCGCACCGATGGACGAGGAGTCCCTCGACCGGTGGGAGGGCGTGGGTCTGGAGATCTACCGCCGCGTCCGGGTCCGCGTGCACACCCTGGACGGCGAGGAACCGGCCTGGGTGTACGCCCTCAACGGCTACGAGGGCGGACTGCCCTCGGCCCGCTACCTGGGCGAGATCGCGGACGCGGCGGAATCGGCGGGCGCGCCCCACGACTACGTGATGGAGCTGCGCAAGCGGCCGTGTTAGCGGCAGCCGCGCACCGGGCGCCCCCGGCCGGGACCGCGTCTCGTTGGAAACGACAAGACAACGATCGCCGTCCCGTTGGCTCCGTCATCTACGCGCGTAGGAGAGAACCGGCTACCCTCGTCGGCGTGAACGCATCTCTTCTTCCGGACGACATCCAGGGCGATCCCTACGCCGCCGCCGACGCCGCCGCCGCGCGCCTGCGGGAACTGACCGGCGCCGAGACCCACGACGTCGCCCTCGTGATGGGCTCCGGCTGGGCTCCGGCCGTCGACGCCCTCGGCGCCCCCGACGCCGAGTTCCAGGTCACCGAGCTGCCCGGCTTCCCGCCGCCGGCCGTCGAGGGGCACGGTGGCAAGATCCGCTCGTACTCCTTCGGTGACAAGCGCGCCCTGGTCTTCCTCGGCCGCACGCACTACTACGAGGGCCGCGGGGTCGCCGCCGTCGCGCACGGCGTCCGCACGGCCGTCGCCGCCGGCTGCAAGACCGTGGTCCTCACCAACGGCTGCGGCGGTCTGCGCGAGGGCATGCGCCCCGGCCAGCCGGTGCTGATCAGCGATCACATCAACCTGACGGCGACCTCGCCGATCGTCGGCGCCAACTTCGTCGACCTCACCGACCTCTACTCCCCGCGTCTGCGCGCCCTGTGCAAGGAGATCGACTCCAGCCTGGAGGAGGGCGTCTACGCGCAGTTCCCCGGCCCGCACTACGAGACCCCGGCGGAGATCCGCATGGCCCGCGTCATCGGCGCGGACCTGGTCGGCATGTCCACGGTGCTCGAGGCCATCGCCGCCCGCGAGGCCGGCGCCGAGGTGCTGGGCATCTCCCTGGTCACCAACCTCGCGGCGGGCATGACCGGCGAGCCGCTGAACCACGAGGAGGTCCTGCAGGCGGGCCGCGACTCGGCGGCGCGCATGGGTCAGCTGCTGACGCAGGTACTGGGCAGGATCTGAGAGACCGCCCGCCCGCCGGCCGGACCGGTGGGGCGGTGCGGAACGGGGGTCCGGGGGCGAAGCCTCCGGCAGGAACTGAGGAGAGGTTGATCCCAAGGTGCACGACCAACTCATCGCCAAGGCCAAGGCATGGCTCGCCGAGGACCCCGACCCGCGCACCCGCGAGGAACTGGCCGGGCTGATCGACGCCGGTGACGTGTCCGAACTGGCCGCCCGGTTCTCCGGCACCCTCCAGTTCGGCACCGCGGGCCTGCGCGGCGAGCTGGGCGCCGGCCCGATGCGCATGAACCGCGCGGTCGTCATCCGTGCCGCGGCCGGCCTCGCCGCGTACCTGAGGAAGAACGGTGCCTCCCACAGGGGCGAGGACGCCGGGCTGGTCGTCATCGGCTACGACGCCCGCCACATGTCCGCCGACTTCGCCCGGGACACCGCCGCCGTGGTGACCGG
Source organism: Streptomyces sp. NPDC047869 (assembly GCF_040704065.1). Taxonomy (NCBI): domain Bacteria; kingdom Bacillati; phylum Actinomycetota; class Actinomycetes; order Kitasatosporales; family Streptomycetaceae; genus Streptomyces; species Streptomyces sp. NPDC047869. The sequence continues at coordinate 94,158 of NZ_JBEYRK010000030.1, forward strand.
CGCCGGCCTGCGGGCCGCCGTGCTGCCGCGCCCCCTGCCCACCCCGGTCCTGGCGTTCGCCGTCCGGCACCTGGGCGCGGTCGCGGGCGTGGAGGTCACCGCCAGCCACAACCCGCCCCGGGACAACGGCTACAAGGTCTACCTGGGCGACGGCTCCCAGATCGTCCCGCCCGCCGACGCGGAGATCGCCGCCGAGATCGACGCGATCGCCTCGCTGAACGACGTCCCCCGTCCGGAGTCCGGCTGGGAGACGCTGGACGACTCGGTCCTGGACGCCTATCTGGCCCGTACGGACGCCGTCCTGGACGCCGGCTCGCCGCGTACCGCGCGCACGGTCTACACGGCGATGCACGGCGTCGGCCGGGACGTCCTGCTGGCCGCGTTCGCCCGCGCCGGGTTCCCGGAGCCGGTGCTGGTCGCCGAGCAGGCCGACCCGGACCCGGACTTCCCGACCGTGGCCTTCCCCAACCCGGAGGAGCCGGGCGCCATGGACCTGGCGTTCGCGCGTGCCCGCGCCACCGACCCGGACCTGGTCATCGCCAACGACCCGGACGCCGACCGCTGCGCCGTGGCCGTCCGGGACGGCGCCGACTGGCGGATGCTGCGCGGCGACGAGGTGGGCTCGCTGCTCGCCGCCCATCTGGTGGGACGCGGGGCCACCGGCACCTTCGCGGAGTCGATCGTCTCCTCCTCCCTCCTCGGCCGCATCGCCGAGAGCGCGAAGCTCCCGTACGAGGAGACCCTGACCGGATTCAAGTGGATCGCCCGCGTGGACGGCCTGCGCTACGGCTACGAGGAGGCGCTCGGCTACTGCGTCGACCCGGAGGGCGTGCGGGACAAGGACGGCATCACGGCCGCGCTGCTGATCACCGAGCTGGCCTCGGCGCTCAAGGAACGGGGCCGCACCCTGCTCGACCTGCTCGACGACCTGGCCGTGGAGCACGGGCTGCACGCGACCGACCAGCTCTCGGTGCGCGTCGAGGACCTCTCCGTGATCTCGGACGCCATGCGCCGGCTGCGCGAGCGGCCCCCGACCGAGCTGGCGGGCCTGGCCATCACCCGCGCCGAGGACCTGACCCGGGGCACGGACCGGCTGCCGCCCACCGACGGCCTGCGCTACACGCTCGACGGCGCCCGGGTCGTCGTCCGCCCCAGCGGCACCGAGCCCAAGCTGAAGTGCTACCTGGAGGTCGTCGTCCCGGCCCCGGACCACGCCGCCCTCCCGGCGGCCCGCACCAGGGCCGGCGAACTCCTGGCGGCCCTGAAGCGCGACCTTTCGGCGGCCGCGGGGCTCTGACCGTCGTACCCCGAGGGTCCGCCGTACAGGGCGGGCGGCGGACCCGGGCGGAACGGGGCGGTACGTGACGCGTGCTCCGGGGCCGGAGGGCGTGCCCGGTGGCCCCCGCCGTCTCGCACGGCCGTCATACGCGTATTACGCTGTCTCCGTGGCCAAGACGCGCATCAGCATCAGCCTGGAGCAGGACCAGGCCGAACGCATCAGACAGCACGCGGAACGGGCGGGCATGGACGTCTCGGCGTACCTGGTGCATGCCGCGACACGCCAGATGGCGGAGAGCGACGCCATAGAGGAGCAGTTCGCCGAGGTGGACGCGCTCATCGCCGGGGCGGAGCGGGCGGCGGAGGGGTTGCCCGCCGGACCTGCCCCGGAACCGGCCGTGGAACTGACCGAGCAGGAACGCCGTGAGGTCGAGGAGGCCCTGGGACTCGTCCAGGGCCGGGACCGGCAGGGCCGCCGCCCGGGAAACGCCGCGTGACCGCACGGGTTCCGGTCTACGACACCGGCATGCTCATCGCGCTCGCCGACCGGAAGGCGAAGGCGGTGGCGCTCCACGAGGGACTGCGCGCGGTCCCGCACCGGGCGCTGGTGCTCGGCCCGGTCCTCGCCCAGGTGTGGCGCCCCCAGCCGGCGCTGGTGCACGCCCTGTCCGGCGCCCTGAAGGACTGCACGGTCCCGCAGGTCCGTACGTCCGCGCCGCCGATGCGTGAGACGAAGGCGGGCCGTCCGGAGTGCCTGGCCTGTGCGACGGGCCCGGACCTCGCGGACTGGCGGCGCATCGGCACGGCCCTGGGGCGGGCGGCTCTGCCGGCGAAGAAGCGGCCGGACGCGGTGGACGCCTGGGTGGCCCTGGCGGCGGCCCGGCACGGCAGCGCGGTGATCTTCACCACCGACCCCGGTGACATCCACGCCTACCTGACGGTCCTCGCGCCGACGGACGTGCACGTGGTCGCCGTCTGACGCTTCGCGGCCACGCTCCGCCCCGTCGGCCTCGCCGGTCCATGCCACCGGCCGGATTCAGCCCACCGCCAGCAGCACCGCCAGCAGCACCGCCCCGGCCACCGCGGGGGCGATCACCTCGTAGGCCCAGCGCACCGTCACCTCGCCCTGGGCCGTCTTGGCCGGGCCCCGGCGCTCCACGGTGGCCCGCAAGTCGGCGATGATCTGGTCGGACTCCGCGCGGGTGGGGCCGTCCTGGTCGCCGAGGCCGCCGAGCACGCCGCCGAGGCCGAAGGCGCCGGACCCGCCCGGCCGGCCGCCCCGGGCCGCCGCGTCCGCGCGGGCCTGCCGGCGTGCCGCCTTCTTGCGGGCACGCAGCGAGACGGGAACGGCCCAGAGCTGGTACTTGTCGCCCGAGTTGGCCACGACCTCGTTGGTGTAGCCGGAACGCAGGGAGGCGACCTCGCCCCAGGGCAGGGTGACCGACCGGAAGGGGTTGCGGACCCGGAGCCGGTCCTCGCCCGAGAACACCGCCGGGCGCAGAGTGAAGGCGACCACCAGCGGCACGGCGAGGATCAGCGTGGCGAGCGCCAGCCAGGGGGTGCGCCCGTGCCCGCGGACCAGCGCGTCGAAGCCCAGCCAGCAGGCGAGCGCCAGCAGCAGCACACCGGCCACGAGTGCCATGGGCGAGCGGTAGATCACGTCCTTGGCGGTGGGCCGCGGCTCGGGTGACTGGTGGTCCGGGGTCGTCATGGTGCCGATTCTGCCCGACGTCGGCGAAGCGTTCCCGCGCGCCCCGGGCCGAGCGCTCATCCGTGATCGCCGGACAGGTGGTGAGCGCTCGGGACTTCCCATCCGCTACGCGCGTAGATATGCTCGTCTGGTGACCATGCCCACCACTGCATCCCTCGCACAGCCTTTCGCTGACGTCACCGCGTCCGACAGCACGCTGCGCCGCTTCCTCCACGGGCTGCCCGGCGTCGACGCGGTCGGCCTGGAGGCGCGCGCCGCGTCTCTCGGCACCCGTTCCATCAAGACCACCGCGAAGGCGTACGCCATCGACCTCGCCATCTCGATGGTCGACCTGACGACGCTGGAAGGCGCGGACACCCCGGGCAAGGTCCGGGCGCTCGGCGCCAAGGCGGTCCATCCCGATCCGACGGACCGGACCACCCCCGCGACCGCGGCCGTCTGCGTCTACCCCGACATGGTGGCCACCGCCAAGGAGGCCGTCGCCGGTTCCGGCGTGAAGGTCGCCTCGGTCGCCACCGCCTTCCCGGCCGGCCGGGCCGCCCTCGGGGTGAAGCTGGCCGACGTCCGGGACGCCGTCGCCGCGGGCGCCGACGAGATCGACATGGTCATCGACCGTGGCGCGTTCCTCTCGGGCAACTACCTCAAGGTGTACGACGAGATCGTCGCCGTGAAGGAGGCCTGCGGCACGAGCGCCCGGCTGAAGGTCATCTTCGAGACCGGTGAGCTGTCGACGTACGACAACATCCGCCGGGCGAGCTGGCTGGGCATGATCGCTGGGGCCGACTTCATCAAGACGTCGACCGGCAAGGTGGCGGTGAACGCCACGCCCGCCAACACCCTGCTCATGCTGGAGGCCGTCCGCGACTTCCGCGCCCAGACCGGCGTCCAGGTCGGTGTGAAGCCGGCCGGCGGCATCCGCACCACCAAGGACGCCATCAAGTTCCTGGTCCTGGTCAACGAGACCGCGGGCGAGGACTGGCTGGACAACCACTGGTTCCGCTTCGGCGCCTCCTCGCTCCTGAACGACCTGCTGATGCAGCGTCAGAAGCTGGCCACCGGCCGCTACTCCGGCCCCGACTACGTGACGGTGGACTGATCACCATGGCATCCGCATTCGATTACGCACCGGCGCCCGAGTCCCGCGCGGTCGTCGACATCGCTCCCTCCTACGGCCTCTTCATCGACGGCGAGTTCACCGAGGCCGCCGCCGGCAAGGTCTTCAAGACGGTCTCGCCGTCGACGGAGGAGGTGCTCTCCGAGGTCGCGCAGGCCGGCGCCGAGGATGTCGACCGCGCCGTGAAGGCCGCCCGCAAGGCCTTCGAGAAGTGGTCGGCGCTGCCCGGCTCCGAGCGCGCCAAGTACCTGTTCCGCATCGCCCGCATCATCCAGGAGCGCAGCCGCGAGCTGGCGGTCCTGGAGACGCTGGACAACGGCAAGCCGATCAAGGAGACCCGGGACGCGGACCTCCCGCTGGTCGCCGCGCACTTCTTCTACTACGCGGGCTGGGCCGACAAGCTCGGCCACGCCGGGTTCGGCACGGACCCGAGGCCCCTCGGCGTCGCCGGCCAGGTGATCCCGTGGAACTTCCCGCTGCTGATGCTGGCGTGGAAGATCGCCCCGGCGCTGGCGACCGGCAACACGGTCGTGCTGAAGCCCGCCGAGACGACCCCGCTGTCGGCCCTGTTCTTCGCGGACATCTGCCGCCAGGCGGGCCTGCCCAAGGGTGTCGTCAACATTCTCCCGGGCTACGGCGACGCGGGCGCCGCGCTCGTCGCGCACCCGGACGTGAACAAGGTCGCGTTCACCGGGTCGACGAACGTCGGCAAGGAGATCGCGCGCACCGTCGCCGGCACCCGCAAGAAGCTCACCCTCGAACTGGGCGGCAAGGGCGCCAACATCGTCTTCGACGACGCGCCGATCGACCAGGCCGTCGAGGGCATCGTGAACGGCATCTTCTTCAACCAGGGCCAGGTCTGCTGCGCGGGCTCCCGGCTGCTGGTCCAGGAGTCGATCCACGACGAGCTGCTCGACTCCCTCAAGCGCCGGCTGTCCACCCTGCGGCTCGGCGACCCGCTCGACAAGAACACCGACATCGGCGCGATCAACTCCGCCGAGCAGCTCGCCCGGATCACCGCGCTCGCCGAGCAGGGTGAGGCGGAGGGCGCCGAGCGCTGGTCCCCCGCCTGCGAACTGCCGGGCTCCGGTTACTGGTTCGCACCGACGCTCTTCACCAACGTCACCCAGGCGCACACCATCGCCCGCGACGAGATCTTCGGCCCGGTGCTGTCGGTCCTCACCTTCCGCACGCCCGACGAGGCGGTCGCCAAGGCCAACAACACCGCGTACGGCCTGTCGGCGGGCATCTGGAGCGAGAAGGGCTCCCGGATCCTCGCCGTCGCGGGCAAGCTGCGCGCCGGTGTCGTCTGGTCCAACACGTTCAACAAGTTCGACCCGACCTCGCCGTTCGGCGGCTTCAAGGAGTCGGGCTTCGGCCGCGAGGGCGGCCGCCACGGCCTGGAGGCGTACCTCGATGTCTGATCGGCTCAGTGTCTTCAAGACCTACAAGCTGTACGTCGGCGGGAAGTTCCCGCGTTCCGAGAGCGGCCGGGTGTACGAGGTGACCGACGCAAAGGGCAAGTGGCTGGCCAACGCCCCGCAGTCCTCCCGCAAGGACGCCCGTGACGCGGTGGTCGCCGCGCGCAAGGCGTTCGGCGGCTGGTCCGGCGCGACCGCCTACAACCGCGGCCAGGTCCTCTACCGCGTCGCGGAGATGCTGGAGGGCCGCCGGGAGCAGTTCGTCCGGGAGGTCGCGGACGCCGAGGGCCTGTCGAAGTCCAAGGCGGCGGCGGTCGTGGACGCCACGATCGACCGCTGGGTCTGGTACGCGGGCTGGACCGACAAGATCGCCCAGGTGGTGGGCGGCGCCAACCCGGTCGCGGGCCCGTTCTTCAACCTCTCCTCCCCCGAGCCGACCGGCGTGGTCGCCGTCCTGGCCCCGCAGGAGTCGTCGTTCCTCGGGCTGGTCTCGGTGGTGGCCCCGGTGATCGCCACCGGCAACACGGCGGTCGTGGTCGCCTCCGAGAAGGCCCCGCTGCCCGCCCTGTCCCTGGGCGAGGTGCTGGCCACCTCCGACGTCCCCGGCGGTGTCGTCAACGTCCTGTCGGGCCGTACGGCGGAGATCGCCACGCCGCTGGCCGCGCACCAGGACGTCAACGCGATCGACCTCGCGGGCGCCGACGAGCCGCTGGCCAAGGAGCTGGAGATCGCGGCGGCGGACAACCTCAAGCGCGTCCTGCGTCCACAGCCTGTGGATTACTCGGAGACGCCGGGCACCGACCGCATGACGGCGTTCCTGGAGACCAAGACGGTCTGGCACCCGACAGGCTCCCTGGGCGCGTCCGGCTCGTCGTACTGAGCCGCCCCACGCCCACACGAGCGAGCCGCGTCACCCCTCCGTCCGGGGGTGGCGCGGCTCTTCGTCGTACCGGGGCGCCGGCCGGGCGGCGCCGGTCAGCCCTGCGGGCTCATGGCCTGCCCCACCACCGGCAGGCTGCCGAACGAGTCCGCCTCGGCGACCGGCCGGGTCAGATCACGGGAGTCGACCGGCTTGAAGTCGGCGATCTGGGTGGCGACGCCGTTGTCCAGCGGGTCGACTCCGGTGCCCGCGAGCGGGTTCGGCTTGATGGCGGAGACCGGGCCGGTGGCGTGGCCGACCGCGCCGGTGACGGACGTCAGGCCCGCCGCCGGGTCGAGGTCGCCGAGCGAGGCGGGCGCGTCGGCGAGCCGGGCGCCGCCCTCCGCGTGCGCGGACGCCGCGCCCGCTCCCAGCGCCGCTCCCACGGCCGCGAGGGCGATCAGGGCACGCTGCACGGTGGGGTGCTGGGAGGAAGTGTGTCGGGCCATCGCCGGTGCCGCCTTCTGGTGCTCAGGGTAAACAGATCGGCACTCAGGGTAGTTGAGATGTGACGCGCGCTCCAAAGCCGACCCGCGGGGTCGGCAGGAGCGCCGCCATGCGTCAAACTGGTGTTCCGTGAGCCTTCATCCGCCGTCCCCCGCCCGTGTCGTACTGCTCTGCGGCCCCTCGGGTTCGGGCAAGTCCCTCGTCGCCGCCCGTTCCGGGCTGCCCGTGCTGCGCCTCGACGACTTCTACAAGGAGGCCGGCGACCCGACCCTGCCCCTGGTGGACGGGAGTTCGGACATCGACTGGGACCACCCCGCGTCCTGGGACGCGGACGTCGCGGTCGAGGCCATCGTCCGGCTGTGCGCCACGGGAGCGACATCCGTACCGGTGTACGACATCTCGCTGAGCGCCCGTACCGGCGAGAAGACGCTGAGCATAGGACCCGCGCCGCTGTTCATCGCGGAGGGCATCTTCGCCGCCGAGATCGTGAAGCGCTGCCGGGAAAGGGGCGTGCTGGCCGACGCGCTGTGCCTGAGCCGGGGCTCGGTCACCACCTTCCGCCGGCGCTTCCTGCGGGACCTCAGGGAGGGCCGCAAGTCGGTGCCGTTCCTGCTGCGGCGGGGCTGGCGGCTGATGCTCACCGAACGGTCGATCGTGGCCCGGCAGGTGTCCCTGGGCGCCCACCCCTGCGACCGGGACGAGGCGCTGGACCGGATGGCCACGGCGGGCCGGCGGGCTCCGCAGCGGACGGTGGCGTAGGGCCCGTCCGGCGGATCAGGGCCCAAGGCGGCCGCGGGGCACGCCGAACGCGAGACGGGACTGGACGGGCCGAGGCCCGCCAGTCCCGCTCCTTTTCGCTCCCCCGTGTTCCCCCGTGGGTTCCACCCCCCAGTGGTCCCCCGTTCCCCCGGTACTCCCCCCCGACCTCAGGCGACCAGCTCGCCGAAGGCGTTCTCCTCGTCACGGCCGAAGCTGAGGACCTCGTCCTCGCGCAGCCGGCGCAGGGACCGCCAGATGCTGGACTTCACCGTGCCGACACTGATGCCGAGGATCTCCGCGATCTCCGGGTCCGTACGGCCCTCGTAGTAGCGCAGGACCAGCATGGTGCGCTGGAGTTCGGGCAGCCGGGCCAGCGCCTGCCACAGGACCGCGCGCAGTTCGGTGCCGCGCATCGCGTCCGTGTCACCGGGCGTCTCCGGCAGTTCCTCGGTCGGGTACTCGTTGAGCTTGCGGCGCCGCCAGGCGCTGATGTGCAGGTTGGTCATGGTGCGGCGCAGATAGCCGCCGACCGCCGCCTTGTCGCTGATCCGCTCCCACGCCCGGTACGTCGAGAACAGCGCGCTCTGCAGCAGGTCCTCGGCCTCGAAGCGGTCGCCGGTCAGGTGGTAGGCGGTGGCGTACAGGGAGGCGCGGCGCTCCTGGACGTAGGCGGTGAACTCCGCCTCGGTCAGCGAGCGACGCTCCCCCGGTTCCTCCCCGTACGCGGTTCCCCCGTGCGCCTCCCCCGTGCGCGCGTCAACCACCGTCATGTAACCGGTGTGCTGACGCCCGGTACCGCGAGCGCACCCCCGCCCTCCCCCACGCTCGAACACGCTCGCGCGGGAGGTACCCCCATCAGCACCGGACTTCTCCGGTCCCCGGTGCACGTCGTGCAGACGCGTGACCACTGCGCTGGTGCTGATGCTGTGCAGCGTGTTCATCTCGCGCTCCCCGTCGTGGACTTCCGGTTCCCCGGCCTGCTCGGTCGTGCTTCCTTGCCTGTGCCGAAAAGCTTGCCGAGCGACCTTCATGGCCGTGTCCGCCGACTGTCACAGACCTGTCACAGGGGCCGGGCCGGGGCGTGTCAGAGGGGCTGCGCGGGAGGGGCGGCGCGGTCTCGCCGGGCACGGGCCGCAACGGTCCGCCGGGGCGCGCCGGGGCTGCCGTGGGGGACCCGGCACCGCGATCTCCGTCTCACCGGTCGATCCGCACCCCGTCCATGGGCCAGAATGAGCCCGTGCCTTCCCTGTTGCTGATCGAGGACGACGACGCCATCCGCACGGCCCTGGAGCTCTCCCTGACGCGCCAGGGACACCGGGTGGCGACCGCTGCCAGTGGTGAGGACGGTCTGAAGCTGCTGCGCGAGCAGCGGCCGGATCTGATCGTGCTGGACGTGATGCTGCCCGGCATCGACGGGTTCGAGGTGTGCCGGCGCATCCGGCGCACCGACCAGCTTCCGATCATCCTGCTGACCGCCCGCAGCGATGACATCGACGTGGTGGTCGGGCTGGAGTCCGGTGCCGACGACTACGTCGTGAAGCCCGTCCAGGGCCGGGTGCTGGACGCCCGGATCCGGGCCGTGCTGCGGCGCGGGGAGCGTGAGTCCAGCGACTCGGCGACCTTCGGCAGCCTCGTCATCGACCGCTCCGCGATGACCGTGACCAAGAACGGCGAGGACCTGCAGCTCACGCCGACCGAGCTGCGGCTGCTGCTGGAGCTGAGCCGCCGGCCCGGTCAGGCGCTCTCCCGGCAGCAGTTGCTGCGGCTGGTGTGGGAGCACGACTACCTGGGCGACTCGCGTCTGGTGGACGCGTGTGTGCAGCGGCTGCGCGCCAAGGTGGAGGACGTGCCCTCCTCCCCGACCCTGATCCGTACCGTCCGTGGTGTCGGCTACCGCCTGGACTCTCCTCAGTGACCGATACGCGAGGCGGGCCGCGCGGCTGGGCCGCCGGGCGCAGGAAAAGTGTGTCGCGGCTGCGGTTCACCAGTCTCAGGCTGCGGCTGGTCGTCGTCTTCGCGCTGGTCGCGCTCACCGCCGCGGTGTCGGCGTCGGGCATCGCGTACTGGCTGAACCGGGAGGCCGTGCTGACGCGCGCGCAGGACGCGGTGCTGCGCGACTTCCAGCAGGAGATGCAGAACCGGGCGGGCGCGCTGCCCGCGCGCCCCACCCAGGACGAACTCCAGCGCGCGGCGGGCCAGATGGCCGGCAGCAGCCAGCGTTTCAGCGTGCTGCTGGTCGCCGAGGACGCGCGCGGCAAGACGGTGTACGGCACCTCGGGCGGGATCAACGGCTTCTCGTTGGAGGACGTGCCGGCTTCGCTGCGCGCGGCGGTGAACAAGCGGCAGAAGGTGACCGACGGCAACAAGGCGCCGTACCACCTGTACTGGCAGCGGGTCGACGACCACGGCACGCCCTACCTGGTGGCCGGGGCTCGGCTGGCCGGCGGCGGGCCGACGGGCTATCTGGCCAAGTCGCTGGAGCCGGAGGCCAAGGACCTGAACTCGCTGGCCTGGTCGCTGGGGATCGCGACCGGCCTCGCCCTGATCGGCTCCGCGCTGCTCGCGCAGGCCGCCGCCACGACCGTGCTGAAGCCGGTGCACCGGCTCGGGGTGGCCGCCCGCCGGCTCGGCGAGGGCCGGCTGGACACCCGGCTCAGCGTGTCCGGCACCGACGAACTGGCCGATCTCTCACGGACGTTCAACAACGCGGCCGAGGCGCTGGAGAAACGGGTCGCCGACATGGCCGCCCGGGACGAGTCCTCGCGCCGCTTCGTGGCGGACATGAGCCATGAGCTGCGCACCCCGCTGACCGCCATCACCGCCGTGACGGAGGTGCTGGAGGAGGAGCTGGACGCCGACGCCGGGAGCATCGACCCGATGATCGAGCCCGCCGTACGGCTCGTGGTCAGCGAGACCCGGCGGCTGAACGACCTGGTCGAGAACCTGATGGAGGTGACCCGCTTCGACGCGGGCACCGCCCGGCTGGTCATGGACGACGTGGACATCGCCGACCAGATCACCGCCTGCATCGACGCCCGCGCCTGGCTGGACGCGGTCGAGCTGGACGCCGAGCGCGGACGGCACGCCCGGCTGGACCCGCGCCGCCTGGACGTCATACTGGCCAACCTGATCGGCAACGCCCTCAAGCACGGCGGATCGCCGGTCAGGGTGTCGGTGCGGATCGACGGCGACGATCTCGTCATCGCGGTGCGCGACCACGGGCCGGGCATCCCCGAGGACGTCCTGCCGCACGTCTTCGACCGCTTCTACAAGGCCAGCGCCTCCCGGCCGCGCTCCGAGGGCAGCGGCCTGGGCCTGTCCATCGCCATGGAGAACGCCCACATCCACGGCGGCGGCATCACCGCCGCCAACTCACCGGAGGGCGGCGCGGTGTTCACACTGCGGCTGCCACGGGACGCCTCCCGGCTGACGGCGGAGGACGACGAGAACACCAGGGACGACAAGGCCGGGAACACCACCGGGAAGGAGGGATCATGACCGCACGGACCGAACGGACCGCGCCGACGGCCCGGACCGTACGACGTCTGCTCGCGGCCTCCCTCCTGACCACGGTGCTCGCCGGGTGCGGGATCCGGCCCACCGAGGTGCCGACGGACTTCGGCGCGGCGCCCTCCCGGGTGCCGTGCTCGCTGACCGCGCCGGACGTGACGACCCAGTCCGCGCACGGCGTGCCGGTACAGGTGTTCCTGCTGTGCGGGTCCTCCCTGGTCGCCGTGGACCGCACGGTGCGCGTCCCGGAGGGGACCCCGGACGCGCGGCGCCGGGTCATCGTGGCCCAGGGCCTGCTGGCCCAGCTCGCCGCGTCCCCCTCGGCCTCGGAGAAGGCCGCGGGCTACACCACGTACGTGCCGGGCGGCCTGGGCGTGGCGGGGCCCTCCCACAAGGACCCGGAGGACACGCTGCGGCTGAGCGCCACCCCGGCCCGGCTGACCTCCTACGCCCTGGCCCAGATCGTGTGCACCCTGTCCGACTCGGCGGCGGCGGAGGGCGACGGCTCGGTGATCCTGGGCGGCCCGGCCCCCGCCCCGCTGCGCCGCTACGAGTGCACCGACACCGTCCGCAACCGCCCGGGCAGCACGGACCCGCCGTCGAGCGAGGTCACCGCGGCCTGAGGGGCCGGCGCCGCCCGGGTGTGGCGGACGCCTCACGCGCGTCCCCGTGACCGTTGCGGAACCGATTGTGCACAGGGGCGCGTCTTGGGGGGCGTGCAGCGTCAAGGCTCCATCGGCGGCAGCGCCGCGATCCGTATCCGTGTGGCGGGGGGTGTCCTCCTCGCCGCCCATCTCGGGCTCGTCGCCTGGCTGATGCTGCGACCGCTGGACGTGCCCTGGGTGATGCCCGCCAATCTGCGTCCGCTGGCCGGCCTGCGGGCCGATCTGGCGCTGGGCGGGGCCCAGGCGGCCAGACGCATCGCCGAGGGGCTGGCGCTGCTCGCGCCGCTGGGGGTGCTGCTGCCCGCGGCGCACGGCAGGCTCGCCGTGTCACCGCTCGCCTCCCTGGTCCGTACGACCGCCGCGGGCGCCCTGGTCTCCACCGGCATCGCCCTGCTGCAGACCGGCGTGCCCGGCCGGGTCGTGGACGTCGACTCGCTCCTGCTGAACACCGTGGGCGTGGCCCTGGCCCACCTGGCCGTGGTCCCGGCCGGCCGGGCCCGGCTGCGCCGGCGGGCCGCGCGGGCACCCGGTGCGCCCGGGCAGGTCACCGTCCAGGAGGACCTGGCTCAGGGTCGTACCCCGACGATTCCCAGGGTCGGGATCGCCCCGTAGAGCGACGCTTCGCCCCCTTCGTCTCCGTACTGTGGACATCGTTGAGGCAGCCGACCGGACCGCCTCGTCCGACGTCCACGAAGGAGCCGCAGATGTCCAGCCTCGCCCGCCCCACCCACGGCCGCATGATCGGCGGAGTGTGCGCCGCGCTGGCCCGCCGCTTCGGCACCTCGGCGACGACGATGCGGGTCGTCTTCCTGGTGTCCTGCCTGCTGCCCGGCCCGCAGTTCCTGCTCTACATAGCGCTGTGGATCCTGCTCCCGGCCGAGGACAAGGCCCGCGCCGCCACCTGGTGAGCCACCGCGGGCCGGACCCCGCGAACGCCGTCGGCGCGCCCCGGGAAGGTTCCGGGGCCTCGGGCACGGGGCCCGCGGTGACGACCTCGACGGAGACCTCGACCGTGCCGGAGGCGGGCAGCACGAGCGGGGCGACCAGCAGCAGGCCGGTGA